>NZ_JBIUVO010000001.1:362528-477455 GCF_044742995.1 Pseudomonas sp. NPDC087803
ACCATGGGTTTCGTCAACGAGGTTAAGCTGGAGATCTACGACCAGATCCCGCAGGAACTGCGTGACGCCGTCGAAGACGTGATCCTCAACCGCACGCCGGAAGGCACCGACGCCCTCCTCGCCATCGCCGACAAGTACAAGGGCGACGGCAGCGTCAAGGAAGCCGAAACCGAAGAGTGGCGCAGCTGGGAGGTTAACAAGCGTCTGGAGCATGCGCTGGTCAAGGGCATCACCACCCACATCGTCGAAGACACCGAAGAGTCGCGCCAGTCGTTCGCCCGCCCGATCGAAGTGATCGAAGGCCCGCTGATGTCCGGCATGAACATCGTCGGCGACCTGTTCGGCGCTGGCAAAATGTTCCTGCCGCAGGTGGTGAAATCCGCCCGTGTGATGAAACAGGCCGTTGCGCATCTGATCCCGTTCATCGAGCTGGAAAAAGGCGACAAGCCGGAAGCCAAGGGCAAGATCCTGATGGCCACGGTCAAAGGCGACGTGCACGACATCGGCAAGAACATCGTCGGCGTGGTGCTGGGCTGCAACGGTTATGACATCGTCGACCTCGGCGTGATGGTCCCGGCAGAAAAGATCCTCCAGGTCGCCAAGGAACAAAAGTGCGACATCATCGGCCTGTCCGGCCTGATCACCCCGTCGCTGGACGAGATGGTCCACGTGGCCCGCGAGATGCAGCGTCAGGATTTCCATCTGCCATTGATGATCGGTGGCGCGACCACCTCCAAGGCACACACCGCGGTGAAGATCGAGCCGAAGTACAGCAACGACGCGGTGGTCTACGTCACCGACGCCTCGCGTGCGGTCGGTGTGGCGACGCAGTTGCTGTCCAAGGAACTCAAGGCCGGTTTCGTCGAGAAGACCCGTCTGGAATACATTGATGTGCGTGAGCGCACCGCTAACCGCAGCGCCCGGACCGAGCGTCTGAGCTACGCGGCGGCGATCGCCAAGAAGCCACAGTTCGACTGGGCCAACTACGCGCCGGTCAAACCGACCTTTACCGGGACCCGGGTGCTGGACAACATCGACCTCAATGTTCTGGCCGAATACATCGACTGGACGCCGTTCTTCATTTCCTGGGACCTGGCCGGCAAGTTCCCGCGCATCCTCGAAGACGAAGTGGTCGGTGAAGCCGCCACCGCGCTGTACAAAGATGCGCGCGAGATGCTTACCAAACTGATCGACGAGAAGCTGATCAGCGCCCGTGCAGTGTTCGGTTTCTGGCCGGCCAATCAGGTGCATGACGACGACATCGAACTGTACGGCGATGACGGCAAGCCCTTGGCGCGCCTGCATCACTTGCGTCAGCAGATCATCAAGACCGACGGCAAACCGAACTTCTCGCTGGCCGACTTCGTCGCGCCGAAAGACAGCGAAGTGACCGACTACGTCGGTGGTTTCATCACCACCGCCGGCATCGGCGCCGAAGAAGTCGCCAAGGCCTATCAGGACGCTGGCGACGACTACAACTCGATCATGGTCAAGGCACTGGCCGACCGTCTGGCCGAAGCCTGCGCCGAGTGGCTGCACCAGCAAGTGCGCAAAGAGCACTGGGGTTACGCCAAGGATGAGGCGCTGGACAACGACGCGCTGATCAAAGAGCAGTATTCCGGTATCCGTCCGGCACCGGGTTATCCGGCCTGCCCGGATCACACCGAGAAAGCCACGCTGTTCACCCTGCTCGATCCCGAAGCCAGCGAAATGCGTGCCGGACGCAGCGGCGTGTTCCTCACCGAACACTACGCGATGTTTCCGGCAGCCGCCGTCAGCGGCTGGTACTTCGCCCATCCGCAGGCGCAATACTTCGCCGTGGGCAAGGTCGACAAGGATCAAGTGCAAAGCTACACCTCGCGCAAAGGCCAGGACCTGAGCGTGACCGAGCGCTGGCTGGCGCCTAACCTCGGTTACGACGAGTGATCGGCCGGTCAATCCCCGGGGTGCCGGGGATTGACCTTCACCATGCCTTACGCGCCTGACAACGACCTCGACGAACCGGGCCGCGGTGCGCTGCCGGCCGTCTCGGCGATCTGTTCGATCTCCTGTCGCGACAACTCGATAAGCCGGGCATTGCGCGCGGCCGCCTGGTCGAACAGCCGGCTCAGATAGAGTGGGTCGTCGGCACTCAGCTCTTCATCCTCGCCCTCCTCCTGCCATTGCGCTTCATCCAGTTTGCTGAATGCTTCAGGCTGCCGCTCGCGCAGGTAGTCGAGCCAGTAATCGCGCTGAATCAGGTCCTCCAGAAACCGTTCGGAGCGTTCGGCGCTGAGGACTTCGGCCCGGGCGTTGACCAGTTGCTGCGGGGTGACACCGGACGCGAACGTCATGTTTTTCGGTTGTCCCGGCAATTCCAGCCCGTCGTCCCAGCCCCCGGTCAGCCCGATGCGATAGCCCAGGCGCACCTCCGCTTCGTCAAAACCGCTGCTCGCCGCCGCGCTGCGCGCCAGCTCATCGACTGTGTCCAGGCGAAACAGCTGGCGTGACAACGCCAACAAGGCCTGCCCCCTGATACCCGGACGGCCGGCCGGCAAATCGAGCAAGGCGTTATAGGTGAACACTTTGCTCTCCAGGCCGCTGAAGGTGAGGATGCGTCCGTCGACACACGTACCGTGGGTGGCGGAACCGGCGAAAATCACCTCCCTGAGTTCGCTGCTGGCTGCCGCTGCCTCCATGACCACCCAGACCCGCCGGGTCAGATCGGCGTTTGCCACACGAAATTCCTGGGTGTCCTGCAACCGGTCAAGCAAGTGGAAGAATGCTTCACTGTCCGGTTCTGCCGCCAACTGGTCCCAGAGCGTATCCCGCGACGCCAGTTGCTGCGGTGCCAGGTTGGCCAGCCATGGGGCTTTCTGCCGTGCATTCGCCTGCTCCCCGGGAAGGATTTCGTCCGACTCGATACTGCTGGTGGTTTCACTGAGCCCGCCAGCAATGTCGTCGGCCATTTCCTCGAGATCGGACCTGGAGAACCCCAGAACCCGCAGTCGCTCGCCCGAGGCCTGGTACGTCCTGAGCCGCTCGAGGGTTTCCTCCGACAAGTTGTAGTTGTCGGTAAGGTCAGTGCCCTCCATCAAGCGGTCATACCGCCCGTCCAGCGCCTGCTCGGGAATTGTGGTGATGTCGTTGCGACTCAGGTTCAGGCTCTGCAGGTGCTGCGCATCCAGCGCGCCAGCCGGCCACTCGGCCAGGTTATTGTTGCGCAGGTCCAGGCTCTGCAACTGCTCGAAGTAACTCACATCGAACGCGTCGAGATGGTTGTAGCTCAGGTTCAGCTCATGAAGCTGTGCGTGCCCGGCCAGCACGTCATACAAATGGTCGGTGTCGCTGAAGTTGTTGCTGGACAGTTCCAGCCGCTCCAGTGCCGACATTTGCCGAACAGCCTGGGGCAATGCCGCAAGCTCATTGCCACTGAGCGCCAGACTGCGCAGATGGGTGAAGGCCTTGAGAAAATCATTGCTGCCCTCGGCGGTCATCCGGCAGCCTGTCAGGTTCAAGTTGCCGACATGGGCGAAGTCCTGCGGCAGCGCGGGGAAATCGCCCAACTGCAAGCCGTTGAGATCCAGCACGGCATCGGCAGTGGCACTGGGCATGTGCAACCTCGCGCGCCAGCAAGTCAGAATGCGCCAGGCGGCGAGGCTGCGGGATTGCGAGGAAATGGTCCAGTCAGGACCACGGATTTCGCGGGTATACAGCCAACCATTGAGTTGGCGCACGAGCGTTTCAAAGGTCTGGTTCCAGGCGGATATCCGCTGACTCAGTTGTGCATCGGTTTCACCGCTGGTGCGCAGTTGCTCAATGACCACCAGGGCTTGCTCATCGGTAAACGCTGGCTGCATCCGCTGCAGGTTCCGGCGCATCAGGGCCAGCCCTTCTCCTGCGGGGGCCTGAGGGAGTGGCAGCAAATGCCGGGAAATCGACAGACCATCCTCCGCCGGTGGAAACACCGCAGGAACCGGCTCTGCGGCAAACGCCTCCAGCGCGCCATCGGGCAGGCCGATGGTTGATTCGAGCTGCTGTTGCGCCGCCCGCAGTGCCGCGGACGTCTCTGCCGTCAACGGCGCGCCCGTCAGGTTGGTAGTGAGCAGCGAAGTGCTTTCGAGCAATGCCCCACTCAGTGTGGTGATCCGAGTGTCGCGCAAATCCAGCCACGTCAATTGCGGCAGGTTTTCTGCTCCGAGCGGCCAGTTTTGCAGGTGCGTGCCCTGCAGATTGAGTGCCTTCAAACGCTGCAGGCTGCTGACATTCAAAGTGGTCAGCGGGTTGTTTTGCAGATTCAGCTGTTCGAGTGACGGCAACGCACGCAAGCCGGTTTGCAATGACGTTGTGTCGGTCAGCAGATTGTCCGCGAGGTTCAGACGCGACAGCCTGGCCAGCCTTCCCGGTTCGATCGGCCACTCAGACAAAGCGTTTTCGCTCAAATCAAGGTTTTGCACCCCGTTGAATGCACTGACAAAGCGGCGCAACTGCCCGGCCGCCACTCGCTGGTCCTGCAGCAACAGCGTGCGCACATGCGGGAAGGCGTCAGCGGGCAGCAGCGGAAGCTCACTGAGCTTGAGACCCGACAAATCCAGGGTTGAGGCGGTGATTGTCGCTCCGTAACGCTTGAACATGCCCTTGCGCCAATTCATCCTGAGGGCATGCGCGAGGTTGGATCGGCCGATTATCTCCGGCAGCGATTGCGGCGTTATCGGCAGGCTTTGCTGCCAGCGACCGAGCTCGCCGTCGAGCGCCGCGTATTGCTCGCTCAGTGCACTGATCGCACGATATCGCTGTTGTTCGTCAGGCCACTGCTCGAAGAAACGATTGAACACGCCCTCGGGCGATTCGCTCACGCCCTCACCCAGACGCCGCAGTTCACCCTGGCAATAATCCCTGACCATCGCCTCCCGGTCGATGAGGTGCTCGGGATGGCTCTTGACGTACTCGTACGCGCCCTTGAAGTTTTCACGGGAGAATCTTGACCAGTCCAGCGAAAGCCCCGACCAGAGCGTTTCATGCCCCTGAAGCAATCCGTCCGGCACCGTGTTGATCGCCGTGCCCCTGAGATTCAGACGCTCCAGATTCGGCAAGTCCAGCGCGCCGGCGGGCCAGTCGAATAATGAGTAGGCGATGATTTCCAGCTTGCGCAGGTGGCGCAAGCGGCTGACGTCAAACGCGATGGGCTGGTAACTCGACGAACTCACGCTCAAGGCTTCAAGCCTTGTCAGCTCGCTCAAGCGCAGCGGTACGTCGCTGGCAAACGGCATCGTGGTGTAGAGCGTCAGATCGGTGAGGTCCTGCATGCCTTGCAGCGCCGACGGCACCTTGCTGAATCCTTCACCGGTCGCATTGATGCGCAGCGACTGGAGTCCGGGAAAACTGCTCAGCAGTGAATCGGCATTGGCATCGGTAATGCAGCGGCCCCTGATGTGCAGGTCGCGCACGTGCGAGAAATCCGCCGTCAGCGCTGGCAAAGGTTCATCACATGTCAGGTCCAGACGCCCGAATCTGGCCTGAGTCTCGGCCAGTGGCGAATTGCGCCAGCTCTGCTTGAGGTTGCGGATTACAATCGGCTTGCCACCGATCATTGCCTGCAGCGACGGCTCCGGCGTCGGCACGCCCTCCCAGTGCGCCAGCGTAGATTCGAGCTCCTGCCATTCACGCATGCGTCGTTGCAGCAGGTCGTAGATCTGGGCGTCAGTCTTGCCGTCGGCCAGGTGTTTGAGAATGAAGCCGCCCGCCTGTTGGTCGGTGAGTGCCGGGTACACATCCTGTACCCGCGTCACCAGCAACGGGTTGACGCCCTGGCCGCGACCGCTGGCGTAGTAACCCAGACCGTGACCACGCACGCGTTCAGGCGCCTTGAACAGCTTTTTCGCCCCCCAGCGCTTGCTCGCCAATCGCGCCAGTTCACCTCGATTGAGGGCCACATGCTCGATCAGCGCCCGGCGCAGACTCGCACTCTGCGTGACATCGGCAAAACCCAGTGCCTGTCGCGATTGATCAGGCAATGCGTGCAGGATCGACGCGAAAAAGTTGTCGCCCTGACGCGGCATGCCGTTGAGTGCCTCCCCAAGCTCATTGCACGCCTGATACACCGCCCCGTGCTTGATCAGATATTTGCTTTGCCCGGCACTTTCGCTGCCGATGCTGTCGATCAACGGCCCGTGGATGCTGCCTTCGCGCACTTGCAGACGCAGCTGCTCCGACCATCCCGGCAGCCTCTCCAGTGCGCGCAGGGCCAGCCATTTGCTCTCGGCGGAACCAAGATTCTCCATATGCAGCCCCGCGACTGCGTGGTCAAAGCGCCTCTGCCGGGCATATTCGCGGCTGGCTTCGAGAAGCCTCAACGGTAGCCGCTTGCCGCTTTCCAGGCGAGCCAGTTCCTCGGCATCAGCCTCCAGCAGCACCCGGGTCGCCGCCGAACTGCCCAGCCCCGGAGTGGCTGCCTGCAAGCTGACGATTCGCCGGTCGTGCATCGGCGGTTCGGTATACAGCCGTTCAAACATCGCCGCTTGGCGTGTCTTCAAGAAGTCGGCCATTTGCTTGCGCAACTCGAGCGGTCTGGTTTCGACCACACGCGCCGGTTCGGCCCCCAGCAACCCGGTGATTTGCGCTTCATCCAGCGATTCAAGAATCCGCTCGGGCAACTTGCCGTCGAGCAATTCGGCGCGGGTCAGCCTGATGGCGGCTGCGGGTTGCTCATGCGGCAAAATGGATTCCACGCCATAGCTGCTGACGGCGCCGGACAATTGCGGTCCGTCGAAAACCTCGATCACTGTTCCGCGCGGCCAGCGCGGCATTTCGCTGAGCAGTGGCAAGGTCAGCTCGTATTGATCATCGAGGGCGGTGCCTTGCTCGACCTGTTCGATGATGCGTCCGACGCGCTGATCAACCTCGTACAGGCGCAGCGTATCGGCCAATGGCAGAGGTACAGGCTGATGCTCCAGGTGCATCTGGCACAACGCCTCGTCACTGACGCCACTGAGGTCGGCAATGTCGAGCAACTGTTGATCGGTGAAGGCTTCGGTCGAATGGCCGATACGCCGCAACAAGGTCAACCGGTCCCAGCTCTGCGGTCGCTCCAGGCTGTGCCGCCAGGCGCCCAGCCGGTTGTGCTCGAGGATCGGCTGATACGCCGTCGCGTCATGCGGATGCCGGATACGCCAGGTTTTCAGCGAATCGTCGTAAAACGTCTGGTAGACCTTGCCTTGCTGGCGAATGTAAAGCTTCTCATCGAGGCGATACAGGCCCTGCGCGTCAGGGCCCGCAGCGGCAGACAGCATGACATCGCACTCATAGGCGCTGAGATCGGGGCGCCACAGGCGCGAGGTGCCGTCGGCACGTTCGACCGGGTGCAGCTTCTCGATCACCGGCTCGGGCGCTACCCCGCCGAGTTTGCCCAGGCCCTTGCCGACACCGGCCATCACGCCGATCAGTGCCAGGTTCTCCGCGACATCGACCAGATGAGCCTTGGCGGCCTGCTGATCGCCCTCACTCCACTCGATGGCGCCCTCAAAGGATTCGTAGAGCAACTGACCGGCCATTACGGTCATCATGATCTCGCCCAGCACCGGCACGAACATCGACACCAGGTTCAGCGCCAACAGGCCGAATTCCAACAGGTGATTGAGTTTTTCCGCACGCGCCTTGGCATCGACATCCGCCGTGGGTACGGCGTGAGCGCGGGCGTCGGCGATCAATTTGGCACTGTGCTGTTCGTAGAGGTATTGCCACAGGTCGGTATTGTCGGCCCACAGGCCTGACACCCCTTCTCGCGTTACACCAAACGGGTCGAGAAAAGGATTGCTCTGCGGCTCACGCTTGCCCTGACGCTCGGGCGGCAGTTCCTTGATGCGAGTAATGCTGGAGATCGGCGGCAGCAACTGCGCGACCTTCACCCAGATCGAGTGCAATGGATCGCTCGGTGCGTCGGCGGCCACCTGGGTGAACTGACCGTAGTAATAGGGACGCTCGGCGTAGGCGACGAACTGACTGAAAAAACGCTGATAGGCCGTAGGCTCGCCATCGGGGGCTGCAGCATCTGTTGCGGTGAACTTGCGCCGGAACATCTCGCGCATCTGCGCCGAGGTGTAGCGCTTGAGTGGATGTTCAGGGTCATGCGGGATATAGACGATGAATTCATTGGTATAGCGATAACGCTCACTGATGCTGAACACCACGCAACCGGTCATCCGGCGCTGCATCAGGCTCAGGTCGCGAAACCAGACGGATTTGTTGCCCAACCGCGGAAAGATTTCGCCGTCGACGACGGACAGGATCATGCTGTAGTCGTCCGGCTCGATGTCCTTCTTCAGCAGTGCCAGCTCGGCAGCGGCGCGCAACGCGGTTTTCTGTGCGGTAATGAATTGCTGACGCAGCCCATCGGTTGACTGGAAGAATTGCTTGATCCGTTCCTGATAGCGGGCACCGACGTTCAACGAACGACAGAGCGACAAAAACTCCGGGACGGTGATCCCCACGCTGGCCGCCTGGAAGGTGCCGGGGGTCGCCGTTTCGATAACAAACCCGGATTTGCGGTGAAAAGCGTCCGCCTCACACTCGGCCTCCTCGAAGTTGTGCAGCGCCGCCTGCAGTAAAGGCAACTTCAACACTTCAAACGTGGAGACTTCTATCTCCAGCACGCTGACTTCCAGCGGGCGCCGCAGGCACAAGAGGGTCTTGCGCAGATCAAGCGCAATGTCGAAGCGGTCCTTGAGGGCCTTGGTCAGCAGCTTCTCGGCAAACGCCTCGACGTCTTCAAGCGCCGACATCGTTCGGTCCAGACTGGACTGGGCGAGAAAACTGCCGGTAACCCGATCTCGCAAAGCCTGTTGCTGCTCGACCGACAAGCGCTGATGCCAATCCGGCAATTGCGTGCCGGTGCCCTTAATAGCGGCCCGCCGCGCCGAGCTGGCAGACGCCAACCAGCCGGGAATCGTTTGTTCGATCAACTGGCCGTGGAGACTGGCGCCTGCGCCAGGCGCGGTGCGCGGCGTGTTGGTTGCCGTGGGTAATCTCGGGGGATGAGTGGACATCCTGTCTCTCCTGAAAATGGCAGGACAGGAGACCATTTGCGCATCGTCGATCGGCGGTACATATGTATCGCTTCGGCGCCGAGTTATTACCAGACGCTTCAACCACGGCACATCGCCGGGGTTTGACTATGCTGTCGGAACAGCCTTTGAGACGGGGGATTTATGGACGATCCAGTCGACAACAAGCCACCGAGCTTCTGGCAGATGCTGCACAGCGTCATGGCCGCGGCGTTTGGCGTACAGAGCGGGAAAAACCGGGCGCGGGACTTCACTCATGGCAAGCCCAGCCACTTCGTGCTGCTGGGCATTCTGTTTACCGCCGTGTTTGCCTTGACCCTGTTCGCCATCGTCAAGCTGGTGCTGCACTTCGCCGGGGTATGACGGGGCTCAGTGCATCAGGGTCTGCAGGTTGAAAGGGTAACGGTAGGACGCCGGTCGCCCCTTGGCCGAGAGCTTGCGAAACGGCACGCCGTAGTCCGGCGCGGCGCCCATTGCGAGCATTTGCCGGGCATGCGCCTTGTCGATCAGTTGCAACAGCGCAATCTGCCGGTCGCGGCCGCCGAATTGCTGCAGATCGACGCCCTGCTCCACGTCATGCAACTCCACCAGCGCCCAGCCACCCAAGGTGAAATGCCCGCCGAGCAGCGCGCTCAAGCGCCCGTCGACCAGCGCCTGCAAGGCTTCCGGCGACGTATTGACCGCACTGAACAGGGCATCCTTGCCGGGCGTCTTGCCGGTTTCGGCATAGGCGCGCATTGCGCCGAAGGCCATTTCATCGTTGGCCGACCAGACCAGCGACACCTGCGGATACCGGCTGAACAACTGTCGCGCCTGTTCATAGGCACGTTGCCGGGTCCAGCCGCCATACACCAGTTGTCGCAGGCGCACTTGCGGATGCTCGGCCAGGGCGCGGCGCATGCCGTCCTCGCGCAATTGCGCCGACGGGGTGATTTTCAATCCGGAGAAGGCCAGCACTTCGATGCTCTGGCCCGCGGCGACGGGCGGATGCAAACGGATCAGCTCCTTCATCATCAGGTAGCCGCCCTCTTCGTCATTGGGCACCAGGCTGCCGATCCGGTCCGCACGCTCACCCACCAGACTCAGCTGACTCGGCGTCAGCGCAGCGTTGACGATGAACAGCTTGACCCCGCTGCCCTGAGCCATGCGCAGAATCTGCGGGGCGACGTATTGTTCGTTGGCGAACATCAGATAGTCGGGACGCTCGGGGCCTTGCAGGGCAAGTCTGGCCTGAGCCAGGGTCAACTCGACATTGCGCTGGGCATAGACGATCCGCAGGTCGATGTGCAGATCGCGGGCAGCGGCCTGCATGAACTGCGAGTAGCTGACCCAGAACGCTTCCTGGGTCGAACCCGGATTAAGGAACAGCACCGACTCAGCGCGCGCGCCGGTGGCGGCAACCGCGCTTAACAGCAGCAGGCCGAGGTGGAAAAACTTGTACATGAATCATCCGGGCCCAATCAAAAATGGCCGCGCATTATAGCCATCCAGCCAGCGGCTATTGACGCCGGTTGCGGTTTTTTGTCCGACAATCGTCGGAACCGGGCCCGGACGGGTCGTTTATTGATGACTGACCCAGAATACCGCCGTGCCCACCACCAGAATGATCAGAAACAGAATGGCCCAGGCATCGACGCTGCTGTCGCTCTTTCTTGCTTTGATTGGGTTGCTCATTGCATCGCCTCTTGTCGGTTTTATCGGTGATTGCAGAAAGACTCGACCACAGTTAAGACGATGATTGTCCGCACGACAAATGTGGGTTAGTTGACAGCCATTCTCGTTAGGCGATTTGGTTCTTTACATATACTCAAACATCACTTTTGCGCATAACTGCAAACGGGTATATTGCCCCGGCTCCGTTAGGGAGTGCGCGGCCGTGCGCGCGTAATTGCAGAGGCACCATCGGACTCCAGCAAGCGAAAACGCAGCGTTTTCCGAGTAGCCCAAAGCCTGAGAACAGGACTTATATGTACGTATACGACGAGTACGATCAGCGGATCATCGAGGACCGCGTCAAGCAGTTCCGTGATCAGACCCGACGCTATCTGGCAGGTGAACTGAGCGAAGAAGAATTCCGCCCCCTGCGCCTGCAAAATGGCCTGTACATCCAGCGTTTTGCGCCGATGTTGCGCGTGGCGGTGCCTTACGGCCAACTGACCTCGCGTCAGACACGCATGATGGCCAAGATTGCCCGTGACTACGACAAGGGCTACGCCCACATCAGTACCCGGCAGAACGTGCAGTTCAACTGGCCGGCGGTGGAAGACATCCCGGACATCCTCGCGGAACTGGCCACCGTGCAGATGCACGCGATCCAGACCAGCGGCAACTGCCTGCGCAACGTCACCACCGACCAGTTCGCCGGTGTCGCCGCCGATGAAGTGATCGACCCGCGCCCGTGGTGCGAGATCGTCCGCCAGTGGACCACCTTCCACCCGGAATTCGCCTACCTGCCGCGCAAATTCAAGATCGCCGTCAACGGTTCGACCGCTGACCGTGCGGCCATCGAAGTCCACGACATCGGCCTCGAGCCGGTACACAACGCCGCCGGCGAGCTGGGTTTCCGTGTACTGGTCGGCGGTGGCCTGGGCCGTACCCCGGTGGTCGGCGCGTTCATCAACGAGTTCTTGCCGTGGCAGGACCTGTTGAGCTACCTCGACGCCATCCTGCGTGTGTACAACCGCTATGGCCGTCGCGACAACAAATACAAGGCGCGGATCAAGATCCTCGTCAAGGCGCTGACCCCTGAAGTGTTCGCGCAGAAAGTCGATGCCGAAATGGAACACCTGCGCGGCGGCCAGACCACCCTGACCGAAGCCGAACTGCATCGCGTCGCCAAGCACTTCGTCGATCCTGACTACAAGGCTCTGGAGAACCAGACGGCGGCTCTGGCCGAACTCGACCAAGAGCATCCGGGTTTCGCCCGCTGGCGCTCGCGCAACACCCTGGCGCACAAGAAGCCGGGCTATGTCGCCGTAACCTTGTCGCTGAAGCCGACCGGCGTCGCGCCGGGCGACATCACCGACAAGCAGCTCGACGCCGTCGCCGATCTGGCCGAGCGCTACAGCTTCGGTCAGTTGCGCACTTCCCACGAGCAGAACATCATTCTCGCCGACGTCGAGCAGAGCCAGTTGTTCACCCTATGGGGCGAGCTGCGTGAAGGCGGTTTCGCCACGCCGAACATCGGCCTGCTGACCGACATCATCTGCTGCCCGGGCGGCGATTTCTGCTCGCTGGCCAACGCCAAGTCGATCCCGATTGCCGAGTCGATCCAGCGCCGTTTCGACGACCTGGACTACCTGTTCGACATCGGTGAGCTGGACCTGAACATCTCCGGTTGCATGAACGCCTGTGGTCACCACCACGTCGGCCACATCGGCATCCTCGGGGTGGACAAGAAAGGTGAAGAGTTCTACCAGGTGTCCCTCGGCGGCAGCGCCAGCCGTGACGCGAGCCTGGGCAAGATCCTCGGCCCGTCCTTCGCTCAGGAAGCCATGCCGGACGTGATCTCGAAGCTGATCGACGTCTACGTTGAACAACGTACCGAAGACGAGCGCTTCATCGACACCTACCAGCGTATTGGCATCGACCTCTTCAAGGAACGCGTCTATGCAGCGAATCATTAAGAACAACGAGGTTGTCGACGAAACCTGGCACTTGCTGCCCAAGGACGCGACTCTCGACGGTATCTCCAACTGCGACGACCTGATCGTGCCGCTGGCCCTGTGGCGTGATCATGCTCACGCGCTCAAGGCCCGCGATGGCGGTTTGGGCGTGTGGCTGGACGCCGATGAAGAAGCCGAGGAAATCGGTAACGACGTCGCGCAGTTCCAGGTGATTGCCCTGAACTTCCCGGCCTTCACCGACGGCCGCAACTACTCCAACGCCCGCCTGCTGCGTGACCGCTACGGTTTCAAAGGCGAACTGCGGGCGATTGGCGATGTGCTGCGCGACCAGCTGTTCTACATGCGCCGTTGCGGTTTCGATGCGTTCGCCCTGCGCGCCGACAAGGACCCGTACGATGCACTGGAAAGCCTGAAAGACTTCTCGGTGACCTACCAGGCCGCCACTGACGAACCGCTGCCGCTGTTCCGTCGTCGTTAAGCCTCAGGTTTACTGCGCACACAAAAACGCCGGTCAATGACCGGCGTTTTTTATTGCATCGGGTTTACCAGAAACGTTGCTGGGTCAGGCGACTCCACCAGTTCAGCAACACACGATCGACCGAACCGCTGGCCGCCATGCCGATGCGCTCTTGCAGGCTTTTGCGTTCGGCGTAGTGCAGGTGATAGACCTCGGCCTTTTTCGCCCGGTCGGCGAGATATTCGTCGCTGGTCTTGAGCTCGTCCACCAGCTGTTTGTCCAGCGCCGCAACGCCGAGCCAGACCTCACCGGTAGCCACCTCGTCGATGGCCAGTTGCGGGCGATAGCGGGAAACGAAGTTCTTGAACAACTGATGGGTGATGTCCAAGTCTTCCTGGAACTTCTCACGGCCCTTCTCGGTGTTTTCACCAAACACGGTCAGGGTGCGCTTGTATTCACCGGCGGTCAGCACCTCAAAGTCGATGTCGTGCTTTTTCAGCAGACGATTGACGTTGGGCAACTGCGCGACAACGCCGATCGAACCAAGGATCGCGAACGGTGCGCTGATGATCTTCTCGCCAATGCACGCCATCATGTAGCCGCCGCTGGCCGCGACCTTGTCGATGCACACGGTCAGCGGCACGCCAGCTTCGCGAATACGCGCCAGTTGCGACGACGCCAGACCGTAGCTGTGGACCATGCCGCCGCCGCTTTCCAGACGCAGCACCACTTCGTCCTTCGGCGTGGCGAGGGTCAGCAGCGCGGTGATTTCGTGGCGCAGGCTCTCGGTGGCCGACGCCTTGATGTCACCGTCAAAGTCGAGCACGAACACCCGGGATTTGCTCTCGGGTTTGTTCTTCTGCTTCTTCTCGCCTTTCTCGGCCTTGGCCTGGCCCTTGCGCAGGGACTTGAGCTGATCCTTGTCGAGCAGGGTCTGCTCCAGGCGCTCGCGCAGCCCTTTATAGAAATCGTTGAGCTTGCTGACCTGCAACTGCCCGGCCGACTTGCGGCGGCCCTTGTTGCGCAATGCAGCGAAACTGGCCAGCACCACCAGAATGGCGACGACCAGGGTCACGGTTTTGGCCAGGAAGCTGGCGTACTCGGACAAAAACTCCACAGAGACTCCTTAAAGCAATGCGCGGATAAGAGACACGCGCGGGATGGTTCCAGCATACCCATGCGCCGGCTCCTCGGCCAGCCGTGAAACCTCTGGCAACAGGCCTGTAACGGGCATTTCAAACAAGCGTATGTTTTTTCATTGACAGCACTCCGTCATCCTCATAACCTCGCCACAACCTTCAACGTACCGGGATGACGCGGACGTGGGCAGCATCTATCTGATACGACATGGCCAGGCCTCCTTTGGTGCAGACGACTATGACGTCCTGTCGCCGATCGGTGTGCGCCAGGCGGAAATCCTTGGTCAGCACCTCGCTGATCTGGGGATCAGCTTTGATCGCTGCCTGGCGGGCGACCTGCGCCGTCAGCAACACACGGCCACCAGCGCGCTGGAGCAATTCACTGCCAAGGGCCTGTCGGTACCGACGCTGGAGACTGATTCGGCGTTCAACGAGTTCGATGCCGACGCGGTCATCCGCGCGCTGATCCCGGCCATGCTGGCGGACGAGCCGGAAGCCATCGAGATCCTGCGCAACGCTGCGCAAAACCGCGCCGAATTCCAGCGCATCTTCGCTCTGGTCATCGAGCGCTGGCTGGCCGGCACCTACGACACCCCCGGGCTGGAGAGCTGGCTGGGTTTCGTCGAGCGAGTTCAGGGTGGTCTGCAGCGCATCCTCGAGCAAGCCGACGGCAACCAGAAAATCGCCGTGTTCACCTCCGGCGGCACCATCACCGCCCTGCTCCACCTGATTACCCAGATGCCTGCCCGACAGGCCTTTGAACTGAATTGGCAAATCGTCAACACCTCGCTCAACCAGCTGAAGTTCCGCGGTCGCGAGGTGGCTTTGGCCTCCTTCAACAGTCATGCGCATCTGCAACTGCTGAAGGCTCCGGAACTCATCACTTTCCGCTGAGTCCGGATAATCGTGACCCTTGCTGTACTTCTATTACCCAAGAAAGGATCGAACCATGACCTCCGTAGCTGATGCCGTAAAAGCGATGCAAGCCAAGTTCAACCCAGCCGCTGCTGCCGGTCTGGATCTGGTTTTCGGTTTCAACATCACCGACGAAGACAAGCACTACGCGCTGATCGTCAAAAACGGTACTTGCGACATCCAGGAAGGTGAAAACCCAGACGCCAACTGCACCCTGGTACTGGACAGCGAAACTCTGAAAGACATCGTCAGCGGTGAAACCGACGGCATGCAGGCGTTCATGGGCGGCAAGCTGCGCGTTGAAGGCGACATGATGCTGTCGATGAAGCTGTCCGAGCTGTTCCCGTCGTAAGACCTGCAACCGGCTTCAAGAAAATCCCGCCCCTGTGGCGGGATTTTTGCGTCTGGCTCCCAGGTTTCGTCATAAACAGGCCATAGGCGGGAGGGGGCTTGCTCCCGAAGGCGTTGGATCAGCCACAACTTTTGCAGCCTGTCACACCGCTTTCGGGAGCAAGCCCCCTCCCACATTGGTCACGTGGCGCACCCTAAACTGCGGCATACACCTTCTTCTACGTTGGAACTGTCATCAACCAGCAAATGATGCCGCCAGCAGCTCTTGCGTATAGGGATGCTGTGCCGAGCTGAACAGCTTGCCAGTCTCACCGCGTTCCAGCACTTCGCCATCCTTCATCACAATCAGGTCATGGGCCAACGCCCGTACCACCGCCAGGTCGTGGCTGATGAACAGGTAGGTCAGGCCATGCTCCTCCTGCAAGCGCCGCAACAAGGCAACGATCTGCTTCTGCACCGTGCGATCCAGCGCCGAGGTCGGTTCATCGAGCAAGATCAAATCCGGTTTGAGCACCAGCGCCCGGGCGATGGCAATGCGTTGCCGCTGCCCACCGGAAAATTCGTGGGGATAGCGATGCCGCGTCGCCGGATCGAGGCCGACCTCGCGCAGCACATCAATCACCGCCTGCTCACGCTCGGCAGCATTCAAATCGCTGTGAACCTGCAACCCCTCGGCAATGATCTGAGCCACGCACAAACGCGGACTGAGGCTGCCGAACGGATCCTGAAACACCACTTGCAAGCGTTTGCGCAGTGGCCGCAGTTGCTTGCCGTTCAACTGTTCCAGCTCCTCACCGGCAAAGCGAATGCTGCCGTCAGCGTCGATCAGACGCAAAATCGCCTGACCCAATGTCGATTTGCCCGAACCGGACTCGCCGACAATTCCTAGCGTTTTGCCGCGCTGCAAATTCAGATCGATGCCCTTGACCGCCGCAAGGTAGGTTTTCGGCCGCAGCCAACCGCCGCCGAGACGAAAGCGCACATTCAGATCGCGCACCTGCAACAAGTCCTGCGCTTTCTCCCGACGCAGCGCTTCGCCACCCGGCTCGGCATCAAGCAATTCGATGCTGTAGGGATGCTGTGGCGCACGGAACAGCTGCTCGCACGGCGCCTGCTCGACGATCCGCCCGTCGCGCATCACCGCCACCCGCTGCGCGATGGTGCGCACCAGATTGAGGTCATGGCTGATGATCAGCAGCGCCATGCCGAGCCGCTGCTGCAAGTCCTTGAGCAACAGCAGAATCTTGCGCTGCACCGTCACATCCAGTGCCGTGGTCGGCTCGTCGGCGATCAATAGTTGCGGCTCACAGGCCAGCGCCATGGCAATCATCACCCGCTGGCGTTGACCGCCGGAGAGTTGATGCGGATAGGCCTTGAGCCGTTCGCGGGGCTTTTGAATCCCGACCAGTTCGAGCAATTCGAGAATGCGTGCTCGCGCTTGCGCGCCCGCCAGCCCTTTGTGCAGCGCCAGGCTCTCACCGAGTTGCCGCTCGATGGTGTGCAGCGGATTCAGCGAACTCATCGGCTCCTGAAAAATCATCGCGATACGGTTGCCACGCAATTGCCGCAGATAACGCTCATGTACACCAAGCAACTCTTCACCGGCATAGCGAATGCTGCCGTCGATCCGCGTGATGTTCGGGTCAAGCAATTGCAGGATGCTGTGGGCGGTCACCGATTTGCCCGAGCCGGACTCGCCGACCAGCGCCAGGCATTCGCCCGGACGAATATCGAGGTCGATGCCATGCACCACTGGCTGGCCGTTGAAGGCCACACGCAGGTCGCGTATTTCGATCAGGTTATCGCTCATCTCAAGCCCTCGGATCATAGGCATCTCGGCAGGCCTCACCGATGAACACCAACAGAGAAAGAATCAGCGCCAGGGCAAAAAATGCCGTCAGGCCCAACCACGGCGCTTGCAGATTGCTCTTGCCCTGGCCGATCAGTTCGCCCAGCGAGGCGCTGCCGGCGGGCATGCCGAAACCGAGAAAATCCAGCGCCGACAGGGTCGCGATCGCCCCGGTAAGAATGAACGGCAGATAGGTCAGGGTCGCGCTCATGGCGTTGGGCAAGATGTGCCGGCTGATCACCTGTGCATCGCCAACCCCCAGCGCCCGTGCGGCCTTCACGTATTCCAGGCCGCGGCTGCGCAGGAACTCGGCGCGCACCACATCGACCAGACTCAGCCAGGAAAACAGCGCCATGATTCCCAGCAACCACCAGAAATTCGGCTCGACAAACCCGGACAGGATGATCAGCAGATACAACACCGGCAGCCCCGACCACACCTCCAGCAGCCGCTGCCCGAGCAGATCGACCCAGCCGCCGTAATAGCCCTGCAAGGCGCCGGCAGCGATGCCGATCAGCGCACTGGCGGCGGTCAGTGCCAGGGCAAACAGCAGCGACACCCGCGTACCGAAGATCACCCGCGCCAGCACATCCCGCGCCTGATCGTCGGTGCCCAGCCAGTTCTCGCCGCTCGGCGGACTCGGCGCCGGCTCGGTCAAGTCATAGTTGACCGTGTCGAAGCCGAACGGGATCGGCGCAAACCACATTCGCCCGCCCTGCCCCTCGATCAGCTTGCGCACCTGGGCACTGCGATAGTCCGGCTGGAACGGCAGTTCGCCGGCGAAATCCTGCTCGGTGTAGCGCTTGAATGCCGGGAAATACCACTGGCCCTGATACTCGACCAACAACGGTTTGTCATTGGCGATCAGCTCGCCACCCAGGCTCAGGCCGAACAGCAGCAGAAACAACCACAACGACCACCAGCCACGTCGATGCGCCTTGAACCGCGCCCAACGGCGCTGTCCGATGGGAGATAAAGTCAGCATCAGGCAGTCCTCGCGGTGAAGTCGATGCGCGGGTCGACCAGCGTGTAGCACAGGTCGCCGAGCAGTTTTATCAGCAGGCCGAACAGGGTGAAGATGAACAGCGAACCAAACACCACCGGGTAGTCGCGCGACACCGCGGCCTCGTAACTCAGGCGACCGAGGCCATCGAGGGAGAAGATCACTTCGATCAGCAACGAGCCGCCAAAAAACACCGTCACCAGTGCCTGCGGCAGTCCGGCGACCACCAGCAGCATCGCGTTGCGAAACACATGGCCGTACAGCACCTGGCGCTGGCTCAGTCCCTTGGCCCGCGCCGTCACCACGTACAGGCGCGAGATCTCGTTGAGAAAACTGTTTTTGGTGAGGATGGTCAGCGTGGCGAATCCACCGATCACCAGCGCGCTGACCGGCAATACCAGATGCCAGAAGTAATCGGCCACTTTGCCCCACGGCGACAGCTCGGCGAAGTTGTCGGAGACCAGCCCGCGCACTGGAAACCAGTCCAGCGCGGTGCCGCCGGCAAACACGATGATCAGCAGCAGCGCGAACAGAAATCCCGGCATCGCGTAGCCGATGATGATCGCCACGCTGCTCCAGACATCGAACGCCGAACCGTTGTGCACGGCCTTGCGAATGCCCAGCGGAATCGACACCAGATAGGTGATCAGCGTCGCCCACAAACCCAGCGACAAGGTCACCGGCAACTTCTGCCAGATCAGCTCGGTGACGCTGGCGCCGCGGAAAAAGCTCTGGCCGAAATCCAGTTGCGCGTAGCTCTTGAGCATCAGCCACAGGCGCTCACCGGCCGGTTTGTCGAAGCCGTACTGACGCTCGATGTCAGCCACCAGTTTCGGGTCCAGACCACGGGTCGCGCGGGATTCGCCGCCGATGGTTTCCACGTGCCCACCGCCCACCGCCGCGCCGACACCAATACCCTGCAAGCGCGCAATCGCCTGTTCCACCGGACCACCCGGCGCGGCCTGCACGATGACGAAATTGACCAGCAGAATCGCCAGCAAAGTCGGCACGATCAGCAGCAGACGCCGCAGGCTATAACCCCACATGCGCATACTCCTTTTGCTGTTGCTGCATCTGCGTGGCAGTCAGCGCAGTCGGGCTGATTTCCCACCAGGTGTCGAGCCCGGCGTCATACAGCGGCGCCGTCGCCGGGCGACCGAAACGGTTCCACCACACCGTGGAAATCCCCGGCGGGTAATAGTTGGGAATCCAGTAATAACCCCACTGCAACACCCGATCCAAGGCATGGGCATGGCGCAACAGGCTTTCGCGGTTGTCGGCCTGCACCAGCCCTTCGAGCAAGGCATCGACGGCCGGATCGCGCAGCACCATGTAGTTGTTCGACCCGGGATCGTCGGCGCCGTCGGAGCCGAAGTAATTGAACATCTCGCGCCCCGGCGCCTGACTCACCGGGTAGCCAACGACGATCATGTCGTAGTCGCGATTGCGCACGCGGTTGGTGTATTGCGCGGTGTCGACCTGGCGAATATCGAAGCCGATGCCGATCTGCGCCAGGTTGCGCTTGAACGGCAGCAGCAGCCGTTCAAAGCCCTTCTGACCATTGAGAAAGGTGAACTGCAGCGGTTCGCCGTTGGCGTTCACCAGCTGATCGCCACGGGGTTTCCAGCCTGCGGCTTCCAGCAGCTTCAAGGCCTGCAACTGCTCGGCGCGGATGTTGCCGCTACCGTCGGTTTTCGGCGCTTCGAAGACCTCGGTGAATACCTCGTCGGGGATCTTGCCGCGCCACGGCTCGAGGATTTTCAGTTCCTCGGCGTCCGGCAACTCGGTGGCCGCCAATGCGCTGTGCGAGAAGTAACTGCGCTGGCGCAGGTACAGGCTGCGCATCATCTGCCGATTGCTCCATTCGAAATCCCAAAGCATGGCAATCGCCTGCCGTACCCGGCGATCCTGAAACATCGGTTTTTGCAGGTTGAACACGAAACCCTGCGAACCTTGCGCGGCACCCGGCGCCAGATGTTCGCGGAGCAATTTGCCCTGCTCCAGCGCCGCGCCGGCATAGCCGATGGTGTAACTGGTCGCGGAAAATTCGCGGTTGTAGTCGAAGCCGCCAGCCTTGAGTACCTGCCTTGCAACGTCGGTGTCGGCGAAGAACTCCACGCTCACGTGATCGAAGTTATAGAGACCGCGCGTGATCGGCAGATCCTTGGCCCACCAGTCGGCAACCCGCTGAAATTTCACGCTGCGCCCGGCATCGACCGCGCTGATGCGGTAAGGACCGCTGCCCGGCGGGATCTCGAAACCCGCGCCCTCGGCGAAATTGCGCGTACGCCACCAGTGTTCGGGCAACACCGGCAGCGTCGCCAGATCCAGTGGCAAGGTGCGGCTGTCGTTGTTCTTGAAGTTGAAGCGCACTTGCGTCGGCGACTCCACCACGACCTCAGCGACGTCACGAAACTGCTGGCGATATTTGAGGCTGCCCTGAGTGGTGAACAGCTCGAAGGTGTAACGCACGTCTTGCGCGGTGATCGGCGTGCCGTCGTCGAAACGCGCCTGGGGATTGAGGTAGAGACGCAGCCAGCGGCGATCCGTATCCAGTTCCATCCGCTGCGCCACCAGGCCATAGACGCTGTAGGGTTCGTCCTTGCTGCGATAGGCCAGCGGCGCGTAGAGCCAGCCGTCGATATCGGCGACGCCGGTGCCTTTGTCGATGTACGGAATCAGGTGATCGAACGGGCCGCTTTCCAGCGAAGAACGGCGCAGGGTGCCGCCCTTGGGGGCGTCGGGGTTGGCGTAGGCCAGGTGTTGAAAGCCGGCGGCGTATTTCGGCGCTTCGCCGTAGACCGTGAGGGCGGGTTGCGGGGCGGCCCAACTGACTGGGCTTAACAGCGCAAATGCGCTGAACAGAATGAGCCTGGGGAACATTGGCAGATCCTTTTTGCACGGTGTTGCTACTGGCCTCTTCGCGAGCAAGCCCGCTCCCACAAGGAAGTTGTGCCCACCGCTAATCCCCTGTGGGAGCGGGCTTGCTCGCGAAGGCGCCAGTACAGTCACCAAACCTTCTGCCTACCTGAGATGTGCAACAGGCCGGCAATTTTTATAGGGCAGGCTTTAGATCAATAAGTGACTAAAACCCGCCCCCTCTGGGCATTTTTCAGAACTTGTAGTTGATCCGCGTGTACAGCGTCCGCCCGAACGGGTCGCCGTATTTCGGGTCGTAGCCGCTCTGGAAGGTGTAGGTCTGGTTGCTGAACGGTGGCTCGCGGTCGAACAGGTTCTTCGCGCCGAGGGTCACGCTGAGGGTTTTGCGCCAGGTGTAGGTACCGGCCAGATCCCAGACGTTGTACGAGCCAACGTAATCGTGGGTCTCGCGGTCGGAGTCGTGGTAACCGCTGGTGTAGCGGTTTGTCAGGGCCACACCGTAGGGGCCGTAGTTCCAGCTGCCGGTCAGGCTGTGGCGCCACCGAGCCACGGCACCGGCAGAAGAAAAGTCGCCACCACGGAAATCGCCGAGCTTGTCGATGTAGTCGCCCTTGAGCTGCTGTTGGTATTCGTACCGATTGACGTAGGTGCCTTGCAGCGCAATGCCGAAATTGCCGTACGGGGTGCTCGGCAAGCGGTAATCGAAGCTGACGTCGACCCCATTGGTTTTGATCTTGCCGAGGTTGGCCAGGCCCGTGACGATGTGATCAATCGAGCCGTCAGGCTTGCGCACCAGGCGATCCGGGTACAGCTCCGGGTTCTCGAACACCGCCGACTCCGGAAACTCGGCGATCTGGTTGGCGATGTTGATCCACCAGAAATCCAGGCCGGCACTCAGACGTTCGAACGGCTGATAGACGAAACCGGCGGTGACGTTGCGCGCGGTTTCCGGGCTGAGGTCGGTGTTGCCACCGGTGCGGCTGTAGAACTGCTGGGCGCAGTCGCGGTTGGCGATCCCACCGTTGCTCGGATTGCCGCCGGCGCACAGGCGCGGGTCGTTGTAGTTGGCCACGGTGAAGGTGGTGAAGTTCGGGTTGTACAACTCGTACAACGACGGTGCACGGAAACCTTCACTGTAGGCACCACGCACCACCAGTTCCTTGAACGGCTGGAAGCGAAACGAGTATTTCGGGTTGGTGGTGCTGCCAAAATCGCTGTACTTGTCGTGACGCACGGCGGCGGACAATTCCAGGCTGTCGAGTACCGGCACGTTGACCTCGGCGTACTGCGCCGAGACGCTGCGATCCCCGGCGACGCTGGCATTGGGGTCGACGCCCAGGCTCTGCACATCGGCGGCGAACTGGGCGAAATCCTGATGGAAGTCTTCCTTGCGGTATTCGCCGCCCAGCGCCAGCGCCGACGGCCCGGCGCCGAACCAGTCACCGATCTCGCGGCTGACTCGTCCGTCAATCGCCTTCACTCGCCCGACTGCCGTGGCGTAATCGCCGTCGACCGCATTGGCCGCCAGCAGTGCCTGCCCGGCAGCGGTCTGCGCACCGAACGGGTTGATGATGCCATTGGCAATGCCGGCGCTGACGGCGCGGTCGTTGACGTAACCGGCCTCGATGGCATTCACCACTTTGTTCTGGTTATACGACGCGCCGACGTTGTAGTCCCAACCGACCACGCTGCCGTCGAAGCTCAACAGCAAACGCTGGCCCGTGTTGTCATCTTCATGCTGGCGCGCGCCGACCGCGGTTTCGCGCCAGTTCACATCGACCGGTTGCGTCGGGTCGAGCGCGAAGCCGTTGGGCCCCGGAGTGATGCCGTTGCCGGGATAAAAAGCGGAACCCGGATTGACCTGATTGCCCATCAGCGTGCCGGGACCGATCTGCGTGCGGTTCTCGTTGCGGGCCCAGAAGTATTCGAGGCTGACGTTGTGATCGTCCGCAAGCTTGCCGGTGGCTTTGGCGAAAGCCGAGGTCTTCTCGGTTTCCGGCACCAGATCGAGGTAGTTCCACAGGCTCTGACGGCAGATACCGTTGCGCGCCAGCAGACCCGGCGCGTTGCAGCCGGAACCGGCCAACGGGTTGGTGGCGTTGCTGCCCTGGCTCCAGTTGGCCGGCGATGCGGTGCCGGAGGTGTAATCGAGGCCGCGTCCAGGCTGATAGTTGTAGGTGTAGCCGCGGTCATCGGCGGCCAGCCGTTGCTGCTTGTCATAACTGACCACACCGAACACGTTGAACCGGTCATTCTGCAAATCGCCAAAGCCCCAGCTACCGCTGAAATTGCGACTCTCACCACCGCCGGCATGGGTCGGCGTGTCGTAGTTGGTGCTGAGCTGGCCTTCGGTGAGGCTGGTCTTGGTGATGAAGTTGATCACCCCGCCAATGGCGTCGGTGCCGTACAGCGCCGAAGCACCATCACGCAGCACTTCGACGCGGTCGATGGCGGCGAACGGAATGGTGTTCAGGTCGACCCCGGAACCATTGATCGCGTTGGTCGCGTTGTTGCTCAGACGCCGACCATTGAGCAGCACCAGAGTCTTGTTCGGGCCGATGCCGCGCAAATCCGCATACGATGCGCCGCCGCTGCTCGAACCCACCGAACGACCGGAGCCGACCGAGGACTGGTTGGCGGAAATCCGGCTGACCAGTTCTTCGGTGGTGCTCACACCCTGCTCGCGCAGTTCTTCAACTCGCAGAATGGTGACCGGCACCGCGGTTTCAGCATCGACCCGGCGAATCGCCGTGCCGGTCACTTCGACCCGTTGCAACTGGGTGGTCGGCTCGTCGGCCGCGACGGCCGGCAAGGTGTTGATCGCCAGCAGCAAGGCCAGGCTCAAACGGGATCTAACGGGTAAAAAATGGATCATGAACAGCCATCCCTGCGTTTTGGTTTATGCAGGGATGTGCAATCGACAGCGGTGTTTTATAGAGGCCGGTTTAGACCGTTGGGTGATGAGGTTATGCAAAAAACTGGCAACAACACATCAAGCCAATGCCATCTCCCTCAGCAACCGGGTATCCAGCCCAAACCGCTCCTGAGAGACCATCCTGAACTGCCCTTCCGCCAATTCGCAGCTCACCAGCAGATTCCACGAGTGCCGGGCTGCCGCCGAGGGGATCAGTACAAACGGATGCTCAGCGAGTAATGCATCGGCAAACAGTTGTTGATTCGGTGAAGGGTGTGCGGGGCTCAACCAGTAAGGATTCGGCACGTCCTCCGGTTGCACGACTTTCACTTTAGCTTCGCTGATGACCTCAAAACACGTCAGCACATAAGGTTCACTGTCCAGTGCATCAAAACTGCGATTGGCGGCCACCTCCAGAATCGCCGAGGAGGGATCGACTGAGGCATAAACCACTCGCCGCCCGGGTATGTTCCATCGGCCTCCATTCAGATTTGAACCCATTCCGCTGTCCCACGTCCCTCCGTAAACCTCGGGATCCAGCCGCCAGGCATACCAATGCTCGTCCCAGGGCAAGGGATTCATGGGTAAACCCCGTATATAAGTTGCCCCAGGTACTGCTCCACCATCTGAAACCCCAGTGAATGCCGGATAAACTCCATGGGGACGCGACCGCTCAGGTAGGTGCTGGGTTTGCGCAGCCAGTCCTCGGCCCGTGACTGTCCGCCGAAGGCGCGAATGGCCTTTTCCAGCACTACCGCATATTGGTAGGCGACGACGCTCTGCTGCGGGTCAAGCCGTACCGCTTTGCCTTCCTTCAGCAGTCGCCGTACGGTCGTGACAGACTTGCCGGTGATACGTTTGACCATATCGCCTTGCAGGTAAAGCTCAGAGGTTGAAAGCATGTTGACGACATCATTCAGCTCAAAACCTTCTTCGGTCAGGTGAACGATCAGGAAAGCGTCATCGCCGATATTCTGACCACGTACGAGCAGGTCGACCGGTTTGCCTTCAGCCCTCTTCACTCCGTTAAGCCGGGGTACCTTTGCGCTGGGCATCGCGACCTCCTCCACTGGGCATCTGGCACGGTTATCACGCCAGTGAAGGCGATGGGAATAAGCAGGCGTTTCGTATTCGAGGTGGTGAGTTCGCATGATCCATCCGTTATCAGAGGCCTGAGCGTCCAGGCCGTGCACGACTTCAATGTCAGCTCCGATGCTATAGATCTCGCTTCCGACGACCAACCTGAGAATGTCGTCGGAAATATCCCCACTACTGCGAAAATTCTTCCTGTTTCCGTAGGACGTTACTCACGAATACCGCGCACTCAACTGCCGAAGTGATAACTCACATCCAGCCACCATTGCCGTCCGTACGGGTCATAGTTGCCAGTCGGGTAATACGGCCAGCCGGCCGAGTCATCGTGCTTGATCTGGTTGAGCACGTTGTTCACGGTCAACCCGACGCTGGCACGGTCATTGAGCTTGTAGCGCGCACTGGCGTTGAACACCGTCCATGGCGAGAGGCGCCCGTCACCCGCGCCGTTGGTCACCGAGCCGTAACGAATGCCCATCAGCGTCGCCGTAGCCTTCTGGTAATCCCAGGTCAGGCTGGCGTTGACCCTGCTGCGCCAGTCGTAATTGGTCCGCGAAGTGCGCCAGTCCTGCGTCGGCGCCTCGTCGGACTCCTTGTAGAAATGCGACAGCACCAGGGTGTAGCCCAGCGCCGAGCTGAAGGCGCCGTACTGGCCGGCGCCCCAGCGGATGTTGCTCTTGAAATCCAGACCGCTGACCCGCTCGCTGGCGGCGTTGATCGCATTGACCCGCACCCGTTGCAACTGGTTGGGATCAATCGCGGCATTACCGGGATTGCGGTCGATACGCGCCAGGGTCGATTGGCAGTTCGCCGAGTTGATGTCCTGGGTGCCGTTGCGGCATTCGTTCTCTTGCTGCAACAGGCGGTTTTCGTCGACGGTGGTCAGCAGGTCGTCGATCTCTACGCGCCAGAAATCGGTGGAGAAATCGAAGTTGCGCGACGGCGACCAGACAAAACCATAGGTCCAGGATTTGCCGCGCTCGGACTCAAGATCCGGGGTGCCGCTCTGGGTATAGTCGACCCGCCCGCGATCACACGCGCCCTGCACGCCCTGACTGCAACCGTAGTAGTCGATCTGCGCCGGGTAGTAACCGTTGCTGTCGGACTGATAGATATAGTTCAGGTCCGGCGCACGGAAACTGGTGCCATAACTGCCGCGCAGCAACAGGCTGGTGACCGGACGCCATTCCAGGCCGAGGTTGTAGGTTTTCTGCTGCTCGCTGCGACCGCTGAACTTGTACTGGTCCCAACGCCCGGCGGCGGTGGCCAGTACGGTGTCGGTGACCGGAATGCTGAACTCGCCACCCGCCGCATAACGCTTGCGCGAACCACCGGAGCTTTGCGCCGGACTCACGCCATAAAAAGTGCCGTCATTCAGACCGTCGTCCGGATCGACGCGATACTCCTGCTTGCCCGCCTCCAGCACGCCGGCAAATCCGACCGGACCGGCCGGCAGGTCAAACAGATCGCCGTTGACCGAGGCGTTGTAGCTGGTGGAAACCGACTTGCTGTTCTGGGTCAGGTTGCTGCGAAACTGATCCCACTCCTGTGGCGTCAACGGCCGGTCGAGACGCGAAGCATCGGGAGCGAACACCGGGTAGCCGTCGCGTGTGCCCAGTTGCGGGCCGAGGTAGAAATCCTGAATCGAGGACAGCGGTGTGTAGCGCGTGGTTCTGACGCTGCGGTATTCCGAGCGGTTGGCGGCCAGATCGTAGCTCCAGCCGGTGTCGGCGATCTTGTCCGAAAGACCCAGGGTGCCGGTCCAGGAAGTGTCGGTCCACTTGCTGTTGTTGCTGGTGCGCCCGCCGATTTCCTCTGCGCCGTAACGACGATACCAGCGCTCCAGATTGCCGCTGTTCTGGTTGATGAAGTCCGGCGAAGTGAAGGTCGGGCCACGGGTGTTGTTCTGGATGTGATCGAGGCCATACATCAAGTCGGCAAACACCTGACCGCTGTCGCTGAAGTGCCAGGTGCCACGGGTGTAGCCGTCGTAGTTTTCCTTCTGGGTCTGAATTGTCCAGTAATTGTTGTACATCTGATCGGTGCGGCAGCGCCCGGCGTTGTTGAGCAGTTTGTTATCGAACGTGCCTTGATAGGCGCCGCAGCCGGGTCCGAGGTAGCGGTTGTTGCTCAGGTCGCGACGGTAACCGACGTCCGCCAGCGGGCCGCTCTGCA
This sequence comes from Pseudomonas sp. NPDC087803, assembly GCF_044742995.1. Taxonomy (NCBI): domain Bacteria; kingdom Pseudomonadati; phylum Pseudomonadota; class Gammaproteobacteria; order Pseudomonadales; family Pseudomonadaceae; genus Pseudomonas; species Pseudomonas sp. NPDC087803. The sequence goes on from NZ_JBIUVO010000001.1 coordinate 389,968, forward strand.
TGAAGCCGCGATCATCGGCCCAGATCGGATCGCGGTTGGTCAGCTCCAGGCCGAACAAGCCGTCGAAGTCGCCCCAACTGCCGCCGCCGCTGATCTGCAGGCGCTGATTGTCACCACCGCCGCGCTCGCTGGTGCCGCCCTTGAGATTGACGTCGATACCATTGATCTGCTTCTTGAGGATGATGTTGACCACCCCGGCAATCGCGTCCGATCCGTAGATCGCCGAGGCGCCGCTGCTGAGAATTTCGATGCGCTCGATGACCGCCGAAGGAATGTTCGCCAGGTTGGTGAAGTTGACCTTGCCGTCGTACGGCGTCGGGTAGTCGGCGACGCGCCGGCCGTTGATCAGCACCAGGGTGTGGTTGGGGCCGAGACCACGCAGGTTGATCGCGCTGGCCGCCGGTTGCCAGGTGTTGCCGTAATCCTCGCCCTGGGTCATGCCGGTGTTTTGCGTCTGCGTCGCCAGCGCGTCATAGACGTTCTTGTAGCCGCGCGCTTCCATCTCTTCATGAGTAATGACGTTGACCGGGGTCGCGCCATCGCTTTGCGCACGGGCGATGCGCGAGCCGGTGACGGTGACTTTTTCCATGCGGTAATCGGCGCTGGTCGCCGGGGCCACGGCGCTGACCTTGGCCGCCACCGGTGTACTCGCCTCGCCTTCGCGCACGCTCAGGCCTTGGGCGCTCTGCTCGACTTGCAGGCCGCTGCCAAGCAACGCCCTCTCGACGGCCTGACGCCCGCCCAAGGCACCGCGCACGGCACTGCTGCGTTTGCCCTGCACCAGTTTCTGGCTGAAGGAAATCGGTACGCCGGTCTGCCGCGAGATGTCCAGCAGGACCTCATCGAGCGGGCCACTGGCGATGTCGAAAGTGAACACTTGCACGGCAGGATCCGCAGCGAAAACCGCCTGCGGCGTCAGCCCCATCGCCAACGCGGCGGCGAGGGTCAATCGAGGTAATTGTTGTTTGAATGAGAACATCGAGGGGCTTCCCTGTTGAAGGCGTCTGCAGGGAATGAGCAGCGGGCCGGCGCTTTTTATAGGGCGGTGATTAGGCCAAGAAGTCATAAACCTATAACCGGACTCCACACACATCTGTGTAGGAGCTGCCGCAGGCTGCGATCTTTTGATCTTGCTTTTAAAAGATCAAAAGATCGCAGCCTGCGGCAGCTCCTACCGGGTATTAGATGAACTTGAGGGCTGGATGCTGACCCAGTACGGGTTGTGCCAGGTGACGCGGATCGGCAGCGAACGCTCCAGCAGTTGCAAGGTGCGGTCGCTGTCGTCGAGCGGATACAGGCCACTCAGGCGCAGACCGGCCACCTCGGGGCTCAGGTGCAGGATGCCGCGCCGGTATGGACGCAGGCCGTCGATCACTTCACTCAGCGGGCGGTCGCGCACTTCCAGCCGACCTTGCACCCAGGCGCTTTCCTGCCCGCTGCTGCGCTCGAGGGCCAGGATGTCCTGGGCGTTGAACAGCAGACTCTCACCCGCCTCCACCACTTGCCGGGCACCGCCGGCGGTGACCACTTCGACCTGCGAATGCAGCATCACCAGCCGGGTAGAATCGTCGTTCTGTTGCACGAGAAATTTCGTCCCCAGCGCCCGCATCCGACCGTGCTCGGTCGCGACCACGAACGGCCGTGCAGGATCCCTGGCCACATCCACCAGCAACTCGCCCGTGCGCAACGCCAACAGGCGCTGGGTCGCATCGAATTGCGCCACCACCCGGGTTCGCGCATTCAGGCTCAATGCACTGCCATCCTCCAGGGTGAAATCACGCCGCTCGCCGGTGCCGGTCGCCAGCTCCCCCGCTTGCGGCAGCCAGCCGTAGCGCCGTCCGAGCAGCCCGGCCAGCACCGTGATGCCAAGCACACTCAAGCTGCCACTGACAAAGCGCCGTCGACTCGAAGGTGCGTTCAGGCTGTGCAGCAGGCTGTTGCGCGGTAGCCCGCGCAAGGTCGGGTTGCGCAGCAGGTTCAGGCCGCCGCCCATTTGTTCGATGATCCGCTGGTGCCGTGGGTCTGCCGCGCGCCACGCTTCGAACGCGGCGCGCTCGCCAGCGCTGGCTTCGCCGGACTGCAACAGCGCCATCCACTGCGCCGCCTCGTCGATCACCGCTTCGTCCGGCCTCATGCCTGCATCGCCTGATAGCAGCGTTTGAACGCCTCGACCATGTATTGCTGCACGCGACTGGTGGAAACCCCGAGCCGTTCGCCGATTTCGCTGTAGGTCAAACCGTCGAGCTGATGGTAGAGAAACGCGGCTTTGGCCTTGGCCGACAAGCCATTGAGCAAGCGATCGACCGCCAGCAACGCCTCGATCACCAGCGCGCGTTCTTCCGGCGATGGATGCACCGGTTCCGGCGCCAGCGCCAGGCTTTCCAGATAGGCGCGCTCCAGGTCCTGGCGGCGCCAGCCTTCATAAACCAGCCGCCGGGCGATGGTGGTCAGCAGCGCCCGCGGTTCGCGAATCGCGCTCGGATCCGGCAGGGCCAATACCCGAAGAAAGGTTTCCGAGGCGATGTCTTGTGCACTGTGCGGGCAACCCAGCGTGCGGCCAACGGCTGCGCACAACCAGCGATAGTCCTTTTGGAACATTTGCCCAATCAACCGGTAATGCGGGTTTTGAACATCACCCATGCCTTGCTCCCTGAAACGGGTCCCACCCGCTGCGAAAAACCATCGTTCTGCCGGGATCGTCCGGCTCCAGATCAGGGGGCGACTGTGCAATAGCGCTGCTTACATTTGAAGTAATTAAAAATCAGCATAAGCAAACTATTGAGAATAAGACGTTCCGTCGCCGCAGAAATATTGACTGACACAACCTTGACCCTGATCAGTGGCCCGCCCCCAGGCACTGACTAATCTGCCCGCTCCATCGAAAGCCAAGGACGGCTCACCGAGAGCCCGCGGCTGTCCCTTCAAGGAAGAAACCCATGCGATCACTGAAGATTATTCTGCTGTCCTCGGCATTCAACGGCCTGACCCAACGTGCCTGGCTGGAGCTGCGCCAGGCTGGGCACTCACCCAGCGTCGTGGTGTTCACCGATGAGGCGTCGGTGTGCGAGCAGATCGAACACAGCGGCGCCGACCTGGTGATCTGCCCGTTTCTCAAGGACCGCGTGCCGCATGCGCTGTGGAGCAATGCCCGGCGCCCAGTGGTGATCATCCACCCGGGCATCGTCGGTGATCGTGGCGCCAGCGCGCTGGACTGGGCGATCAGCAACGAGCTGACGCGCTGGGGCGTCACCGCCCTGCAAGCGGTGGAGGAAATGGACGCCGGCCCGGTCTGGGCCACCTGCCAATTCAATCTGCCGGCGGGCTTGCGCAAGTCCGAGTTATACAACGGTCGGGTCAGTGATGCGGCGATTCGCTGCATTCGCGAAGTGGTCGAAAAATTCATCGACGGTTTCCAGCCGGTCGCCCTCGATTACACCGACCCCAAGGTCCGGGGCCGCTTGCAGCCGAACATGAAGCAGGACGACCGCACGTTCAGCTGGCACGACTGCTCGCGCTTCATCAAACGCTGCATCGACGCTGCTGACGGCCAGCCCGGAGTCTTGGCGAGTCTGGCCGGCGGGCAGTATTACGTGTACGACGCGCATCTTGATCAGCGCAGCGGCATTCCCGGCCAGATCCTCGCCGTGCATGACGACGCGGTGCTGGTCGCGACCGGCGATCACAGCCTGTGGATCGGCTCGTTGCGGCGCAAACCACAAGCCGGCGAAGAAACCTTCAAGCAACCGGCGCGTCATGTGCTGGCCGGGCAATTGGCTGACGTGCCGAGCCTCGACTGGTCGATCGCCAGCCAACCGTTCAGCGACGAGGCCTATCAGCCGATCCGCTACCGTGAATCCGGGCATGTCGGTGAGCTGACGTTCGAGTTCTACAACGGCGCGATGAGCACCGAACAGTGCCAGCGCATGGTCGACGCGCTGCGCTGGGCCAAGTCCCGTGACACTCGGGTGTTATTGATCAAGGGTGGACGTGGCAGTTTTTCCAACGGCGTGCACCTGAATGTGATTCAGGCCGCGCAGGATCCGGGCGCCGAGGCGTGGGCGAATATTCAGGCGATCGACGATGTCTGCGCCGAATTGCTCAGCGCCCGGCAACTGGTGGTCAGCGGCGTGACCGGCAATGCCGGAGCCGGCGGCGTGATGCTGGCGCTGGCCGCCGATATCGTGTTTGCCCGGGCCGACATCGTGCTCAATCCGCATTACAAAAGCATGGGCCTGTATGGCTCGGAATACTGGACCTACAGCCTGCCCCGCGCCGTCGGCCCGGCGATGGCCGAGCAACTGACCGAGGCCTGTCTGCCGGTGAGTGCCACGCAGGCGCTGCAACTGGGCATGCTCCAGGAAATCGGCCCGCGCTGCCCGGATGAGTTTTCGTTGTGGCTGCTGCAACGGGCCAACGCAGTGCTGAGCGATCCGAAGTATGCCGCCGTGCGCGAGCGCAAGTTGCGGGTTGATCAGGCGCTGATCCAGCAATGCCGGGAAAACGAATTGCAGGAAATGCAGGAAGACATGCTCTACAACCGCAACCAGTTTGCCGAGAAGTGCCGTCATTTTGTCTACAAGCGCAAGGCCTGCGGCACACCGGCGCGGTTGGTGGAAGACTGGGCGCGGGTGCGTTCGACCGAGTTGGCCAGTTGATTTTGCGGTGACTGCCTTCCCCTCACCCTAGCCCTCTTCCAAGGGAGAGGGAACTGACCAAAGTGTCTGGCGCCCCGCATCGACCTGAAATATCTCGGTCGATTATGGGTTCAACGCTGATCGTTCAAGTCGGTGTATTTCTTCAATATTCCCCAATCAGTCCCCTCTCCCTCCGGGAGAGGGTTAGGGTGAGGGGCTTTTGCCTTTACAATGCCCGCACCTCAGACACCGGCCCGCCCATGGACATCGACCTCGCCCGCACCTTTCTGGAAATCGTCCGTCATGGCAGCCTCGCTGCGGCGGCGCAGAAGCTGTTCGTCACGCAGACGGCGATCACCGCCCGGGTGCAGAAACTCGAAAGTCAGCTGGGCAGTACGCTGTTCGTGCGCAACCGCGCCGGGGCGAAACTGACCGCCAATGGCGAGGCCTTCGTGGTCTACGCCAACCAACTGGTGCAGACCTGGGAAGCCGCGCGGCGCGACCTGCCGCTGCTGGACGGCTATCACAACGTGCTGCACATCGGCGGTGAAGTCAGCCTGTGCAACCCGTTGATGCTGAGTTGGGCCGCTGCACTGCGCGAGAACATCCCCGGGCATGCCCTGCGCATGGAAATCCGCGACGGCGAAAACCTGCTGCGCCAACTCGAACTTGGCGTGCTCGATGCCGCGCTGGTCTATCAGCCGGAATACTGGCCGGGCCTGCAGGTCGAGCAGGTGCTGGAAGAGAAGTTGATTCTGGTCCGTGCGCCAAACCGCCCGGATCCCTACGTCTACATCGACTGGGGTCCGGATTTCCGTCGCCAGCACGACGCCGCCCTGCCGGATAAAGCCAAAGCCGCGCTGAGTTTCAACCTCGGCCCGCTGGCCCTGCAATACATCCTCGAACACGGCGGCAGCGGCTACTTCCGTACCCGCGTGGTGCGCAGCTATCTGGAAAGCGGCGCGCTGGAAGCGGTGACCAAAGCCCCGGAGTTCGGTTACCCGACCTATCTGGTATACGCCCGCGAACGTGACTCGGCGACGCTGCAACAGGCCTTCGATCTGCTGCGTCAGGTGATCGCTACCGATGACGACTGGTCGCAACGCTGGAACCCGTTGAGCTGAGTCGGCCGCTTTACACCGGAGCATGGCGCAAGTGACCTCATGCTGCGGCCTGCACAAACGGCCGGATCGGCTAATCTGCCGGGTATAACAACAATACCCGCAGGTGAACGCATTGAGGCAGACCACCGAGGCATTCCGCAGCCGCTACCGTGCGGCCATTCATCCGTTGTACAACCCGTGGCTGCACGGCGCTTTCGTGCTGCTGTTCGGCGTGTTGGCGATCGGCGCCTTCTGGAGCAGCGCGCAGCAGGTGCAGCCGCTGGAATGGCTGAGCGTGCCGCTGACCCTGCTGTTCTTCAACTTTGCCGTGTACATGGTCCATCGCCATCTCGGCCATCACAAAAAGACCTTCGCCAAGCTCTTCTATGCCCGGCATGCCGGCGACCATCACAGCTTTTTCACCCCCGGCCACATGACGTATGACGGCGCCCGCGACTGGCGGGTGATTCTGTTTCCAGCCTGGCTGATCGTCGTGCATACACTGGTTTTCACCCTGCCGCTGTGGTGGCTGCTCGCGCAGTTCAACGCGAATATCGCCGGACTGTTCGGCGGCAGCATGGTCCTGGGTTATCTGGCCTACGAGGTGTTTCACGCCTGCGAGCATCTACCGCCGAATAATCCGCTGACCCGCCTGCCTTGGATTCGCCAGATGCGTCATCTGCATGAACTGCATCACCGTCGCGAACGCATGCAGGAGCGCAATTTCAATATCGTTTTTCCGCTGATGGATTACCTGTTCGGCACCCTGTACTGGGAGCCGCAACCCGCCCCGTTGCGCTATTCGAGATCGCCCATGACCCGCATGCAGCACCAGATCGATATTGCCGGCGAACCGATCGCCGTGCTCCGCTACGCCGCCAGCGTCAACCACTGGCCCGAGTGGCACCCGTCGTCGTTGAAAATCGACGGCCCGCAAGGCCCGCTGCATGCCGGTGCGCGCTTCGAGGAGGACATCCACGCGGGCGGGCGCGCCGGTCATTTGCGCTGGGAGGTAACCGAGTATCTACCCGGTCGCCGCTGGTGCGCCAAGGCGCGGGGCGATCATGGTTTGTCGTTGCTGCTGACCTACGAGTGCGCGGAGCAAGGTGACGGCACGCGGTTCGTGCGCACGCTGGATTATCAGTTCGAAGGACTGGGCATGCGCCTGGCCAATCTGCTGCTGCTCAAGCGCCGCATCGAACGTGAATCGGCGACCTCGATGCAGGCCCTGCGTGACATGGCACTCAGGCATCTGGCACGGACGGGGCACCCTTCATGAAGCGAGTGTTGCTACTGCTGGTGATCCTCGTCATCGCGTTTCTGTTGCTGATGCCGACCAAGGTGCAGCCAGTGGCGTGGAAGCCATCGGCGGCACCGTCTCTGAAGGAAGGGCCGTACGCGGAAAACCAGCGGCTTAAAGCCGCCAGACAGGTCGGCCCGGGCGATATCGACGGCCCCGAAGCACTGCTGCTCGAAGGCGATTTTCTGATCACCGGCCTGCATGACGGACGACTGATCCGCACCAGCCTCGATGGCAAGGAGCGCAAGGTCCTGAGCGACACTGGCGGCCGCCCGCTGGGTCTGGCGCGGCACCCCAATGGTTTGCTGGTGATCGCCGACGCGGTCAAAGGTCTGCTGTCGCTCGACGCCCAGGGTCGGTTGATTCCCCTGACCACCGAGGCCAATGGCCTGCCCTTCGGGTTTACCGACGACGTGGCGATCGACAAGTCCGGGCACTATGCCTATTTCAGTGATGCCAGCAGCCGCTGGGGTTACGGACATGACGGTGAGGCGATCATCGAGCACGGCGGCGACGGACGCCTGCTGCGTTATGACTTTCAGACCGGCAAGACCAGCGTGTTGCTGGACAATCTGCAGTTTGCCAACGGCGTGACCCTCGGCCCGGATGACGCCTACGTACTGGTCAACGAAACCGGCGCCTATCGCATCAGCCGTTACTGGCTGACGGGACCCAAGGCCGGCACCCATGACCTGTTCATCGACAACCTGCCCGGCCTGCCGGACAACCTCGCGTTCAACGGCAGCAACCGCTTCTGGGTCGCACTGTACGCACCTCGCAGTGCCTTGCTCGACGGTACCGCCAGGCATCCGCTGGTGCGCAAGATGATCGTGCGCGCGCTGACAGTGCTGCCGAAACCGGTGGAGAAACGCGGGTTTGTCCTGGGGCTGGATCTAGAGGGCAAGGTGATCGCCAATCTGCAGGACGCCAGCAGCGGCAATTACTCGCCGATTACCACAGCGCGCGAATATGGCGACTGGTTGTATCTCGGGTCGTTGAAGGCGACGCACATGGCGCGGTTGCCGTTGGCGGATGCATTGAAGTGAGTCTTGGCCAATGTGGGAGCGAGCCTGCTCGCGAAAGCGGTGTGTCAGGCAACAATGATTTCGACTGTGCAGGCCTCTTCGCGAGCAAGCCCGCTCCCACAGGGGGGATTGCATTCCAACTGTAGGAGTGAGCCTGCTCGCGAAAGCGGTGTGTCAGGCAACAATGATTTCGACTGTGCAGGCCTCTTCGCGAGCAAGCCCGCTCCCACAGGGGGATTGCATTCCAAATGTAGGGGTGAGCCTGCTCGCGAAAGCGGTGTGTCAGCCAACAATGATTTCGACTGTGCAGGCCCCTTCGCGAGTAAGCCCGCTCCCACAGGGGGGATTGCATTCCAACTGTAGGAGTGAGCCTGCTCGCGAAAGCGGTGTGTCAGGCAACAATCATTTCGACTGTGCAGGCCCCTTCGCGAGCAAGCCCGCTCCCACAGGGGGGATTGCATTCCAACTGTAGGAGTGAGCCTGCTCGCGATAGCGGTGTGTCAGGCAACAACGATTCGACTGTGCAGGCCTCTTCGCGAGCAGGCTCGCTCCCACAGTTAAGACGTAATCCGCCTGTGGGAGCTGGCTTGCCAGCGATAGCGGTCTGTCAGTTACCGGATCTATCAAACTTGTCCGGATCTTCGTCTTCAGGAAGATCCTCGTCCGGCTCTTCGGGAAAAGTGGTGGTGTGTGCCGGGCTGTTGGGTTCCGGATGTGTCGGCACCGGGTCGAAACCGCCCTGCTCTTCACTGGGGAATCTGGGTTTGTTCATGGGGCACCTCGCAAAGAGTCGCTGAGTAAAGACTCTGTACATTCGAGGTGCCGTTCGGGGGCTGCGTTCAGTCATTTCACCATTGTGAAGCGGTGAAGCGACTGACGGTCAGGATCGAGCCTGTAACTGCGCGACGATCTTGTCTTTGACCTGCAAGCGTTTCTCTTTGAGTTTCTTCAGGGTGTCATCGCTGGGTGCATCCGAGGTCGCCGTCTCGGCCTTGACTACTTCGGCGTCCGCCTGGGAATACTTGTTGATCAGTGCATCCAGAAATGGATCCTCGGTGCGTTTTTGCTGGACCTCTTCCTTCGTTAGCTTCAAATCCTGATACAGGTCATGAGTCACCGGCATGGAACACCTCCGTCAATTGATCGGCAACCAACGCGACCGATTGCGCTGGCAGTTATCAGAATGGCCTTGGTCGGGCCGTTCTGTCGACCTCCTGTCAGACCAGCGGTGGCCGTTCGTCGCCCTGTCGGAAACGCGATCAAACCTTTTCCCGCTTCGCTCCCTCCATTGCATAACGTCAACAAAAACCTGTGTGGAGAAACATCAATGGACGGATTCAACCTGCGTCATCTCGTCTTGGCTGTAGCCCTGAGCACCGGCATGGGCAGTGCCTTCGCCGCCACCTCGAACGACTTCGTCGACAACGCCGCAGCGGGTGGCATCGCGGAGATCGAAACCAGCCGTCTCGCCCTGGAAAAAAGTCAATCGGCAGACATCAAGGCATTCGCCAACATGATGATCACCGACCACAGCAAGGCCAACGATGAACTGGCCGGTATTGCCAAAGCCAATGACATCGAGGTTCCGGACACCACTACCCTGGTCAAGCAAGCCAAGGAAAAGATCCTCGATATGCGCGATGAGTCCTTCGACGCGGCCTACGCCAACAACCAGGTCAAGGCCCACGAAGAAACCATCGAACTGTTCAAGAAAGAAGCCAACACCGTGACCGATGACAAAGTCAAAGGCGCCCCCGAACTGAAAGCCTTCGCGCAGAAAATGCTCCCGGCGCTGGAAAAACACCTGACCGCCGCTAAAGAGTTGCAGGCCAAACACCCGAGCAAATAGACCGGGCGCTGCACACGAAAAAGGCCGCATTCATTGAATGCGGCCTTTTGTCGTTTCAGGGCGAATCAACCGCCGTCGGTGTCGATGTCGGCATCGGTTTCTTCACCGGGCTTCGGACGATCGGGCTCAGGTTCAAACCCCGGGCTGAACTCGTTGTCGTTATCGGTATGTTTGTTCTTCTGATCCACCGCCGGATCGGCACTTTGCGCTTGCTCGGTGCCACCCTTGGGTTGCGCGGGCGGACTCTGCCCCGGCACTTGCGGGTCGATAGCCGGGTCGTTGCGGTTGATCGGTTCGGCGTCCGGTTTCTGCTGTTGTTGCGATTGCTCGTTCATAGCCACCTCGTTTTGCAATGTTGGCGCGACTCAAACGCGCCAGCCTTGTATATTCGAAGCCACTACAGTGCCAATGTTCAAAACATCGCTGGATTCAGGGGCGCCGACTAGAGTTACCGGGGCATTCATTGCGCCGGATCAAAAATATCCTTGAGCAACCGAACAACTATTTTGAACGGCAAAGGTCACTGACTTCGCACCGGTCATTTTTTACAGAACCGGCCCCAATACGCTACGGAGCAACAGGCACATGGCAGCACTGCAGAACAGCACACTCGATGCGATGAAGAACAAACAAACACAACTGCTGGGCGAATGGATCAACGGACTGGAAACCAGCGGCGCCAACCGCAACCTCAAAGACCATGACCTGCAACAGCAGACCAGCGAATTCCTGCAATTGGTCATCAACGGCCTGCAGGACGACAACGGCACCAATATCAACACGCCGGGCTGGGAGTCCACCCGCCAGTTCCTCGAAAAACTCTCCCACAGCCGCGCCCTGCTCGGTCAGGATTCGCAACAGACCGCCAGCTTCATCTTCGCCCTCAAAGGCCCGCTGTTTTCCCTGCTGCAAAATCACTACCGCGAACAACCAGCACTGCTGGCTGAACAACTGTGGGAAATCTCCGAGTTGCTCGACGCGTTCGGCATGCACACCATCCGCACTTTCCAGAAGTCCCGCGAAGCAGTGATCAAGCGCCAGCAGGAAGAACTGCTGGAACTGTCCACTCCGGTGGTCAAGCTGTGGGACGGCGTGCTGGCGCTGCCAATGATCGGCACCCTCGATTCGCAACGCACCCAGGTGGTGATGGAATCGCTGCTGCAACGCATCGTCGACACCGGTTCGGAAATCGCCATCATCGACATCACCGGGGTGCCGACCGTCGACACCCTGGTTGCGCAGCACCTGCTGAAAACCGTGACCGCGATTCGCCTGATGGGCGCCGACTGCATCATCAGCGGCGTGCGTCCGCAAATCGCCCAGACCATCGTCCACCTGGGCCTCGACCTGCAAGGCGTGGTGACCAAGGCCAACCTGGCCGACGCCCTGAAACTCGCCCTCACCCGCCTGGGCATCAGCCTCGGCCAAGCGGTCTGAGCCGATGGAACGTATCCCGATTCTCCAAATGGGCAAGTTCCTGCTGGTGACCATTCAGGTCGACATGCATGACCAGCTCGCCCTCACGTTGCAGGACGACTTGTCCGAGCGCATCAGCAAGACCTCGGCGCGTGGCGTGCTGATCGACATCTCGGCGCTGGACATGGTCGACTCGTTCATTGGCCGGATGATCAGCACGATTTCCGCCCTGTCGAAAATCATGGACGCCGAAACCATGCTGGTCGGCATGCAGCCCGCCGTGGCGATCACCCTGGTCGAACTCGGCCTGACCCTGCCGGGTGTCAGTACCGCACTGAACGTCGAGCGCGGGATGAAACTGCTGCAGGAACGAGTAAACCGGCAATGACCGTACGCAGCAGTGGTACTCAACCCATCCATATCGAGCAGGATGTCGTGCTCGCACGCCAGACTGCCCGCAAACTGGCCACCGAATGCGGGATGCGCCTGATCGACCTGACCAAAATGGTCACGGCGGTTAGCGAACTGGCGCGCAACACCATGGTTTACGGTGGTGGCGGCGACATGGACTGGCAGATTCTCGATGAAGATCACAAGGTCGGTCTGCGCTTGACGTTCCGCGACGAAGGCCCCGGTATTGCCGACATCAAACTGGCGATGACCGACGGCTGGACCTCCGGCAGCGGCATGGGCTTGGGCCTGACCGGGGCAAAACGCCTGGTCGAAGAGTTCGAACTGGACACCGAGCCTGGCAAGGGCACACGTATAACGATCACCCGATGGACATGAATATCGCAGGGTCGCTGACCCAGGTGCTGCTGATCGAAGACAGCAGCCAGATCGGCCACGCCCGGCGCACCGCGCAACGGCTCGCCGAACAACATGGTTTCGATGAGACCGATGCCGGACGGGTGGCGCTGGTCGCCACCGAACTGGCGAGCAATGTGCTCAAGCATGCCAGTCGCGGCGAATTTCATCTGCGGCTGTTGCCGCGCCCGGGCGGGTTCGGCATCGAAATGCTCGCGGTCGATCGCGCCCAGGGTTTTGATCTGGACGCCTGCCTGCCCGATGGCTTTTCCACGGGTGGCACCCAGGGCATCGGTCTGGGTGCTGTAGCGCGCCAGACCGACGTCTTCGACGTGCACGCCGACGCCCATGGCGCGGTGCTGCTGGCGCGTTTGTATCCGCGCGGCGACCGTCAACCGGACTTGCGTTACGGCGTCAGCCAGCACTCGTTGCACAATGACCCGGCGTGCGGCGACACCTGGCACCTGGCGTACAACGGCGCCAACCTCAGCGCGCTGATCATCGACGGCCTCGGCCACGGTGAGGATGCCGAACGCGCGGCCAAGGCCGGCGAGCGGGTGTTCGCCGAGAACCCGTTCGCCAGCCCGGTGCTGCTGATGGAGGACATGCATCGCGACATGATCGGCAGCCGTGGCGGCGCCGCCGCGTTCGCCCAGTTCAATGCCGCCCGCGACGGCCTGACCTTCACGGGTGTGGGCAACATCGGCGCCAGCCTGATCACCGCCGACAAGTCGCGGGGCCTGGCCTCGCATCCGGGCATCGTCGGCGGTCAATACCGAAAAGCCCAGCCCTTTGACTATGCTCACGTGAACGGACATCTATTGATCATGTACAGCGACGGCTTGCAGTCCCGTTGGAATCTACAAGACTACCCCGGTCTGGTGCACCGCCATCCGGCCGTGATAGCCAGCGTCCTGCACCGCGACTTCTGTCGCGGGCGCGACGATGTAACGGTGCTGGTCGTTGCGCTGGAGGCCGCTCATGGCTGATTCGCCAACTCTGAACCTCGCCGAGCAGGCCGCGCTGATCGCCCGTTTGCAGAGCGAGACCGCAGCCCTGCGCGAAGAACTCGACGAAACCAATCAAGGCGTGCTGGCGCTCTACGCCGAGCTCGATACCCAGGCGGAAGAACTGAAGCAGGCCTCGGACCTGAAAAGCCGTTTCCTGTCGTACATGAGCCATGAGTTCCGCACCCCGCTGGGCTCGATCCTGAGCATCAACAGCCTGCTGGCCGACGAACTCGACGGCCCGCTCAGTCCCGAGCAGCACAAGCAGGTGGCATTCGTCAGCAGCGCCGCCCGCGAACTCAGCGACATGGTCGATGACTTGCTCGATCTGGCGAAGATCGAAGCCGGACGGATCACCATTTCCCCGGCGTGGTTCGACATGTTCGATCTGTTTTCCGCCCTGCGCGGGATGTTCCGGCCGATCGTCGATGCCTCGGCGGTGGACCTGATCTTCGAAGAACCGGTCGGCCTGCCGCGCCTGTACACCGACGACAAGAAACTTGCGCAGATCCTGCGCAACTTCATTTCCAACTCGCTGAAGTTCACCACCCGAGGCGAAGTGCGGGTTTCGGCGCGCCTGGAAGGCTCGGACAAAGTACGTTTTGCCGTCAGCGACACCGGTATCGGTATCGCGCCGGAGCTGCATGGTGCATTGTTCGAGGACTTCTCGCAGGTCGACTCGCCATTGCAGAAACGCCTGCGCGGCACCGGCCTCGGTTTGTCCTTGTGCAAGCGCTTCGCAGCACTGCTCGGCGGCGAGGTCGGGATGGACAGCACGCCGGGTGTAGGCTCGACCTTTTTCGTGATCATTCCACTGGCACTCGCCTTGGAGAACGTCGATGAAACGTGACATCCGTCTGTTGATCGTCGACGACAACGTCGCCACGCGCTACGCCTTGCGCCGGCGCCTGGAGCGCCATGGCTACGAGGTGCTGGAGGCCGGCACCGGCAGCGAGGGCCTGGCGCTGATCGCGAGCGAGGTTCTTGATGCACTGATCCTCGACGTCAACCTGCCGGACATGAGCGGCTTCGACATCGTGCGTATCCTGCGCGCCGATGCACGCACCGCGTTGCTGCCGGTGATCCACGTATCTGCCGCGTCGATCCAGACCGGCGACATCATCACCGGCCTGAACGCCGGTGCCGATGCGTACCTGATTCATCCGGTGGACCCTGACGTTTTGCTGGCGACCCTGCGCACCCTGCTGCGGGTGCGTGACACGGAAAACGCGCTGCGCGAAAGCGAGGCACGTTTCCGCGAGATTTTCGTCAACGTCTCGGCGCCGATTGCCGTACTCGATGCCAACTTGAAGGTGCATGAGTGCAACCACGCCTTCACGCAGATGATTCAGGACAATCGCAACCCCGAAACCCTGAGCGAATGCTTCGACGAAGACCAGGGCGCGATCCTCAATGAGCTGCGCCTGCGGTTGGTCGATGGCGAGCGCTGGAAAGGCACGCTGAACATGCGCGTGCAGGGCGAGATCCGCGAAACCGAGTGGCAGATTTCACCGTACCGCACGCCGCAACTGAGCCTGGTGTTTGTCGAGGACGTCACTGAACACCGCCATCGCGAGCGTTCGCACCTGGCGCGGCTGGACGACACCACCACGCAACTGGCCAAGGAAGTCGCTGAGCGCGTGCGCGCCGAATCACAACTGCTGCAAGTGCAGAAAATGGACGCGCTGGGCAAACTCACCGGCGGCATCGCCCACGACTTCAACAACCTGCTGACCGGGATCATCACCAGCCTCGAGCTGATTCAGAAACGCATGGCCGACGCGAGGCCGGACAAGGTGCAGTTCTACGCCGAAGCGGCACTCAATTCGGCGATGAGCGCGGCCTCTCTCACCCATCGTCTGCTGGCTTTCGCCCGTCAACAGCCGCTGGACACACGGCCGGTGGACATCAACGAGCAGGTACGCTCGCTGGAAGAACTGCTGATGCGCACCATCGGCGAACGCATCAGCCTCAAGCTTGAACTGACCAGCAAACCGGCGATTGCGCTGGTCGATCCGGTGCAACTGGAAAGCGCGGTGCTGAATCTGGTGATCAACGCCCGCGATGCGCTGCCCAAGGGCGGCAATATCTGGGTCAGCACCTATGCGGCGTATTCCCATGGTGATCCGAACCTGGCTGATGGCGCATATGTTGCGTTGTCGGTACGCGACGATGGCACTGGCATCGAGCACAGTGTGATCGACAAGGTCTTCGACCCGTTCTTCACCACCAAACCGCTGGGTCAGGGCACCGGGCTGGGGCTGTCGACCATCTACGGGTTCGCCCGCCAGTCCGGTGGCGATGCACACATTCGCAGCGTGGCACGACGCGGTACCGAAGTGACGATCATGCTGCCGGCCACCAGCGACCCGACCGGATCTGATGTTGCCCCGGTGGTGGTCGATCCGCAGGGCTCGGGCGAGCATGTGCTGATTGTCGAGGACATGCCGGCGGTGCGCATGTTCGTCACCGAGGTGCTGGAGGACGCGGGTTATCGTTGCACCCAGGCAGCGGATATCGAAACCGCGCTGGAGCGTTTGCAGAATGACCCGACGATCAACCTGCTGCTGAGCGACGTCGGCCTGCCGCGCATGAGCGGCCGAGAGCTGGCGGACGTGGCGCGGGGCTGGCGGGAGGAGTTGCCGATCCTGTTCATGACCGGTTATGCCGAAACTGCGATCAATCGCCAGGTTTTCCTCGGCAGCGGAATGGACATGCTGGTCAAGCCCTTCCAGATCAGCGAACTGCTGGACAAGGTC
Organism: Pseudomonas sp. NPDC087803; assembly: GCF_044742995.1. Classification (NCBI taxonomy): domain Bacteria; kingdom Pseudomonadati; phylum Pseudomonadota; class Gammaproteobacteria; order Pseudomonadales; family Pseudomonadaceae; genus Pseudomonas; species Pseudomonas sp. NPDC087803. Next base: position 405,868 of record NZ_JBIUVO010000001.1, read on the forward strand.
CGCCGCACGCTTGATGGCGCCTGACACACCGCTTTCGCCAGCAAGCCCGCTCCCACAAGATTTATGTACACCCGATAACCTGTGGGAGCGGGCTTGCCCGCGATGGCGTCGGTACATTCAGTCTCTCATTGCCTGACATACCGCTATCGCTGGCAAGCCAGCTCCCACAGGACTGAGGTGATCTGCAGATGTTGTGCACCCCGCAGAACCTGTGGGAGATCAGCGAACTGCTGGACAAGGTTCGTCGCACGCTTGATGGTACCTGACACACCGCCATCGCCAGCAGGCTGGCTCCCACAAGATTTATGTACACCCGATAACCTGTGGGAGCGGGCTTGCCCGCGATGGCGTCGGTACATTCAGCCTCTCATTGCCTGACATACCGCTATCGCTGGCAAGCCAGCTCCCACAGGACTGAGGTGATCTGCAGATGTTGTGCACACCGCAGAACCTGTGGGAGATCAGCGAACTGCTGGACAAGGTTCGTCGCACGCTTGACGGTACCTGACATACCGCCATCAGGTTGCTCGGTTGAGAACACAGACCCTGTAGGAGTGAGCCTGCTCGCGATGGCGTCAGGTCAGTTAATGCATTTCTGGCAGACACTCCGCTATCGCGAGCAGGCTCACTCCTACAAGGGATTGCGGTGTGTCATCTTCCAAGTACACCGCAGACCCTGTGGGGGCCGGTCGGGACGGTGTCGCTATCGGTTCAAGGCCCGCGCCAGAAACGGCGCCGTACGGCTCTTCTTGCTCGCTGCCACTTTTTGCGGCGTGCCCGCCACAACAATCCTTCCGCCCTGATCACCGGCCCCCGGACCGATGTCGATCACCCAGTCACTCTGCGCCACCACGCGCATTTCATGCTCGACCACGATCACCGTGTGTCCCGCCGTGACCAACGTGTCCAGCTGTTCCAGCAGCCGATCGACATCTCGCGGATGCAGGCCGGTGGTCGGTTCATCCAGCACATACAAGGTTGCGCCACGCTGGTTGCGCTGCAACTCGGTCGCCAGTTTGATCCGCTGCGCTTCACCACCGGACAATTCGGTGGCCGGTTGTCCCAGTCGCAGATAACCGAGGCCAATGTCGCGCAACACCTCCAGCGACCGGCGAATCCCCGGCTGCTCGCTGAACACCCCCACCGCCTCATCCACAGTCAATTGCAGCACCTGCGCGATGCTCAAGCCTTGCCACTCAATCGCTAACGTCTGCGGGTTGTACCGCGCGCCATGGCAGGTCGGGCACGGTGCATACACGCTGGGCATGAACAGCAATTCAACGCTGACAAACCCCTCACCCTCGCAGGTCGGGCAACGGCCCTTGGCGACGTTGAAGGAAAACTGTCCGGCGTCATACCCCGCCGCCCGTGCCTCGGGCGTGGCGGCGAACAGTTTGCGCACGTTGTCGAACAGCCCGGTGTAGGTCGCCAGATTGGAGCGCGGGGTGCGGCCGATGGGTTTCTGATCGACCTGCACCAGCCGCTTGATCGACTCCAGCCCTGAAGTGACCTGACCACTGCTGGCCTGCGGCGCGTCATCCTCGAGGCTGAGTTCTTCAGACTCCGGCTCAAGCGCTGGACGCCCCAACTGCGCCCCCACCAGTTCCAGCAAGGCCTGACTGACCAGACTCGACTTGCCCGAGCCGGATACCCCGGTCACTGAGGTAAAACACCCCAGAGGAAATTTCGCGCTGAGGTTGTGCAGGTTATTGCGGCTGATGCCATCGAGTTGCAGCCAACCGCTCGGCTTGCGCGCAGTGCGGGTCTGTCGCTGGCTTTCAGCGAACAGATAGGCACGGGTCTGCGACATTTCGATCTCGGCCAGCCCCGCCGGCGGGCCGCTGTACAACACCTGTCCGCCCTTCTCGCCCGCCGCCGGACCGACGTCGATCAACCAATCGGCGCGGCGCATGGTTTCCAGATCATGCTCGACCACAAACAGCGTATTGCCGTCGGCCTTCAAGCGCTGCAAGGCTTCGAACAGCGCCTCGCCATCCGCCGGATGCAAACCGGCGGACGGCTCGTCGAGCACGTAGATCACGCCGAACAATTGCGAACCCAATTGCGTCGCCAGGCGCAGTCGCTGCAGCTCGCCGGACGACAGTGTCGGCGTGCTGCGTTCCAGTGCCAGATAACCGAGGCCCAGAGCGGTCAGGGTGCTGACCCGCTCGAGCAAGTCCTCGGCGATCCGCTGCGCCGCCAGGCGTTTTTCCAGCGACAGGTTCGGCGTATGACGCACATCCGGCGCACTGGCGTGGCCGCTGGCACCGTGGGCCACACGTTGCTGACGGGCGTCGCGGGTTTGCGCATGGCTGAGGGTTTCGCCGCTTTCTTCGGCCTGCTCCAGGTACGTCGCCGCTGCCACTGGCCGCAGCACCTCGGCCACTTGCAGCAACGGCATCTGCGACAACTCGCCAATGTCATAGCCGGCAAAGGTCACCGACAATGCCTCACGCTTGAGGCGCTTGCCGTCGCACAACGGGCATGGGCTGCCGAGCATGAACTGCGCAACGCGCTTCTTCATCAGCGCGCTTTGCGAATGAGTAAAGGTGTGCAGGATGTAGCGGCGGGCGCCGGTGAACGTGCCCTGATAACTTGGCTCCATCTTGCGCTTGAGGGCGACCCGAGTCTCCTCCGGGGTCAGCCCGGCGTACACCGGCACGGTCGGGGTTTCTTCGGTGAACAGAATCCAGTCGCGCTGCTTTTTCGGCAGTTTCTTCCAGGGAATATCGACGTCGATGCCCATGGTCACGAGGATGTCGCGCAGGTTCTGCCCCTGCCACGCCAGCGGCCAGGACGCCACGGCGCGCTGGCGGATGGTCAGGTTCGGATCAGGCACCATCAGCGCCTCGGTCACCTCGTAAACCCGCCCCAGACCGTGGCACTCGGGGCACGCGCCTTGCGGAGTGTTGGGTGAGAAATCCTCGGCGTAGAGCATCGGCTGCCCCGGCGGATAACTGCCGGCGCGGGAATAGAGCATGCGGATCAGGCTCGACAAGGTGGTCACGCTGCCCACCGACGAACGCGTGCTCGGCGTACCGCGCTGCTGTTGCAGGGCCACGGCCGGCGGCAGACCTTCGATGGAATCGACGTCCGGCACACCGACCTGATCGATCAGCCGTCGCGCATACGGCGCCACCGACTCGAAATAGCGCCGCTGGGCTTCAGCGTACAAGGTCGAAAACGCCAGCGACGACTTGCCTGAACCGGATACCCCGGTGAACACCACCAGCGCATCGCGGGGGATGTCGACGTCGACGTTCTTCAGATTGTGTTCACGGGCGCCACGCACCCGGACCATACCGGTGGGCGCTTTGGAGGTGCGTTTGGCAGTCATTGGCTGTCCCTGCAGAAAAATTAGGGGCGAAGCTGAACCCTGTGGTGAGGGGATTTATCCCCGATCGGCGGCGCAGCCGCCGCAGCCACTGCAAATGCCATGGAGCTGGAAAAATGCAGGGGAGTGCTACGCACTCCATCGGGGATGAATCCCCTCGCCACAGGGAATTGGAAGTCAGCCAGCTAGGCACTGAGCACCGATCGAATCATCTGCAACAGCGCCTGTGGACCATACGGTTTGCTCAGCAAATGCGTGTCGGGGCTCAACTGGTGGTTGCGCGAGATGATGTCGCGGGTGTGCCCGGAGGTGAACAGCACCGCCACCGGCGGCGTCTGCACCTTGGCCCATGCGGCCAGATCGGAGCTCTTGATCAGCCCCGGCATCACCACATCGGTGAAAATCAGATCGACTTGCGCGCCGTCCAGCAGCATCTGCATCGCCACGTCGCCATTGCCGGCGGTCAGCACGCGGTAACCTTCCTCGCGCAACAACTCAACGGCCGAGGCGCGCACGGCGTCGTTGTCCTCGACCACCAGAATGCTTTCGTGGCCACCGCCCTGCTGCTTGCCGACACTCGGTGATTCATCGAGGACCGGACGCAGGCTGCGCGGAAAGTACAGTTGCACCCGCGTGCCTTCACCCACGGTGCTTTCGATCTCGACGTGGCCGCCACTTTGCTTGACGAAACCGAACACCATACTCAGGCCAAGCCCGGTGCCCTGGCCGTCAGCCTTGGTGGTGAAGAACGGCTCGAACACTTGCTCAAGCATTTGCGGGGGAATGCCTGCGCCGGTATCGCTGACCACCACCCGCACAAAATCACCGGCAACGATGCCTTTGCCGGCGCAGAAATTGCTGTCCAGACGAGTATTGAGAGCGCTGAGGACAATCGTTCCCTCGCCCTTCATCGCGTCCCGCGCGTTGATCGCCAGATTGAGAATGGCGTTTTCCAGTTGATTGCGGTCGACGCTGATGTGCCACGGGTCGTGCGGCAATTGCACGTCGATCTGAATGGTCTCGCCCAGCGCGCGCTGCAGCAGTTCGCCAACGCCATCGAAGATCTGCCGTGGATCGCAGACCGCCGGCGACAGCGGCTGACGCCGGGCAAACGCGAGCAATTGCGATGACAGCTTGGCCCCGCGTTCGACCGCCGCCAGCGAGGCGCTGACCCGCCGCTGCACGTTGGCATTGCCCGGTTCATGGCGCGCCAGCAGATGCAGGTTGCCGGCGATCACTTGCAGCAAGTTGTTGAAGTCGTGGGCCACCCCGCCGGTCAGGCCGCCGATGGCTTCGAGTTTCTGCGACTGGCGCAGTTGCTCCTCGGCCGCCAGTCGCGCGCCGACTTCGTCGGCCACCCGCTGTTCGAGGTTGCGGGTGAATTTGAGCAGGGATTCTTCGGCGTTCTTGCGCTCGTGAATGTCGATCAACACGCCGGGGAATCGAAACGGCGAACCGTGTTCGTCGAACTCGCAGGCGCCGCTGGCCAGCACCCACAGATAACTGCCGTCCGGGCGCTGTACCCGGTACTCGGCGTTGTAGGGCTCACCGGTCTGCAGCGAATGGCTGACCCGATCATTCACCCACGCCAGATCATCCGGGTGGATCCGCGCTTCGCAGTAGGACTGCGGCAGATTGCTCAGGTCCTGATCCGGTGGATAGGAAAACGTGCGGGCGAAACGCTCATCCGCCGACAACACATTGTTCTTCACGTCCCAGACAAACGAGCCGAGCAAGGCCCCGGCATTCAGCGCCAGACGCACCCGCTCGTTGTCTGCCCGATAGGCGTCTTCAGCCGCCTGACGCAGGCGCTCGGAGCGCACTAAGTCGGTGGTCTCGACCACCATCGCCATCACCCCGGCCGGCACACCGTCATCGTTGGCCACCGGGCTGTAATACAGATCCATCCAGACGTCTTCGGGCACGCCATCGCGCAGCAGCACCAGTTCCTTGTTGCGAAACGACAAGGTGCCGCCCGCCAGGCAAGTGTCAACCACATGTCGGTTGAAATCAGCGACTTCCGGCCAGCCCAGCTCCACCGGCACCCCCAGCAGATACGGGTGGCGGCCACCGGCAAACAGCGAGTAGGCATCGTTATAGATCATGTACCCGGCGCGGCCCCAGAGCATGACCATCGGCAGCGGCGACGCCAGCATCAGCTGCACCGCACTGCACAGGCTCGCAGGCCAGTGCTGCAGCGAACCGAGCTCGGTATCGCTCCAGTCGAACGCACGAATGCGCCCGGCCATCTCGCCTTTCCAGCCGTCACAGCCATGGCTATCGGATAAAAACTGCATCGACTGCTCGTTGTCCTGTGATGTTTGCCCGATAAATCGCAACGCTGAACGAACGCGGCGCCCGTGTGTTTCGAGCGCCGCCGACCGCATTGGTTTCATTGAAGTTATAGCCGATTTCGCGCCCGTTCCGGGTTCAGACCCCGATCAGGTGCTTGAGCGGATGGTAGCCAGTTTTCATCTTCGCGGCGACGTCGAGTATCGCCTTTTCGATACCGTTGAGGTGCAGGCAGGTCAACTCGATGGCGGCGTTCTGGTCGCCCGCCTCGATGTATTCGATCAGGCGCAGATGTTCGTTGTCGCGGCAAGCTTCATGGCTGTCGTCATCCAGTGCGGCGACATACAGCGAGGCGCGGGAAATCAGCTTCTGGAACCAGTCGAGCAGCACCGGGTTGTTCAGGCTGCGCGCCAGCTTGATGTGGAACTCGCCGAGCAGGTAAATCAGTTGCTCGTGATCGCCCGCCGCGTGGGCTGCGTCTTCCAGCAGCAGGTGCTCGCGCAGGACCTGCATCGCGGCGGTGTCCTTGCGACGACAGAGTTCGGTGACCATACCGATTTCGATCAGGCGCCGGGTTTCGAACAGCGAGCGGATCTCTTCGTTGCTGGGCAGCGACACCGAGGCACCCTTGTTGGGCTCGGTGGTGACCAGCCCCTCAGCTTCCAGTTGTTTGAGCGCGGCGCGTACCGACGTGCGGCTGACATTGAACAGCTCGGCCAGCGACGCTTCACCCAGCTTCATCCCCGGACGCAGCGAACGCTTGCTGATCGCCTGGTAAACCCCTTGGTAGACGCGGTCGACCGTGGTTTCCAGTTTCTTCTCGGTCATTCGAACACTCCTTTAGCCTCGGGCAAACACGCTGTTCCAGCGTTATGCGCCGTTTGCGCAGATAAGTGTGGCGCAGGATATCGCCTTCGGCGTCGAGATGCAGGGGATGAATCGCAGGTCAGGTGGGGTCAAGTGAGCGGGAGGCCATAATGATGCAAAAAGATCGCAGCCTGCGGCAGCTCCTGCATTGGGATGCGTTTCCCTGTAGGAGCTGCCGCAGGCTGCGATCTTTTGATCTTCAGTCAGTACCGTATTTCGGCGAACGCGGGCCGTACAACAGGCCTGCGCGTTGACCAGCCGACAACAGACGATTGCTCGCCACACCGGCCATCGGGTATCCGGCATCGGTCGAACTGTTGATCACCTGTTTCACCGCGGCGGTGATCAGCATGCCGACCAGGCCGCCACCACCGTTGTTGCCGCCCTCTTCGCTCGACGCCCGCGCCGAACCGGTCCACAGCGTGGTGCCGGATTTCAGATCCACCAGTCTGGCGGTGGCGGTCACCGCGGTTTCGCTGCTGATGACCATGTAACGCGTACCGTACTCGGTCACGGTGATGTACAGCGCAGCGTCGGCGCCGAAGATTTCCTTCAGCTTGTTGGCCGGTGCCTGATGAATGTCATCCGGGGTGGTCAGGCCGTTCTGGCGGAAAGTCTCGTCCACCAGGGCGATCGGCAGCACGTAGTAACCGGCCTCGGCCAATGGGAACGTCACTTGCGACAACAGGCTGTAGGAAGCCTTGACGTCTGGCGAGGTGTTCAGCGGTGGCAGCACCAGAATGGTCTTCGGGCGCGCCTGTTTGTACGCCGAATAATCCACGGTTTTCGGCGCAACGCAGCCGCCGAGCACGGTCAGGGCCAAACCGGCGGCCAGCAGTTTCAGGGTGCGCGAGATCATTTGGCGTCTCCGGTCTTGGCGTTTTTAAGCAGAAAATCCATGTACGGGCCGGACTCGGGGAACAGCGCTTTCTCGGTGCGGAACTGCTGCACCATCTGATCGTCCTTGCCCATGCTCAGGTACAACAAGCCCAGGTGCGCATGGTAGCCCGGCGGCACAGCCTTGCCGGTGGAGCGGATCTTCTGCAGGTCGCGCTCCAGCACTTCGGCCTGGGCTTCTTTCGGCTCTTCGCCTTTGAAGTATTCGTAGACCTGCGGTTGGTAGTCTTCCCACTGGTACAGGGTTTTCGGGCTGCTGCAACCGGCCAGCAAGGCGCTGGCCGCCAGCGTCAGGGCCAGCAGCGACCGCGACAAAGTCAGATTCATGGGGTGTTGCTCCTTGCAATGAATAGCGATCAGTTGCCCGGTTTCCAGGCGCCGGCATTCATGCCATCGACCAGACGATTGATCGCCTCGCGCATGGCCAGATCGAGGACTTTGCCGTTGAGGGTGGAGTCGTACGCGGCAGTGCCGCCGAAGCCGATGATTTCGCGGTTGGACAAGGCATACTCGCCAGCGCCCTGAGTCGAATACACCACTTCGGACGTGCTGATGTTGACGATGTTCAGGTTGACCTTGGCGTAGGCGACCTGAGTCTTGCCACGGCCGAGAATGCCGAACAGCTGATGGTCGCCGGTTTCCTTGCGGCCGAACTCGGTGACGTCACCGGTGACCACATAATCGGCACCCTTGAGGCGCTGGGCCTGGCCTTTGATCGCGGCTTCCTGCTGGATCTCGCCCATGTTGTCGCGATCCAGTACCGAGAAACGGTTGGTCTGCTGCAAGTGAGTGATCAGGATGGTCTTGGCCTGGCCGCCGAGACGGTCAACGCCATCGGAGAAGATCCCGCGCATGTAGCTGGAGCGGTTATCGAACTTGCCCACCGCCATCGGTACGCGAGCGCCGGTCCAGACTTGCGTGGCGCTCTCGACCTTGGCCACCGGCAGTGCGCGGGAGCTTTCGGTGGCGCACCCGGCCAGGGAGCCGGCGAGGGTGCCGAGCACGGCAATCGCAACGCCTGAGACCAACATCCGGGAGATCATTCTCACTGTGTATTCCTTCTGAAAAAACGGTGTGTCCCGGCACGGCAACGCGGTGGGGAGCGGAAAAGGGGCGGCATTATGACAAAGTGCCATCAGTCACGACAGATTTTTTTTGACGCCAATCAATTGGCTGCCCTGAACACCACAAATCCCCTCTGTAGGAGCTGCCGAAGGCTGCGATCTTTTGACTTGGGGTTTTAAAAACAAGATCAAAAGATCGCAGCCTTCGGCAGCTCCTACAGGGGGATCGGTGTTAGTGGAAATCGCGGCTCTGCACGCGAATGCCGTCGAGCAGCGGACTCAGGTCGCTCAGCCGGCCGGCGATCAAATGCCGGACTTCGCCCTCGCGCTCCCAGCGGCCGTCGACCTTGAGCAGTTGCGAGCCAACCAGCACCTGACGCTGGCGCTCGGCCAGGTCGCGCCAGACCACAACGTTGACGTTGCCGAACTCGTCTTCGAGGGTGACGAAGGTCACGCCGCTGGCAGTGCCCGGTCGCTGCCGCCCGGTGACCAGCCCGGCGATGCTCACCGGTCGACCGTGTTCGACGTCCAGCAACTCCTGCGAACTGCGGCAACGCCGTGCCTTCAGCTCACCGCGCAACAGCGCCAGCGGATGCGGCCCCAGCGTGGTGCCGATGGTCGCGTAATCGGCCTGCAAATCCTCACCGACACTCGGTTTGGGCAGCAGCACATCCGGCTCTTCCTGACTCGGCAACCCGGCAAACAGGCCCAACTGTTTCTGCACTCCGGCCACTTCCCAGCGTGCGCGATGGCGATGCCCGGCCATCCCGCGCAACGCCCCGGAATCGGCCAACAGCGCGTGGGCGCGACTGTCGAGCGCCGCCCGCTCGCCCAGATCGGCGACATCGGCAAACGCCCCGCGCGCCCGGGCCGCTTCGATGCGCCGGGCGTCGTCCTCGCGAAAGCCTTTGATCATCCGCAGGCCCATGCGAATCGCTGGCTGCGCGCCACTGATCGGTTCCAGGCTGCAATCCCAGTCGCTGGCGCGCACGTCCACCGGACGAATCTGCAACTGATGGCGGCGCGCGTCCTGAAGGATCTGATCCGGGCTGTAAAAACCCATCGGCCAGCTGTTGATCAAGGCACAGGCGAACGCCGCCGGTTCGTGGCACTTGAGCCAGCAACTGGCGTAAGTCAGCAAGGCGAAACTGGCAGCGTGGGATTCGGGAAAGCCGTAACTGCCGAAACCCTTGATCTGCTCGAAGATCTGCGCGGCGAATTCCTCGGTGTAGCCGTTGTTCTTCATCCCGGCAGCCAGGCGTGCCTTGTGCGGCTCCAGCCCACCGTGGCGCTTCCACGCGGCCATCGAGCGGCGCAACTGATCGGCCTCGCCGGGGCTGTAGTCGGCGGCGACGATGGCGATCTGCATCACCTGCTCCTGAAACAACGGCACGCCGAGGGTGCGTTTGAGCACCACTTCAAGTTCCGGCGAGGGATAGGTTTCCGGTTCTTCCTTGTTACGCCGGCGCAGGTACGGATGGACCATCCCGCCCTGAATCGGCCCGGGGCGGACGATCGCCACTTCAATCACCAGATCGTAGAACTTCGCCGGTTTCAGCCGCGGCAGCATCGACATCTGTGCCCGCGACTCGATCTGAAACACGCCGATGGTGTCGGCGCGGCTGATCATCTCGTAGGTCGGTTTGTCTTTGTCTGGAATCGTCGCCAGGCTCAGATCGAGATGGCGATGACGACGCAGCAGATCGAAGCAACGGCGGATGGCACTGAGCATGCCGAGGGCGAGGATATCGACCTTGAGCAGGCCGACCGCGTCGAGGTCGTCCTTGTCCCACTGAATGATCGTGCGCTCGGCCATGGCGGCATTCTCCACCGGCACCAGACTGTCCAGCGGTTGTTCGGAAATCACGAAGCCGCCAGGGTGTTGCGACAGGTGTCGGGGGAAGCCGATCAATTGCCCAGTCAGACTCAGCACCCGGCGCAGCACCGGGCTGTCGGGGTCGAAACCGCCTTCCAGCAAACGCGGCAGCGGCGGTGTTTCATCGCTCCAGTGGCCACAGCAATCGGCCAGCGCATTGATCTGATCCGGCGGCAGACCGAGGGCCTTGGCCACATCACGCACCGCCCCGGCGGCGTGGTAGGTGCTGACCACCGCCGTCAGCGCCGCACGCCGCCGACCATAACGGCGGAACACGTATTGCAGGACTTCTTCGCGGCGTTCGTGTTCGAAGTCGACGTCGATGTCCGGCGGCTCGTTACGCTCTTTCGACATGAAGCGCTCGAACAGCAGCGTGGTGCGGTCCGGGTCGATCTCGGTGATGCCCAAGGCAAAACACACCGCCGAGTTGGCCGCCGAACCGCGGCCCTGACAGAGGATTTTCTGCTGGCGGGCGAAACTCACCACGTCGTGCACGGTGAGGAAGTAGCTTTCGTAGCCGAGTTCGGCGATCAGCTTCAGTTCCTTGTTGATCTGCCTTAGCACCTTGAAGGGCGCGCCTTTTTTCCAGCGCCAAGCGATGCCTTCTTTAGTCAACTGCCGTAGCCAGGAACTGCCGGTATGGCCCTGCGGCACCAGTTCCTTCGGATACTCATAGCGCAACTCGCTCAGTTCGAAAGTGCAGCGCCGGGCCAGTTTTACCGAAGCTTCGAGCAACGCCGGCGGATACAGTTCGCGCAACACGTCGAGGCTGCGCAGATGCCGCTCGCCATTGGGGTGCAGGCGCAACCCGGCCTCGGCCACCGGGACGTGATGGCGGATCGCGGTCATGGTGTCCTGCAGGGCGCGCCGGCCACGGGCGTGCATGTGCACATCGCCGCTGGCCACGGCGGCAATCTGCAACTGCTCGGCCAGGCTCAGCAGTGCCGCCAGCCGACGCTGATCGTCCTGCCCGCGATGCAGCTGCACCGCCAGATGCAGGCGCGCGCCGAAGGTCTGCTTCAGCCAGCGCCCCTCCTCCACGTCATCGACGCTGTCCGGCACCCACAGCGTGAGCAACCCCGGCAACGGCTCGTTGAAGTCCTCGCGCAGCACTTGGTACTGGCCCTTCTGCGTACGCCGTCGGGCCTGAGTGATCAAGCCGCACAAGGCCTGATAGCCCGCAAGGTTCTCTACCAGCAGCACCAGTTTCGGGCCGTTGTCGATGCGGATTTCGCTGCCGATGATCAGCGGCAACTCAACCGATTTGGCGGCTTGCCAGGCGCGGACGATTCCGGCCAAGGTGCATTCATCGGTGATCGCCAGCGCCTGATAGCCGTGTTTTTTCGCCCGCTGGAACAGCTCAAGGGCACTGGAGGCACCGCGCTGGAAACTGAAGTTCGACAGGCAGTGCAACTCGGCATAGCCGTCGTTCATGCAAACCAGCCCTGCAGCCACAACGGACCGCCCTCGCCCACCGCTCGATAGGCCCAGCCCTGCTGTCCGGCACGGTTCTGAATCAGGTAGTAATCGCGGCGCACGTCGTCACCGTCCCACCAGCCGGACTCGATGCGCTCCGGGCCCATGAGGATCCGCGCCGAACCTTCCGGCACGCTTTGCGGCTCGCCGAGCAGCCAACCCGGACGCTGCACGCTCGGCAAACCGCTGCAACGCTGTTTGTCGACGCCGTTCTGCCAGGCGCACTCCGGGCGATGGTCGGCCTGGAAGCGCAGGCCCTGCACCGCCTCATCGCCGAGCCGCGCGCGCAGGCGTTCGCGCAATTGCTCCCAAGGCAAGGTCTGTTGCGGACGGTCATCGAACAGTTCTTGAAACTGCGGCACGAAACTTGGCAGGTCTTCGGCGCGCAGGCGAAAACCACGCACCGGGGCCTCGACCTGGACTTGCTCCAGTCGCCCACGGGCCAGTTCGAAGAGCATTGCCGGATCGCGCTCGGCGCTGAGCAGGCCGACCTTGATCAGCGTGTCCGGCAGCCCGGCGTGCTCCAGATGCAGCTCGAAACGCTGCACGCCGCTGTCACGTCCGCAAAGGAACGCCGACAGGTCAGCGGTCAGACGCCGTAACGGGAATAGCAGCGCCTGATGGGATTGCACGTCGAAATTGAGTTCGATGCGTACATCGAAACGATCTGGCGGCAGATAGAACGCCAAGGCCAGCGGCCGTGCACCGTACAAGGTGTCGAGATGCTTGAGCATCGACGCTTCGAAGCGCCGGGCCAGGGCCTGACGCGGCAGGCTTTGCAGCTGGTTCAGATTGCGCAGGCCCATGCGCGTCAGCGCCGTGGCGACCGGCGGCTCCAGCCCGACGCGGTCGAGGGGCAACTGCCCGAGATGATGTTGCAGGGCTTCACCGTCCGGCACCACCAGCCCGTCGTAGGCATTGGCCAGCACCCGCGCCGCCACCGGGTTGGGTGCAGCGACGATGCGATGGCGGAAACCCAGATCGGTCAGTTCCTTGCGCAGACGCGCTTCGAACTGCGACCAGGAGCCGAACAGGCCCAGGCTCGACTCGATCTCGAACACCAGGGTTCGCGGGTAATGCACGCTGACCTGAGCGCTGAACCGATAAGCCCACGCGGCGAGAAACTGTTGCCAGTGCTCGACCTCAGCAAGGTCGTAATCGGCAGTGGCAAAGCCTTTGGCCAAGGCCTGCGCCGCGGTCATCGACTGCCCGGCGCGCAGACCAAGTTTGCGCGCCGCCGGATTGACCGCTTGCAGCACCCGACGCTGCGCCGGGCCACTGAGCAGCACCAACGGCTCAGCAGGATCGGCACGCTGACGCAGCACCGCGTCGAGGGCCAATTGCGGGAACAGAATACACACCCAGCGCATGACGACCTCAGTGCCCCACGGCAAACGCAATCGGCGCCGTGCGCGCCAGTCCGCCACGGCATTTGAGCACGCGCAACTGGGCCGGTCTGGCGTCGATGGCAATGCGCAGCGCCGCCGGCGACGGGTTGATCGCCTCGCTCAGCGGGCGCCAGGCAAACGCCAGGGTCTGGCCGGTTTCCGCCGCCACCTGCAAGCGCCGCAACGCCCGATCATCGGCCTTGTGCGGCCAGCACAGCACCGCGCCGCAACTGCCCGAACGCAGGCATTGTTCAGCCGCCCACAAGGCATCACGCTCGCTGGCCTGAATCACCGACAACTGGCGCAGATCGACCCCGGCGTTCGCCCACGCCTGCGGGTACGGCACGAACGGCGGTGCCACCAGCACGATGCGCTCGCCCGCCGTCGACAGCCGCGCCAGGGTCGGCCACACCAGTTGCAGCTCGCCGACCCCGGGGCCGGCCAGGAGGATTTCGCTCAGCGCCGCTTCCGGCCAGCCACCGCTGGGCAGTGCCGCATCCAGCGCGGCATGGCCGGTGGGTTGCGGGCTGGCCGCCGGTGGCGCAGGCCGGCCCTTCCAGACCTGGCCGCCATTGAACAGCGTATCGAGAGCAACGACGGCGCCCATCAGCCTTGCCTCACCAGACCACAGAACACGCCTTCGATGGCCAGATCCTGATCATCGCGCACGACAATCGGCTGGTACGCCGGGTTGCGCGGCAACAGCCGAACCTCATCGCCGACGCGCTCGAAGCGTTTGATCGTCACTTCACCGTCGAGGCGCGCCACTACGATCTGGCCGTTGAGCGCTTCGGGATTGCGCCGCACACCGACCAGATCGCCGTCGAGAATGCCGTCCTCGATCATCGAATCGCCCTGCACGCGCAGCATGTAATCGGGGGTGCGGGAGAACAGCGCCGGGTCGAGCATCAGGCGATTATGGATGTCGGCATCGGCGCCAATCGGCGCACCGGCAGCCACTCGGCCGAGCACGGGGATATCGAGCAGTTCCGGCCGCGCCGGCTGCCCGAGCAGGCGAATGCCCCGGGCCTGGTGCGGATTGACCTCGATAAACCCGGCTTCGGTGAGCGCCAGCACATGCTTGCGCGCCACGCTGCGCGAGGCAAAACCAAAAGCCTCGCTGATTTCAGCGAGGCTTGGGGGCTGACCGTGTTCGGCGATACGTTCGCGGATAAAGGTCAGGATGGCGGTACGGCGGGGAGTCAGGTTCGTCATGGAGTACATTTGTACTCCTGTGGGATTTTACTGACAAGCACCGCCAGTCGGCCCAAGCCGACCATCCAAAAAAATCAAAAGATCGCAGCCTCGTTGCACTCGTCAGCTCCTAAAAAGAAGGCGACTCGGGAATCGTGTAGGAGCTGCCGCAGGCTGCGATCTTTTGACTTTGTTTTTAAAGGCCAGATCAAAAGATCGCAGCCTCGTTTCACTCGTCAGCTCCTACAAAGAGGCGACTTGGGAACTGTGTAGGAGCTGCCGCAGGCTGCGATCTTTTGACTTTGTTTTTAAAGACCAGATTAAAAGATCGCAGCCTCGTTGCACTCGTCAGCTCCTACAGAAGGAGACGACTCGGGAACTGTGTAGGAGCTGCCGCAGGCTGCGATCTTTTGACTTTGCTTTTTAAAGACCAGATCAAAAGATCGCAGCCTGCGGCAGCTCCTACAGGGGGAATGGGGGTCAGTTCAGGCCGCGTTCGGCGAGGAAGGCGGCGATGTAATCGATGAATGCCACCACTTTGGCCGTGGCCCGTCGATGGCTCGGGTACACCGCGAGAATGTGCGGGCCGAAGGTGTCGGGGTCGATTTCATAGCCAGCCATGACCCGCACCAGACGCCCGTCGGCAATGTACGGCGCAGCGCTCCACAGCGGCGTGTGCAGCAAACCGCATCCGGCCAGGGCGCCGGCCAGCAGCAGGTCGTAATTGTCGCTGCGCAAGCGCGGCGCCGTCGGTTGGGCCAGGCTCAGGCGCTGGCCGTCGCGCTCGGCCCACCAGAACTCGCGGCTGAGCAACGGGTGCTGATACAGCAGCCATTCATGCTGCTCGAGGGTTTGCGGGGTGACCGGCAAACCCTTGCGCGCCAGATAGTCCGGGCTGCCGCACAGGGCCAGACGATTGCTGCCGACCACCCGCGCAATCAGCCCCGGCAAGTCGTCATGGCCCTCGCGCAAGGCCAGGTCGTAACCGCTTTCCAGCAGATTGACGAACGCATCGCACAGGTCCACTTGCAGGCTGATCTGCGGGTATAGCTGCAAAAAGCCGTCACACACCTGATCGAGAAACGCCCGCCCGTACGCCAGCGGTGCGGTGATTTTCAGGCTGCCGCGCAAGCCGTGCTGCAACTGCTCAATTTCCTCGCTGGCCTCCTCCAGCCGCTGCAACACCAGCCGCGCGGTTTCCAGATAAACGCGGCCGATTTCGGTCAGTAGAATCCGCCGCGTACTGCGTTCGAACAGCCGCGCGCCAAGTTCCGACTCCAGATGATTGACCGCTTTGGTCAGGGCCGACGGGGTCTTGCCCAATTGCTCGGCCGCGCGGCTGAAACTGCCGAGTTGCGCGGTGACCACGAACATTTTCAATGCACCCAGCTTGTCCATACTTTTTCCACTCAGGCAAAAATGTTTTTCATGAGGGAGGCGTTCTGTCGGCCAGTGTCAGCCACTAATCTGGCCATCAGACGCAATAACAAGGAAATCTTCAATGAAAAGATTCATCCCGAGTCTGTTGGTGAGCGCTATAAGTTTTGCCTCGATGGAAGCCATGGCCGCCACCGATCTGGTACTGGTCAACGGCAAGATTTTCACTGCCGACCGCACGCAACCGAAGGTGCAGGCGCTGGCCGTGGAAAACGGCAAGGTGCTGAACGTCGGCACTGACGCGCAAATCAAGGCGCTGATCGAACCCGGCACGCAGGTGATCGACCTCGGCGGCAAGACCCTGATGCCGGGCTTGATCGACAGTCATTCCCACGCGATTTTCGGCGGCCTGGAAATGCTCTCGGCGAACATGGAGGACGAAGTCGTCGCCCTTGATGAACTGGAAAAACGCCTGCGCGCCTGGCGTGCCGACGGCAAGGCCCGGCATGGCGACGTGCTGAGTATCGCCGGTATGAGTTCGGCCTACTGGGCGCAGGCCGAAGCGTTGGGCAATACCTTCAACCAGGGTGAATGGGCTGCCGTGCCGGTGGTATTCATCGGCAGCGACCACCACACCGCGTGGGCCAACAACGTGATGCTCAAGCGCGCCGGCATCGACGCGGCGTTGCTCAAGACCCTGCCCGCTGCGGAACAAGACACGATCGGCAAACTGGCCAGCGGCGAGCCCAACGGTTTTCTGGTCGATGCCGGCTGGGACCGGGTCGCCGCGAAAATGCCGGTGCCGAGACCGGCCGACATGCTTAACGCGGCCAAGTCCGCCGTGCGCTTCAACAACAGCCTCGGCATCACCGCGTGGATGGACCCCGCCGCCAACGCCGCACCGGGCGAGCCGGTCTTCGCACTCAAGCCCACCGAGAACACCGTCGGCGTGCTGCCGGCCTACAAAGCGCTGGCGGAAAGCGGTGACATGAGCGTGCACGTCGCCGCGCTGCTGGTGGCCAATCCGAAAAGCCTGCCCGCCGACCTCGACACGCTGGATAAGGTGCGCCAGCAATTTCAGGGCATCCCCAACCTGAGCCTGCCCGGGATCAAGATCTTCGCCGACGGTGTGATCGAGTACCCGGCGCAGAGCGCGGCGATGATCGATCCGTATCGCAACTCGCACAAACAGGGCGAACTGCTGATTGATCCAGAGCATTTCGGCGAACTGGTCAGCGCCATCGACCAGCGCGGCTGGCTGGTGCACATCCACGCCATCGGCGACCGCGCGGTGCGTGAATCGCTGAACGGCATCGAACAGGCGCGCAAGGATCGGCAGAGCGGCATCACCCACTCGATCACCCACCTGCAGATGGTCAACCCGAAAGAATTCGCCCGCTTCAAACCGTTGAACGTGATCGCCTCGATGCAACTGCTGTGGGCCAGCGCCGATGATTACACCACCGACATGATCAAGCCTTACGTCAGCGCCCTCGCCTTCCGCTATCAATACCCGGCGCACTCGCTGCTGAAACAGGGCGCGACGATTGCCGGTGCCAGCGACTGGCCGGTGTCGTCACCCAACCCGTTCAACGCCATGGCCCAGGCCATCACCCGCGTCGGTCCGCTGGGTGTGCTGAACGCTGACGAGCGTCTGGACCGCGAAACCATGTTCTACGCCTACACCGTCAACGCGGCGCGGACCATCGGCCTGGACCAGCAGATCGGCTCGCTGACGCCGGGCAAACAGGCCGACTTCATCGTGGTCGACCGCGACGTGTTCAGCGTCGACGAAAAAGCCCTGCATGACACCCGGGTCCTGCAGACCTGGTTCGGCGGCCGTCAGGTCTACACCGCCACCCAATAACAACACTGTTCCCCCCCGCTTTTGTGGGAGGGGGCTTGCTCCCGAAGGCGTCCGGTCAGCAAACATGTCGATACCTGACCCACCGTCTTCGCGAGCAAGCCCGCTCCCACAGGGACTTTCACCCTACCCAAGCATTTCCACTGCATTTTCCAGCCCCCATAACAATCACAACATCGGGACTTCACATGAAAGCCTTGCCCCTGTTCGCCCTGAGTTTGTTGAGCGTGCTGCCCTTGAGCAGCTTTGCGATCCCCTTGAACGATGACTTCGCGCTGTTGGTGGATCTCACTTTAGCCAGCGACTACCGCACCCGCGGTATCTCGCAAACGCAAAACGACCCGGCCCTGCAAGCCGGCCTGACCCTGATGCACAGCAGCGGTTTATACGCGGGTGCCTGGAGCTCCAACGTCGATTTCGGCGGTGGTCTGAAAACCCGTCAGGAAGTCGATTACTACGCCGGCTGGCTGTGGCAGGCCACCGAGGATGTCGGCCTCGATCTGGGCTACATCAAGTACGCCTATCCCAAGGAAAGCCAGTTCAACCAGAGCGAGGTTTACGGAATTCTCGGCGTCTACGGGGTGAAGCTGGCGGCGTATTACTCCAGCGATGCACCGGGGATCGACAGCAAACAAAGCTCGCTCTACACCTATGTCGGCTATGAAACCGGGTTGCCGTTCGATTCGGGGTTGAAACTGCGCTACGGCAATATGGACTTCAAGGATCCGCACCTTTATTCGGCGTCCGGGCATGGCGAGGACAGCTATCGGGAGTGGGAAGTCAAACTGACTCACAACCTGGCCGGAGTGGTGCTGGGTTTGAGCTACATCGACACCGATCTGTCGCAGAGCCAGTGCCTGAGTAACTGGGGGTTCAGGGATGTGTGTACCGCCACAGTGGTCGCCAGCCTCAGCAAATCCTTCTGACCCACCAAAGTACCCACTGTAGGAGTGAGCCTGCTCGCGATAGCGGTGTGTCATTCAACAACGACGTCGGCTGACCCACCGCTATCGCGAGCAGGCTCACTCCTACAAGGTTTTGAGTTGATCTGAGTGTTTGTTACGGGATGTTTACGGAATTTTTACTAATGTTCTTCTACAGTTACGCGCGTAACCGCGTGCGTTTTCTATTCGGCTGGAGGAATGTCTGTAATGGCTTTGGGCAAAGGACTGCGTTTACCGTCCATCACGTCAACCCGACTGGTGCTGCTGTTTTCCCTGGCTCTGGTGGCGCTGTACAACCTGGCGACCTGGAAGGCGCTGGGCACGTTGATCACCCTGCAAGGCGCGCACAAACTGGCGTTTTTCGCCTCGTTCGGCGTGTTTCTGTGGGCGGCGATCACCCTGTTGCTGACCCTGGTGTCGTTTCGCTGGACGCTGAAACCGGCGCTGAGCGTGGTCGCCGTGCTCTCAGCCTGCGCCGCGTATTTCATGAACGAATACGGGATCACCATCGACACGGTGATGATCCAGAACGTGTTCGAAACCAACCCCGGCGAAGCCGCCGCGCTGTTCAACAGCAAGCTGCTGGCCTATGTGTTGCTGCTCGGTATGCTGCCGGCGGTGCTGATCTGGCGCTGGCCGGTGAGTTATCGACCGTTCTTTCGCGGCCTGCTCAACAAGCTGCTGGTGATTGCCGCTTGCGTGCTGGTGATCGCTGCATCGGTGGGCGCGTTCTACTCGACCTACGCGCCGATCTTCCGTGAAGAAGACAAGCTCACCCACTTCATCAACCCGACCAACTACATCTACGCCATCAGCAAATACACCAAGCAACGCCTGGGCATCAAAAAGCACTTTGTGGTGCAGGCCATCGGTGAAGACGCGGTGATGAGCGCGAAAGCCGCCGGCCGCGAGAAGAAGTCGCTGATGGTGTTCGTGGTCGGCGAAACCGCCCGAGCCGATCATTTTTCGCTGAACGGCTATGCCCGCGAGACCAACCCCGAACTGAGCAAACTGGACATCCTCAACTTCACCCAGGTGCACTCCTGCGGCACGTCCACGGCGGTGTCGGTACCGTGCATGTTCTCGATGTTCCCGCGTGAGGACTACAGCGACAAGAAAGGCAAAACCTACGAAGGTCTGCTCGACATCCTGCAGCGCGCCGGCGTGCAGGTGCTGTGGCTGGACAACAACAGCGACTGCAAGGGCACCTGCCTGCGCGTGCCGCACCGCGACATCGCGAAGAACCAGCCGGGGCCGTTCTGCGACGGTAACAACTGCCTCGATGAGGCGCTGCTGGCCGATCTGCAGAACTACATCGACAGCCTCAAGGGCCACGCGATCATTGTCCTGCACGCCGACGGCAGCCATGGTCCGGAATACTACGAGCGCTACCCGCAAACGCTCGAACGCTTCAAGCCGATCTGCCACACCAACCAGTTGGGCAGTTGCAGCCGTGATGAACTGGTGAACGTGTACGACAACACGATTCTCTACACCGACCACTTCCTCGCCAAGGTCATCGAATTGCTCAAGCGCAACCAGGACACGCTGGATACCTCGATGCTGTACGTGTCCGACCACGGCGAATCACTGGGCGAAAACGGCCTGTACCTGCACGCGGCACCGTATGCATTGGCGCCCGAGGCGCAGACTCATGTGCCGATGGTGATGTGGTTCGGCAACAACACCCTGGCGCAATTGGGGATTGATCGCGATTGCCTGCAAGGCAAGACCGGGCAGCCGGATCTGAGCCATGACAACCTGTTTCATTCGGTGCTGGGGTTGTTTGAGGTGAAGACCGCGCTGTATCAGCCGGGGCTGGATGTGTTTCGCGGGTGCCGGCCAGCCATGACGGCCGGGCAATAACCCAAATTCCGAAACCCCTAAAATCCCTGTGGGAGCTGGCTTGCCAGCGATGGCGGTCTGTCATTCACATAGATGCCTGATGTGCCGGCCTCATCGCTGGCAAGCCAGCTCCCACAGGGAAAGCAGTGTTCTCAAGAACTGAGCTGTGCCAGATAGTCCCACGGGTAGATCCCGCGTTGATGGCCGTCGCTGAACACCAGTTGCACGCCATAACCCTGCGGGTTGATTTCGATCAAGCGGACGCGCTCATCCACCAGTGGCACCGAGCCGCGCAGGCGAAACGCGCGGCACTGCGAGCACGGGCACTGGCGGCGCAGTTCGGCGTGGTTCAACAGCGACTCGCGGCCGTCCGGCCAGCTCAGGCGCAGGGTCTGCTGGCTCTGCGAATTGCCCACTGACAGCGGATTCATTGCAACTGACTCAAGGCAATCCGCACCGCTTTGCGCACTTCCGGATCGCCGTCATCCTGCGCCGCCTGCAACGCCGCCACGGCGCCGCGATCATGCAACTCGCCGAGGGCCAGCGCGGCTTCCTTGCGCAGGTTGCTGATGCGATGGCCGAGGGTTTCGATCAACGCGTCCAGCGCTGATGCAAATCGCAAGCGACCGAGGCTGCGGGTCGCGCGCAGGCGGACTTGCCAGTAGTCATCGCCGAGAGCGGCGATCAACGCTGGACCGGCGTCGCTGTGGCCGACCTTGCCCAAAGTCGTCGCCGCTTCTTCACGTACTTGCCAGGCCTCGTCCTGCAGCGCCTGACGCAGGGCCGGCAGCACCTCGGCGCCGGACGCCAGACCGAGGGCGCCGGTGGCGGCGCGGCGCACTTCGGTGTCCGGGTCGGCGCTGGCCAGTCGCGCCAATGCCGGCAATGCGTCGAGCTGTTTGAGCCAGCCCAGAACGCCCACGGCTTCGCGGCGTACGTTGGCGTCGGTGTCGTTGAGTGCCGCGACCGCAGCGGGCGCGGCGTCGGCGAAACGCAGCTCGCGCAAGGCACGGAACGCGGCGATGCGTACGCTGACTTCAGCATGATCGGTCCACGGCAGAATCACCCGCCCTGCCGCTTCAGTTTTGAGCAGGCTCAGACTCTGCGCCGCGGCTGCCTGCACGGCCGCAGATGGATCGGTCAGCGCCTGGCACAGCGCAGCCACCACCGGTTGGTCTTCCCACGCTTCCAGCAGCCGCGCGGCTTCGGCGCGAACTTCTTCGGCGGGATCTTCGCTCAGTTTTTCAACCAGCCACAGCAGGCCATCCGGCTCTTCCAGATCCGCCAGCTCGATCAGGGCAATGCGCCGCACACCGGCATCGTCAGCGGTCAGACGCGGTTGCAGGGCGAGGATGTCGTCGTTATCGGTCACAGCAAAAAATGAGGTCATAGGGCAAATCGCGGCAAAGGGTTTTCAGGAGGCAGGCCGAGCGGGTTGAGGCGCGGCAGCGGTCGGGGGTTGTCATGGCGCAGCAGGTCGAGGCAATGGCGCTTGAGGCGCGAGAATTCGGCACTGGTCACCAGTTCGCTGGTGCGCGGACGCGGGAAGTCCAGACGCAGGTCTTCGATGATTCGCCCGGGCCGCGCGCTCATCACCAACAGGCGATCGGCGAGGAACAGCGCCTCGTCAATGTCGTGAGTGACGAACACCACGGTGGTGCGAATCCGCGTCCAGATGTCCAGCAGCAGTTCCTGCATGTTCAAGCGGGTCAAGGCATCCAGCGCGCCGAACGGTTCGTCCATCAGCAACAGCCGTGGACGGTTGACCAGCACCCGCGCGATTTCCACCCGTTGTTGCATGCCGCCGGAGAGCTGATCGGGCCAGCGTTCGGCGAAGCCGTCGAGGCCCACCAGTTTGAGAATGTCGTCAGCGGCGCGATGCCGTTCAGCCTTGCCGATGCCGCGCATCTTCAGGCCGAAAGCGACGTTGTCGCGCACCGTACGCCACGGAAACAACGTGTGATGCTGAAAGACCATGCCGCGCTGCGGCGACGGCCCGGACACCTCGCCGCCGTCGACTTTGAGGCTGCCGGTGTGGGCGTGCAGGTGCCCGGCCAGCGCACCGAGCAAGGTCGATTTGCCGCAACCGGACGGGCCGAGAATGCACACGAACTGTCCCGGCTCGATCTGACAATCCAGCCCCTGCACGGCTTCGAAAGCATGTTGGCCTTCGCCGAGAACGATCGACAATTGGCGAATATCGATCCGCCCTTCCGGGGTTTGCATTGCGCTCATCAGGCTTTTCCTCGTGGTCGGTGCCAGGGCGTGAACAACCCACCCAGACGCTTGATCAGCAGACTGCTGCCCATGCCCAGCACACCGATCAGCAACATGCCGACGACGATGTCGGCGTAGTTCTGAATGGTGTAGGACTCCCAGGTGTAGTAACCGATGCCGAACTGGCCGGAGATCATTTCCGCCGTCACCAGACAGAACCACGAGGTGCCCATGCCGATGGCAAGACCCGTGATGATGCTCGGTGCGGCACCGGGCAAAATCACTTCCAGCAGAATCGCCCGGCGCCCTGCCCCGAGGCTTTTTGCCGAGGCGATCAGCCGTGGGTCGACCCCTTCCACCCCGTGCACGGTGTTGAGCAGGATCGGGAACAACGCCCCGGTGAAGGTGATGAACACCATCGACAGCTCCGACGACGGGAACATCAGGATCGCCAGCGGAATCCACGCCACCGCAGGGATCGGCCGCAGCACTTCCAGCGGTGGCAGCAACAGGTCTTCAGCCCATTTCGAGCGGCCGATGGCCAGGCCCAAGGCAATGCCGATGATCAGTGCCGCGAGATAGCCGGCGAACACGCGGCTGAGACTGGCGGTCAGGTGCTGCAGCAACTTGCCGGAGTCGCCCAGACCCAGCGCCGCTTCGATCACGGCCAGCGGGGTGGGCACGTTGGCGAAGGTGACCAGGCCAAGGTTCCAGTGGTGGCTGGCGGCGAGTTGCCAGAACAGCAGGCAGAGCAGCAGGGAGGCTGTCCTCGGAACCCAGCGCTTAATGGATCTGAACATAAATATTCCTTTCACCACGTCCCCTGTAGGAGCTGCCGAAGGCTGCGATCTTTTGATCTTGCTTTTTAAAATCAAAGTCAAAAGATCGCAGCCTTCGGCAGCTCCTACACGGGGGAGCGGTGTTCTCCGGGTTAGCGGGTGGCTACAGCCTGAGCGGTGGCATCGGTGAAATCGAAGACCTTGCCGCCCTGCGCCGCCGCATATTGCTGGGCCTGGCCCTTGAGCAGGAACGCGCTCAGGCGGCCCTTGGCATCGCTGGCGAACCACGCCTGATCGGCGAGCAATTTGATCCCGCTGTCACTGGCCTGGGCATACACCGCGCGGATGTTTTTGCCTTCCTGCTTCAGTGCGGCGAGCGCGGTGAACGCCGACTCCGCCGAGGCGTACTGGCGCACCTTGTCTTCGCCACGCACCCAGATTTCCGCGACATGGCTGAAGTCAGAGATAGGTTTGCCAGTCGCCGCATCCGTGGCCTTCAACGGCGTTTGCGCGTAGTTGGCGAGTTGCGCGGTGTAGTCCAGATTCGAGGCCTTGAAGGCGGCGCGGATGTACTGATCGTCGATGAAGGTGTTGAGGTCGAGGCCGCGATCAGCCTTCTTCAGCAGCTTCAGGGTGTCGATCGCGGTGCCCACCGCCTGGCGATATTCCGGCTTCCAGCTCAGGTCGCGGGTCTGTACGCCGAGCGGGCCGTGGAACAGGTAGTTGACCTCGGCATCGACGCCGGTGACCTTGGCGATCAGCTCGCTGTACTTCTCAGGTTCAGCAGCCAGCAACTGGTTGGCCTCGATGCTCGCACGCAGGTAGGCGACGACGATTTCCGGGTACTGTTTCGCGTAGGCCTGATCCACCAGCGCGCCGTGGAAAGTCGGTGCATTGGCCTGGGCGCCGTCGTAAATCTTGCGGGCGAAACCACGGCTCGGGAACAGTTCGGCGAACGGCACGAAATCGGCGTGGGCGTCGATCTTGCCGGCCTGCAACGCGGAGCCGGCGACTTCCGGTGGCTGGGCGATGATGTTCACGTCTTTCAGTGGATCCCAGCCCTGCGCCGCCACCGCGCGCAGCAGCATGCCGTGGGCGGTCGAGGCGAATGGCACCGAGATGGTCTTGCCCTTGAGTTCGCTCAGCGCCTGCACGCCGGACGCACTCGGCACCACGATGCCGTTGCCGCTGCCCTTGATGCTGCCCGACAGCACGCTGATGAACAGGCTGTGCTTGCCGGCGGTTTCGAACGCCACCCCGTTGAACGCCCCGGGGAAATCGGCCATCGCGCCGAAGTCGAGTTTGCCGGCGACCATCTCGTTGGTCAGCGGCGCACCGCTGGTGAAGTTTTTCCACTGCACGTCGTATTTCGCGTCTTTGTAGGCGCCGTCGTGTGGCAGGTATTTGTCGAGCAGACCGAGCTCTCGAATCAACAGCCCGCCGGCGGCGCAGTTGATGGTGGTGTCCTGGGTGCCGATGGCGATGCGGATGGTTTCGGCAGAGGCCGACAGGGTCAATGAAGCCAGTACCAGACCGGCGAGTGCTGCACGCAACATGGTGTGTTTCCCCTCGAATCATTTATTGGATGTTCGTCTCCGCCGCGATCAGGGCGCGGTGGGAAACGAGGGGGTTTCAGTTATTCCAGCGTCCGGTGTTTCCGGGTAGCTCAGGGTGTCGTAAATCTCTGTAGGAGTGAGCCTGCTCGCGATAGCGGTGTGTCAGATGGCGCTGTGTTGGCTGACACACCGCTATCGCGAGCAGGCTCACTCCTACAGGGGAAAGCGTTCAGCGCAGGAGATAGGGGATGTCGACTTTCACCGCGCCAGTCGGGCAATCCTTCTCACACGGCATGCAGTACCAGCATTCATCGAAGGCCATGTAGGCCTTTTGCGTGGCCGGGTTGATCGCCAGCAGGTCCATCGGGCAGACGTCAACGCACACGGTGCAGCCTTTTTCGGCGATGCATTTGTCTTCGTCCACGGTGACTGGGGCGTTGGAGCGGAAGAAAATTTCCTGGGCTTGGTAGGCCATGGTTCGGACTCTCTCTGGTGATGCATCAAGCGGCGAAAGCGCCGACCCGCAAGCGGTCGTAGGCCTGCATTTCTTCGGCATCGAGCGGGATGATGTAAGGCTCGACGGGTTTCTTGAAACTGGTCATGCGGCCGTCTTCGCCCTTCTTCAAATGGCAGTGGCAGAACCACTCGCTGTCGTTGCGCTGCGGGTGATCGACGCGGTAGTGGTACAGGCCCCAGCGGCTTTCGGCGCGGAACAGCGAGGCTCGCGCAGCCATTTCGGCGCAGTCGCGGATCACGCTGGTTTCCATGGCACGCATCAGTTCGTGGGCGTTGTTGGCCTTCATCTGATCGAGGTCGCGTTCGATGTCGCTGAAACGCTGCAAGCCGATCTGCATTTTCTTGGTCACTTTCGGTGGTTGCAGGTAGTCGTTGACGAAGCGCCGCAGCTTGTACTCGACCTGCGCCGGCGGCAGCCCGTGTTCGCGATCCAGCGGTGCGTAGACCCGCGCTTGTTCCTTTTCGATCTGCGCGGCATCCAGCGTCGAGAACTCGCGCCCGGCGACGAAATCCGCCGCGTTGTGCCCGGCGAACCAGCCGTAGGTGAACGCGCCAAGCATGTAGTTGTGTGGCACAGCGGCCATGTCACCCGCTGAATACAAGCCTTTCACCGAGGTCTCGGCCCGCTCGTTGACCCACACCCCGGACGCCGAATGACCACTGCAAAAGCCAATCTCGGAAATGTGCATCTCGACCATCTGCGTGCGGTAATCAGTGCCGCGATTGGCGTGGAACTGACCGCGACTCGGGCGTTCGTTGCTGTGCAGGATTTCCTCGATGTTCTGGATGGTTTCCTCGGCCAGGTGATCGAGTTTGAGGAACACCGGGCCGTTGCCGCTTTCCAGTTCCTGGTGGAACTCCCACATCATCTGTCCGCTCCAGTAGTCGCACTCGATGAAGCGTTCGCCCTTGTTGTTGGCGGTGTAGCCGCCGAGCGGGCCGGTGACGTAGGCACAGGCCGGGCCGTTGTAGTCCTTGATCAACGGGTTGATCTGGAAGCATTCGAGGTTCGCCAGCTCGGCCCCGGCGTGATAGGCCATGGCGTAGCCGTCGCCGGCATTGGTCGGATTCTCGTAGGTGCCCATCAGATAGCCCGAGGACGGCAGCCCCAAGCGTCCGGCCGCGCCGCAGGCAAGGATCACCGCTTTGGCCTTGATCACATGGAAGTCGGCAGTGCGGCAGTCGAAGCCCATCACCCCGTTGACCGCACCCTCCTCGTCGGTCAGCAAACGGGTGCAGACCAGCCGGTTGGTGATACTCACCCGCGCGCGTTTCAACTGCCGGTAAAGGACTTTTTTGATGTCGTGCCCTTCCGGCATCGGCAGCACGTAGGCGCCCATGTGGTGGACTTTTTTCACCGCGTAATCACCGGTCTCGTCCTTCTCGAACTTCACGCCCCAGCGGTCCAGTTGCTCGATGGTTTCAAAACTGTGAGTGGCGTAGGCATACACCGCCGCCTGATTGACGATACCGTCGTTGGCGATGGTGATTTCTTTGGTGTACTGCTCCGGCGTCGAGTGCCCGGGAATGATTGCGTTGTTCAGGCCGTCCATGCCCATGCTGATCGCGCCGCTGCGTTTGACGTTGGCCTTGTCCACCAGCAGCACGCGCAAATCACGGTTCTTCTCTTTGGCCTTGATCGCCGCCATCGGGCCGGCGGTGCCGCCGCCGATCACGACGATGTCGTATTCCTGCTCTAAGGTCTTGCGGGTCATGTCACGCCCCTTTTTGCCGGTCGATCCGCAGGCGGTACTGGAACGCATCGCCACGGTAGTAAAGGTGTTCAAAGTCCAGCGGCTGGCCGTTGGCGTCGTGGGTCAGACGCTCGATGCGCATGATCGGCGAGCCGGCTTCGACGTTCAGCGCCTGGGTCAGGTCGCTGTCGGCCAGCACTGCGTCGATGGCCAGATCGGCGTGACCGAGGGCGATGCCGCAGTCGTTTTCCAGAATCAGGAAGATGTCGCGGGTGACCAGATCGGCCTTCTCCAGGCGTTCGCCGATGGCTTTGGGCAGGTAGGTAATTTCCAGCGAAATCGGCTCGCGGTTGATCAGCCGAACGCGTTTGATCTGCGCCACGGTCTCGCCTTCGGCGACTTGCAGGCGCTCGGCGACACGTTTGTCGGCAGAGATGAATTTGAAGCTGCGCAGGCGGTTAATCACCTCGTAACCGCGCCCGGTCATGGATTCGGCGAGGCCTTGCAGGCTGCTGACGTTCTGGAAGGTTTTCGGCTTGGCGACGAAGGTGCCCTTGCCGTGGATCTTGAAGATCAGCCCTTCTTTCTGCAGATCGCCCAGCGCCTGGCGCACGGTGATGCGGCTGACTTTGAACAGCGTGCCGAGTTCGCTTTCGGACGGCATCTGGCTGTCTTGCGGGTATTCGCCATCGAGAATGCGCGCACGCAGCACGTCGCGCAGTTGGGTGTGCAGCGGGACGCTACTGAGGGACAGGACGTTATCGGTCATCGGGGATCACTTGTTATAACGAGTTATGACGTGATCTTAGAGACGTTATGACAAGCTTGAGAAATACCGAATGGGCATAACCTTAGACACGACGACACACAGACCTTTGTGGGAGGGGGCTTGCTCCCGAAGGCGGTGTGTCAGGCGATGGAAATGCCAGCAATGCCGGCCTCTTCGGGAGCAAGCCCCCTCCCACAAGGAAATGATGTTGTGGTCTGGAGGATCAGTACCGTTTGAGGATCTGGTCCATCACCCAATCAGTTTTGAGGGCTTGTTCGGCGACAGCGGGATGCTGCGAATCACCACGGATATGCGCGTTCATGCCGAGGACGTGGTGCCACTGAATGTGTTCGTGATGGGGGATTTCCAGACTGATCTGTTCGTCGGCAAATAGCTGGACCGGATGCTCATCGAATACGGAAAAACTGATGCGCCCTCCACTGCCGATTATCTCCACCCGGTCCTCGCGCCGATCCGCGACAAAGCTCCAGCAACCCATGCCCAGCGCTCCGGAGGCGAAGCGCCAACTGGCGCTGACCGCATCCTCGGCGGCATATAACCCGGCCTGGCACGCGGTGAAACCGGCGACTTCGACGATGTCGCCGAGCAGGTACTGGAACAGGTCGAAACCATGGCTGGCGAGGTCGGCAAAGTAACCGCCACCGGCCACGCTCGGGTCGGTTCGCCAGTTGGCGCTGCCGTCCAGATCCGCCGCCGAGGGGGCCTTGGTCAGCGTCCAGCTCAGCTGCCGCACCTCGCCGATGCGGCCCTGTTGCAACCATTGCCGCACTTGGGCAAAACGCGGCAACGAACGGCGATAGTAGGACACGAACAAATGCAGACCGGCGTCGGCAAACGCCTGCTGCATTTCGCGGCTTTGTCCGGCGTGGAGCGCCATCGGTTTCTCGACGCAGCAATGTTTGCCGGCGGCGGCGACTTTCAGGCTGTAGGCGTGGTGACTGTCGGGGGGCGTGGCGATGTACACCGCGTCCACCTCGGGGTCGTTGATCAGCGCATCGACATCGGTGTAGACCCGGGCGATGCGATGGCGCGCGGCGTAATCGCTCACCGCTTCAAGGCGCCGGCCCATCACCGCCACCAGCGCCGAGCCGGGCGCCTTGTAGAAGGCCGGCCCGCTCTTGCGTTCGGTGACGCTGCCGCAACCGATCATGCCCCACCGCACCACGTCCATGCTCAACTCCCTTGGTTTGAAACACTCAGCCGATGCGCAAGGCGCGCAGATCGAGGTGGCCGTCCTTGATGGGCGGGCACCAGTAGTAGCCGCCGGTGATCGGCCGGCTGATGCGATACAGACCATCGGTGATGCCGTCTTCCAGACCGCTCATGCGCCGCAGTTGGGCTTCAAACGCGTCCAGCGAAACACCGAACGCGAGAAACATCAGACCGGCACGCTCGCCTTCGATCCACGGCATCGAACGACGCACGACGAAGGCTTCGGGGGCGAAGCTTTCCTGCGCGGTGCGTTTGACGTGGGCGGAGACTGGCGCGTCGTCGATCTCTTCGTTGTCGCTGAGGCGACGGCCCATGATGTTGTCCTTGTCTTCAGCGGACAGCTTGTGGAAACCCTTGAGGTCGTGCTGCCACTGCTGGATCGCGGCGAAGCTGCCACCGACCAGCCCGTCAGCGCCCTCGCCCAGCAACGCGGCGGCAATCGCGGCGTCATCGTGCGGGTTTTCGGTGCCGTCTTCGTAGCCGGTCAGGTCATGGCCGTCCTTGTGGCGGAAGGTTTCCTGCGCCTGCACCAGGCGCAGCGCCGGGGCCAGCGCGGCTTCGAAGGCGTTGCAGCGATTGAGCAGTTCGCCACGGTCGACACCGTGCAGCCAGACCCAAAGTGCGTGCTGGGTCGACGGGTTATCCACGCCGACGCCGGTCATCGCCGGGAAGCTGCGCAGACCGTCGATCTGCACATTCAGGGCCTTGGTCAGGGATTCACCGAAACCGATCACAGCCGACTTGCCGTCCACCAGATTCATCAGGTTGTCGATCGCCTGCGGCAGTGCGGCTACCGACTCAAGGGCGAAAAACAGGTGACGTGCTTGCGCAGGAACAGGGGTGGCGAGAATGCCCGGCTGGTAGTAACTCATGTGAACTCCTTGGGAAAGTGCGCGGGAGTTTACCTGTAGCCGGAGATTTTGTGGGGGCTCTGAAAGTCAAAAGATCGCAGCCTGCGGCAGCTCCTACACCGATCCCTGTAGGAGCTGCCGCAGGCTGCGATCTTTTGATCTTCAAAGGGTAACGATGCTCTCCTGGCGCCACGCACTCGGGCTCATCCCCGTCCAGCGCTTGAACGCCCGACGAAAGCTACGCACGTCGCTGTAACCGACCTCTTCGGTGATGCGCTCGATGGGCATGTCCGGATTGGCCAGCAGACTCATGGTCCGCGCCTGGCGCACCTGTTCCAGCAATGCCTCGAACGTCAGAGCATGCTCGGTCAGACGGCGGCGCAGAGTGCGGCTGCTCATGTTCAGGTCGCCGGCAATCTTTTCGATATGACTGCCGCGGCTCAAGTCCCGGGCAATCGCCCGCTCCACGGCCTGGATCAGATCGAGTTTCTGGTGCACCTGCGCCGCTTCCAGCTCCAGTAAAGCGACCGCCTGACGCAACGCCAGCGAATGATGATTGGGCAGGTTGACGTCCAGCCAGCGGGCATCGATCAGCATGCGGTTGTGCAGACAGCCGAAGCGCACATCCGGCCCGAGCAAGCGGTGGTATTCGCTCAAGTAATCCGGCGCGGCGTGCACGAACTCCACGGCAATCGCCTTGAACTCGGTGCCCACCAGTGCCCGGCCATACACCAGCAGGCTGGCGAAAAACTCCTCGACGGCGAACACCTGCACATCGGCGAACGGCAAGCGACATTCGGCATCGAGGCGCACCTGCTCGCCGACCACATCGACGCTGGACACCACGATCCCGCCGGAGGTGTGCTGGTGGCGGATGCCCAGGGCAAAGGCATCACGCAAGGTCTTGCACAGCGACAATACATGTCCGAGCAAGCCCAGCGTGCCCAACACATTCTGCGCACCAACCCACAACCCCAGGCCCTGATTGGGCAGCACTTTGAGCGCGCGCTGAATCATCGCCACGGCCTGCCGGTAGGAAATCCGCTGCGTCGGATCCTGCAGATCTTCGAGGGTGAACCCCAGGCCACGGCACAGGCTTTCGGGCTCGATGCCTTTGTTCTGCACGACTTCGGCGAGGGTTTGCAGGAGAAACGGCGAGACCAGCGCCAGTTCGAAAGTGGGGTCTTGGACTTTTACGTTCATGGGGGCTGACATTCCGGATCACGCTTGATTGTTATTTTTGTAACCGGTTATGTCGAAGGAAGTTAGCACAGGGTTGGCCGACTGTCCGCAGATGTCCCCCTAACTGTCCGCCAATACCCTGCCCCGTCGGGCGCCAAGCGCTTATTTCTATGGTGCCGGACGTTCTGCGTAGCGGCGCCCCGTCCCACCACAATAATAATGAGGACAGCCATGAGCCCGAACCGCGCCACATTCCCCTTGCGTCTGGCACTGACTTTGCTCGGTTGCACCGCGTCGCTGCCGGCCCTGGCCACCGAGGCCGGCGTCGACAACATCGGCCCCGGCACCGACGGGTTCTTCATGCTGCCGCTGGAAGTCGACAGCCTTCCGGAGAACATGGTCGCGTTCAACCTCTACTACAACCATTACAAGTCGACCAAGCTCAACATCAGCTCGCTGGGCGGCAAGGTGCCGAATGTCGAGATCGAATCCACCGCCGTCATCCCGCGCATTGATTACCTGAGCCCGGTGCGCGTGTTCGGCGGACGTCTGGCCGGCTACATCGCCCAACCGTGGCTGAAGCAGGAAGTCTCGGTATACGGCCTCAGCGATACCCGCGAAGGCATGGGCGACACCACCATCGCGCCGATCATCCTGTGGGACATGGGCAAGAACCTGACCCTCGGGGCCGCACTGGAAGTCACCGTGCCCACCGGCGAATACAGCGTCGATCGGCTGGCCAACACCAGCAACAATTTCTACACCTACAAACCGCTGTTCTCGTTCACCTGGCTGCCGACCGACAAGACCGAGGTGTCACTGAAGACCACCTACAGCTTCAACGAGAAGAACAAGGACACCGACTACAAGTCCGGGCAGATCTTCCACTTCGATTACTCGGCCAGCTACAAGATCACCGACGATGTGATGCTCGGTCTTAACGGCTACTACCTCAAGCAGACCACCGACGACAAACAGTACGGCCACACCGTGCAGTTCGCCGGGCAAGACGTGAACGACGGGGTACGCGGCCAGGTGTTTGCGATTGGCCCGGCGCTGCACTTCACCTTTCTCAAGTACGCCAGCGCGGAGATTCGCTGGGCCAAGGAGTTTGACGTGGAAAACCGCCCCGAAGGCGAAATGCTCTGGGCCAAGGTCAGCATCCCCTACGCCTTCTGACCTCGACCTGTAGGAGCTGCCGCAGGCTGCGATCTTTGGATCTGGCTTTTAAAAAACAAAGTCAAAAGATCGCAGCCTGCGGCAGCTCCTACAGGGAGCGGTGTTGTTGGGGAATCCGATGACGACGTGCGTCGACTTTCCCTTAGAGGCAAGGGAAACGTCTGACATCTTTCCCGCCAGTGCTTGGGGATACTTGGCACTTCGTCTTGCCAGTGACGACAGCGAGCCACATCCCCCTTAGACTGCTTCACATTGATCATGGAGGTCACTATGAGCGCCGAACTTTCACTTATCGCTTCAGACTTCGAAACCCCAGAGCAGGCCGCCAGCTACGATCGCTGGTTCCGGGCACAGGTACAGGCCTCGATGGATGATCCGCGGGCCAACATCCCCCACGAGCAGGTGATGGCCGAAATGCGCGCCCTCATCGAATCGAAACTCCACAAAAACAGTGCGGGTTGACTGGCGACCTGAAGCTCGCACTCAACTCTGGCAAACCCTGAACTACATCGCTGACCGTAACGCCGTTGCGGCCAGTCAACTAAACGCCGCCATCGAAGCGGCTACTTCGGCCCTCCCACGTCACCCCTACCTTTATCGCTTCGGCAAGGTCGCCGGCACCCGGGAAATTGTTGTCCATCCCAATTATGTGGTGGTTTATCGGGTGACTGACTGCATCGAGATCCTGAACCTTCTGCATGCTCGACAAGCTTATCCCTGATTCTCTCCATTCCACTCAAAAAAAGGGCGACCCACCGGCCGCCCAAAGTACTACACGAGAGTCCTTTACAACGTCAGTTGCCCGCGCTCCTCCTCGGTCAACTGCTGTTTCGCCTGTTCATCCAGCGTCCCCGCTCCCAGCACCTGCACCGGGCTGTTCGGGTTGTAACCGGTGGCCGGGGCACGGTTGGCACCATCACGGCTCGGCGCCAGTTGTTCGTTGCCGAAGCTCAACACCTGCACGGTGAACACCGACGCCTGGTTCTGCCGCGCTGCTGCTTGCTGCTGACGCGCCACGTCCTCAGCAGCCTGGGTTGCCGAAGATGCCGCCGAACTGGCCGAGGTGATCGCCCCGGTGTTCACCGCCGATACCACCGGTACCCCGGTCGCCTTGCCTTGCACCGAAATGTTGGCAGCGTTGACCACCGTCAGTGCAGCGATGTTGACGTTGCCCGACACACGAATCCCCGCCTCGCCCGCATCGATCGTGCCCAGCGGCGCGATCAGGTCGATGTCGCCGGGTGCGACTTCGGCAATCGGGTTGAGCGTGGCGATACCGGCGCCGGTGCTCGGTACCGATGGCGACAAGGTCACGTTGCCCCAAGTGTCGTACACCCGTTTCGGCGGGGTGTAGACCACGGTGGTTTTCGAGCCGCGACCGGCGTTGATGTCACCCTCAGCCGACCAGCCGAGGATCGAGCCACCGAAGGTGGTCATGATCCGGCTCTGGCCGAGCAAAATACTGCCCTGGGAGTAGAGCTGAATGTTGCCCGAGCCTTGGGTGATGATCCCCGCCGTGGACGGCGGCGCCGCGCCTTCGATGCCGAATACCTGACCGCCGCCCGGCGTGAGCATCTGGATGTCGCCGCCGAACAAGGTCTTGACCCCGGCACCACCGTACAGCGTGATATCGCCGTCGTAGCGCAGCGGATTGCCCGCCACGTCGGTGCTCGGGAACAGTGCGGCAATGGCGTTGCGACCACGCAGATAACTGCCTTTGCGCGGCCCGTCGGCGTCGTTGTATTCCAGGCCACCGGCGCGCAATTCGGCGAAGTACACCTGGCGGGCGAAGATCGCCTGCTCGGCACTCGGCAGCGCGGCGTAGAACGCCTGTGCCTGCTCGGCGTTGCCACTGAAGCCATAGCCGAGGGTCAGCCAGCTCTGCAATTCGTCGAGGTAGGTCTTGACCACTTTGCCCGGCTGGCCGTTGAGAGCGGCATTCGGATTGGCAAGGTTCTGCGGGTTCAGGTAACGCGCGATGAACCTTGTGTAATCCGGCCCCTGCGCGCCCGTACCCGCCTGCAATACCACGCTGGCACC
This sequence comes from Pseudomonas sp. NPDC087803, assembly GCF_044742995.1. Taxonomy (NCBI): domain Bacteria; kingdom Pseudomonadati; phylum Pseudomonadota; class Gammaproteobacteria; order Pseudomonadales; family Pseudomonadaceae; genus Pseudomonas; species Pseudomonas sp. NPDC087803. The sequence goes on from NZ_JBIUVO010000001.1 coordinate 440,302, forward strand.
GGGCCGCGTATCCCCGGCCACTATCGCGCCGAGGCTGGTGATGCTGGCGCGATTTTCCATCAGGATGTTGCGCCCGGCATTGATATCCAGCGTGCCGGGGCCGGCAATATCGAAGCTGCTGTAGAGAATGTCGCGGCCCGCCGAAACCCGCGATACATCTCGCGGATCGTTATGAACGAACAGATTGCCGGTGGAAAAAATGTCCTCCTTGCCGCTACTCATTTCCACTGTCGGCACGGCCGCAGGCTGCCCCAGGGTAGTGCCGGAAGCAACGATGTCGCGTCCGGCGATCATCCACACAGACCCCGCCGCTTCGTACCAGGTGCGTCTGGAAGTGGAAAAGCTCAATGTTTCGCCACTGCGAACGCCCACCAGGTCCCCCGTCAGCGCATAGAATCGCGCCGGCCCCTGTACGTCGTTCAACCCCGAGTAGCTGTTGGGACCAAAGGCAAACAGCGGATATCGCACGTTGCCCTCTGGCGCCACGCCATCGTCGCTGTAGTTGGTGCGCAGCGGGTTGCCGGCGTTGCTGTTGGCGTAGGCATTGAATGCCGGGTTGAACGGGGTAGCCATGGCCATCGGGCTGGCCCCCGACTGGTTGATCGCATAGCCACCGGCGTAGATAGAGTCACCTGCCAGCAGTTCAAGCTGTCCCGACTTCGACGGCGCCAGAAGCAGTGAGTAACCTTGCAGCGGGTAGTTGTTTACGCCAGTGAACGTCGCCGATGGCCCCGCATAAATGGATCCCTGCCCCGCCACCGCGCGCAGAATCGATGGATAGACAAACCGGCCGTCGGTAGGCGAGCTATTGCGGCCCGTGATCAGGCCGTTGGATGTACTGGATTCGGCTATCTGTGTGCCCGGCGTCAGGTTCCCGCCAGCCGAGAACAGATCGATTGCGGTGTGGTCGGTCCACAATGAAAAGCCACTGAGGATCCCGCCCTGTTGAACGCTGGCGTCGGCCGCCATGATCGGGCTGGCGTTCATCAGACTGACTCGACCAGGATCCGCGGCACCGCCCAACACCAGATCACCGCGGCTGCTCAGGCTCATGCCCGAGTCACCCGGAATCAGCACCACGCCCCCGGAAGCACTACCGGTGGTCGAGGTAAACGGATCAAGTGCGCGGGTTTCCCGAAGATCATTGAACACGGCGCCGGCGCCGTACTGCAGGTTGATGCCGCCGAGTGCTCCCCCCGTCATGTGTGCCGCGCCGCGCAGGTTGATCAGCGCGCCCTGTAGATCATGATTCGGTTGGCCGAAGCCGGTTTCTCCGGCCCGCGCTTGCAGCGAAGGGTTGAGCGTGCCACCGATACGAATATCCATGTCACCCCCACCGGTCATCTGCACGCTGCCATCGCTGGCGACTCGACCGGTGCTGCCTACCGCGACGATCAGCCCCTGTCTGCGCGGGTAGAAAACGGCATCGCCCATCGGTTTGAGCATGCCGGCATCACCACTCGCCCGCAGGCTGATATTGCCACCGCCCAAGGTGCCGAAACCGGTGAAACCCACCAGGTACGGTTCAGTATTGATCTCCCGATCTGAGTTCATCTGAGTGGAATAACTGCCGAAGTTGATCCACCAGGCCGTCGGCACATCCGGGCTGCCCGTGCCTTGGCGCCACAGCCAGTTGCCCACAGCCACACTGGCCATCTGCTCGCGGAACCCGCCCGCCGTCGATTGGGCTTTCGTCCCGACCGAATCACCGGAGACCGAGCCACCGGCATTGATTGTCAGGTTGCCGCCCATCTGCGGATACCAGGCCTGATAAAGGCTGTCGCTACCGCCGTCGACCCATTTTTCATAAGCGGCACCGGCCGTGCCCAGCACCGAATTGTTATCCGAAAGATGCCCGCGCGGCTGGTTATAGAGCGGATCGATACTCGCTGATTGGGTGCCGGCGGTGTAAACGCCGAACGGTGAATCCATGCTCAGATTGCCTGCTGCGATCAGGTCGAGATCACCCGTGCCGGTGCGCAGAACACTGAACATCTGCGTATGGGCCTTGGCCGTTTTCCCGGGATTGTTGCCGATGCACAGTTCCGGCTGCAGATCACAAATGAATTGAGCCTCCTCGGGAACCGGTTCGTAGTCCGGCCCCATTCCACTGCCTGGCGCCCAGACCCAACGGGCCATGGGTACGCACAAGTCGGCAATCTGCTGGCAATACTCGAGCATGTCATCAGGGACCGGCTCGTAGGGAGTAAAAAAGGGATTATCAGGAGCCCAGACCAGCTTGCCCGTCGCCGTGGTGATGTTGGCGCCGTAATGACTGTCCGCCAGCCGCAGATTGCCTTCAGCGGTCAGCGGTTTGACCGCACGGCTGTCGGCCGCAGCAAGATCTGCGCCCGCGACCACGCGCATCGACCAGGAAGCACTGCCGGACGGCAACATGCTGGCCACCGCCCAGTTCTTGCCTTGCTGTGTGCCGTTGAACGGCCGCAACTCGATCAGCGAAGTGCCTTCGGCGAGCTTCACATCGGTCATCGAGGGAATCAGCGAACCGCGCAGCAAGGCCAGTTCGCCCTTTAATTTCACCCCGGAGAACGTAGTCAGATCTGCGTCGTAAACGCTTGGCAACGGCACACCCTTGGGCCAGTTCATCGCCTGCAAAGCGGTGGCCTTGTTCAAGCGGATGCCGGCCCCCAGACGCGTGTCGGCAGGCAATGTCACGCTGTCGCTGAGCAGCGTACCGGCGGCGTACAGCAGATTACCGTTGCGGTCGTGAATCGCCCCCGCCAGCACGGTTCCGGCGCTGAAGGTATACGCCTCACCCAGCACCGCCTGAGTCGGCAACAAGGTGCCACTGGCCAACACCGCGCCCTGAATGGTTACGTCGTAATTGAGCGTGACACCTATCGGGAACTGTGTGCCCTCGGCCAGCGAAACGCCGGCCCCCGGCACAATCAGATCGCCACCGAACGGTTGCACGCCGGCAATCAGTTTCCAGCCGGCATCATCCTGGGTTTCCGGCGGCGGCGCGAAGCCGTCGTTGATGCTGCCGTAAATATCGAGGTTGCCACCGGCGCGAATGACCAGACTACCGGCCTCACCTGAACCGTAAACCGATGGGTCCAGCCGCGTGTGCGGATTGAGACTGGCATAGCGATAACCCGAAAGGTCCAGATCGCCCTCCACCACCAGATCACCGTCTGCGGTCTTGCTGGCGATTTCCACCCCGGGGCGCAGATGGAACGCATCGGCATACGTGGCGTTGTTCAGCCCGGCGAGTTTGCGTTGCAGCAGATCGTTGTTGCCCAGTGCGGCGTTGATAAAGTCGTTGCTGTCGCCATGAATGCGCTCGAGCATGGCCTGATCGATGACTTGATACGGTCGGCCACTGACCGCCGGGTCGACACCATCGCGGGCATCGGTGTAGCGGCGCATACCGTTGAGGCCGATGGAGCGTGCACCCTGGATGGTCAGCGCACCGCTGGCGTCGATGGCGATGTCATTGCTGCCCAGACGCGGCGCGTTCAGCTCCAGCGTGCCGTGCAGCATTCCATCGTGTTGCCCGGCGAGGAAACCGGGCACGGCATCAGTGCCGTGGCGCAGGTCGATACGCGCCCCGCTGCCCAACGTGAGCAGACCATCACCGGAGTTGAGTTCGACCGTGGCGCGGTTCGGCGCATCGATGATCTTGCCGTAGCTGTCGACCCGCAGTACACGACCATGGGCATCGAGTACGCTGTTGCCCGCCAGGGTCAGACCATTTTTCGCCGACAGACGAATGCTGCCGACACGCTCGCCGCTGGCGTCGATCAGACCGGCCACCGTCAGGCTGCCATTGTCCACCGAGACATTGACCTCACCGGCCTTGAGACCGTCGCCGATCACCAGGTTGCCTTGTTTGAGCTGCAGGCTGCGGCTGCCGAACACCTGACCTGCGTTCAAGCGCTGATTGAGCGCGGCAAACTGCTCAGTGGCGTCACCGCCCAGTCGTTGCGCGCGAATGTCCACGCCACCGGCCTTGTACGGCACCAAGGTGCCGCCGGCGTCGTAGTAACCGCTGCTGCCACCGACAATCTCGCCTTGCAGATCGACCATCCCGGCCGCATCGGCCAACGCGACGACGCTGACGTTACCGGCCTGATTGTTCTTCGCCGACAGATCGATCCGCGAGCCCGCAGCCTGACGAATACTGCCGTTGGCGCTGTACAGCGATACGTCGCCGCCCCAGCTGTATTTGCTGACATCGTTGAACGGCAAGGTACGTCCGGCCAAGTCCAGCACGGAATTGCCACCGAGGGTCAAATCGCCTTCGGACTTCACCGTCAGCTTGCCGCTGGCCAATGCGATACGGCTGTCGAGCACGACATCGCGGGCTTCAAGGTTCAACTCCGCACCCAGGGCGTTGGCCACGCTGGCAGCCCCGGCGCCGCTTAAGGTCAGGCTATTGCCGGCCTTGAGCAGGCTGACTGATGCTGCCTCGCCAGTGAGCAACGGCGTACGCAGATTCAGATTGCCGCCGCTGTAGCTGTAACCCTTGAGCGGATCGTAGGCGCCCTGCTCCTGATACACCGCCAGGCTGCCCTTGTGATTGGCGGTGAAGCGCTCGCTCGCGCTCAGGTTGACGTTGGCGAACCCCAGCGCCAGACGATTGTTCTGATCCAGCCCGCTGGCCTGAGGCATCGGGCCGTAACCCAGCTCGATCCGCTGGGCCTGAATGTCCAGCGTGCCGCTGCCGGTGCCCGCGCCGCCCGTGATGACTGCGCCCGGGCTCTGGGTAGCGCCGTTCCAGATCAGGTTGGCAGTACGGATACTCGCCACATCGTTGGCATCGCCCAGACCGTAGATTGCCGGAGTGACCAGCACCAGATTCTGCAGTTTGCTCTGGCCGGTCTGCGGGTCGATCGTGTCGAGGCTGACGCTGCCGTAGAAATTGAAGGCGTCGCGAGTGGTCAGGCTCAGGGTTTCCAGGGCCGGCGCGCCAAACTGCGTATCACCGCGCAGCAAGCGGTCGAGTACGTTCTGGTTGAGCGTGAGGCCGGCGGGCACGCGGCTGCCCGCCGCTGCAAGTGCTTCGGCGCTGCCGGCATTGACCGAGCCGACCGACAATGCCAGATGACGGGTGCCGAAACGCACCGCTTCACTGAGTTCAAACTGGTTATCCGTGACGGCAGTAATACTGCCGTTCGAATACAGCAGGGCCGGATTACTGCACGCATTCGTTGCGCAAGTGCCGATCCGGATACTGCCCGCACCGCTGATCATGCTGGCCAGCTCCGGCGCGAGCACCTGGGTCCAACCATTGGAAACGAGCAGCACGCTGGAGGCTTTCGGCTCATAAACGAAACCGGCCAATGAATCGTAGGCCACGTTGCCGCGGCCCAGCGTATTGATCCCGCCCCCCGCCTCGACCGTGATGCCGCCAAGCGTTGACGTGGTGCGCAGCAGAACCTGCGGCGCAGACAGAATCGCCCCTTCACGCAAAACAATACTTTCACTCGTGCCCAGGAAGCCGATGACGTTGGCGGTAGTGTTGTACAAGACATTCGGCATCGCACCGATGGTCAACTGTCCCGCATTGAGACTGTTGAGCGTGTCGGCATACAACGACACACCGTTGAAGCCGGTGGTCGGTGCACGGCCCGCGCCCAGTATCTCGAAGCTGCTGCCGGCGTAGCCGCCACGTACCACCGCCGTGCCGGCCATGCCGCCCTCGGCAGCGTCGAACAGTGCGCGCCCGTCGAACTGCAAAGCGATGTCTTGCTTGCCGCCGGGGGCCAGGCGCAGATCCAGTGTCTTGCCGTCCCTCGGTGCCAGCGCGCGTGGCACACCGCGCCGGGCGGCGTCGCTCTGGATGAATTGGGATAAACCGGTTTCGTTGTACTGCGAGTAACGACGCAACACATCGGCTGACGTGAGAATCACCTGACTGGCCAGGCTGTCACGCAGGCCGGTATTGGCAATCGACATCTGCCCGCTGCTGGCCCATGAACCATTGCGCAGTGGCAACGCCCCCGTTGTCACGCCGGGTGCTGCCTGACCGTTTACCTCAACCCGGAACGCACCAGGCATCAGGGCAAACGTTGACGGCAACAGTGTGTAAGTTCCCGCCGCCAACCCCGGCACACCGGCGCCAATGGTGATCTGCTGGCCAATGCGCGGATCGACCGCACCTGCTTCGGCCAGCATCGGCGCATAGCTGCTCTGGTTGCCGGGCACGATGGCATACACCGGGTTGTTCGCCAGCCCCGGCAGGCTGAAGGTGCCGTCAGCCGCATTGCGCACCAGCGGGTTGAAACGTGCATCGGTGGAACCCCCGCGACCGGACACGAAACCGGCGCCACGCAGATCGCCACCGCCGGACAGGTCGATGACCGCGCCGCTTTGCACATCGGCGAACTGCGTGCCGATCGACACGCCTGATGTTTCGCCAGAGATGCCGTCGAGCACCACGGATTTGCCGTTATAGCGATAGTCGATACCGTCCGTGGTGCCACCGTATGGCATGACCAGGCCGGCACCGCTGACCGAAGTCAGACTGCCCGGCAGGAGACGAACCTCGTGAGTGGTGCTGAGCAAATCGTCACCCAATACGATCTTGCCCAGCGGTGCACGCAAGACACCGCCCTGTTCGATGTACGCGGCGGAAAAAATCAGCTTTCCGAATGCCGAGTACGGCACTGCAGCCGGTGCAGCTCCGTGGCCGCTGATCCGCAAGGTGTGTTGAGAAACCGGAACCTCGCCCTGATAACCGACGCGCACCTCGGCCTGAATACCGGTGGCGGGATAGATCTGCGCCGCACCGAGGTTCAAGTCGCCCGGCGTCCACAGCCGGGTTTTCTCCGCGCCATCATTCGGCGCGAGGAAGCGCAGGTCGCCGCTGCTGTCGAGGCTCACCAGACCGAAAGCCCGACGGCTGTACTCAACGGCCGGCGCCGGCCGTTGCAGGATCGAACCCTGAGTCCCGAAGGACAGGCCATTGCCCACGTCCAACAAGTTCGCGGAGGCATTGAATGTTGCGTCGGACAATCGGGCCGTCGGGCCAGGGAGCAACCGTGGGCGCATCATGCCGAAGCCTGCAAAGTAGGTGCCCACCCCTGACAGACGCAGGTATGGAGCACTCAAATCGACCCGTGCCGAGCCTTTGGAATTCTCGGCGAGAGACAGCGCTCCGGCGAACAGACTGAGGCTCTGATTCATGCGCAGATCGACGTCACCGTCAAACGACAACAGGCCGTTGCTCAGCAGGCTGAGATTGTCGAACCCTCCCGTCATCAGGCTATCGGCACTCAAACGGGCTTGACCGTAACGCAAGCCATCGGCGCCTTCGCCGGGTTGCAGGTTCGCGGGAAGCAGCCCGTTCCCTGCCGCCTGGCCAATGATCATTTCCCTCGGTGCCCGCACCGCGTTGCTCGCCGAATCGGAATACAGCGGCGTCTCCAGCGCCAGTTCCAGACGACCACCGGCCGCGCCGACGCCACCCGCTGCCGCACGCAAGTTGCCTTCAACGAAAAGACCGTTATAAGCACTCAAACTGATGCGCCCGCCGTCCGTTGCGATACGCGTCGGGCCTTGACCGGCGATATCCACAACGGCCTCGGTGCCCGAGGCATCCAGCCGCGCGCCCGGACGCACAATCACGTAGGCATCGGCAGCCGTGGCGGTTGCCAGTTTCGCATCGATCTCGCCGCCGATGATGATGCTGCCGCCCTTGCCGACCTGCCCGTAAGTGCGGCCCAGGGTGTCGGTCGCCGTATTCGCACGCCCGGCGACATCCAGCACGGCCTGCTCGCCGATCCAGATCGAGCGATCATGTGCGTTCGGATCCGCCGCTTGAATCGAAGTGGCCGGCTGGATCGAGCCGAATTGTTGCTGACGAATATCGATCGTGCCGCCCCAGGCATTCAGTTCACCGTCGACGGTGATCTGCCCGGCACCACGCAGCTTGATGCTCTGCCCCGGGTCGACGCTGATGCGCGAGCCACGGCCCAGGGTCAGGGGGCTGTTGGCCGCGTCTATCAGCCCGACCAGCGTCGCGCCACCTTGCAGTGTCAGGCTGGCGCCGGCGCGTTGGGTCAGCACGCCCTTGGTCGGGTTTTCCTGGAACAGCGTCGGTGTCCACAGCTCCAGCGCCGTGCGCGGATCGACGCCACTGACCTGGTTGGGTGCCGCATCACCGAAACGGTACACCGGCAGAGTCACATCAATCGCGGCGCCTTCGGCAACGTCGAGCCCGCTGAGACCGATCAGGTTGTAGGCGGAGAACCCCTTGCTGAACAGGTCGGTGGACAGTTGCAGGGTGTTGTCTGCCAGGGCTTTATCGGTCTGACCAACGAGAATTCTGTTGGCCTGCACCGTCAGGGTACCGCCGCCCGTGACGCCGTAACCGCGCAGTTCGCCATCGAGGTTCAGACGGGTTTTGCCCGGCGCGGAAATCGCACTGGACTCCAGCGTCAAATCACCGCCCTTGCCGCCCCGGGTCTTGCCATTGGCGAGCATGGCGCCACCGGAAGAAACGTCGAGCAGGCTGCCGGCAGCGACGTCGATATCAGCGCTGCTGCGGATCGATATCAGGCCACCGTTCAGATACGCGAGGCGGGCGTTATCGTCCGGGTTGGTGCGCAGGTTGCTCCACAGCCCTCGGGTGTCGAGATGCACGCCCTCGGCGATGCGGGTTTGCGTGGTTTTTTCGGCTTTGGCCGCCAGGCGAGTGTCGGTGTTTGCGCCACCATTGAACTGATTGAGTACGTTGCCCAAACGCAGACTGCCGCCGCGAGCAGTCAGGTCGGCGCCGATCTGAACATCCGGGGCGTAGAGGGTGATGTCGCCACCGCTATCGACCGTCAGCGCACCGTCAACGGCGATCTGATCCTTGGCCGGAACCTTGAGCGCACCAAGGTGGAACCCGTTGAGCTGATCGTTATCAAGATACAGCTTGCCCTTGCGGGTATCGGACACCGCGCCGGTGAGGTCCAGATCATTTCCGGCAACCGGGCGCGCGCCACCGATCTGCACCTGATCGAGCAATGGATTGAGGGTGTAGAGCAGGCCATTCGACGCCGCGACGAAGGTCGGGTCGTAACTGCCGACAATTAATTGCGCCCGCCGCGCCAGCGCGGTCTGGCTCTGCTCATAGCCATCGAGCACCGGCTTCGGCGCCTGATTCTGCCGTTCGCCCTGATACACCTCGCCAATCATTTGCCCGTCGAGTACCGCATTGGCGGTGGCGATCACCAGTTGCCCGGCATCGCGACCGACGGTGTAACCCGACTCGAAACGTGAACGCGGGGCAATCAGCGGGCTGTAGTAATAACTGGTCTGGCCCCAGCGTTGGCTGCTGTCTTCATAGCCTTTGTACAGGCCGGTGTAGAGCAGGTCCCCCGGCGCACGCGACACTTCATACAACTTGCCGTCGGCACCACGCAGCCAGCTCTGGCGGATCTCGCCGCTCTGCACATCCAGGGTGCCGCCGGACAGGTTGATCAACGAACCTTTTTCCGTGACCACATCGTTGCCGGCAAAACTCACTGTGCCGCCCTGAGCCATCCATTCGCCGACGCTGTGGGCCTGAGTGCCGAGATAACCACCGACTTCGAGCAAACCGCCCGCCGTGTACCAGCGATCGGTGGCATAGCCGTTGGTGCCCGCCGGCACATACACCAGATCACGCACATCGACCCAGATGTCATTGCTGTTGAGCGCGCCTTTCTCGCGGTTGACCGAGGCATCGCGCTGCTCGTTGCCTTGCACGTTGATCTTGATGCTGTTGTTTTCCATCGCCACTTTGACGCCGAGGGCACCGGACACATCGATCATCGCGCCGTCGCGCACCAGGCTGCGGCGTTGCGCATTGACCGCGACCTGGCCGCCGGTGGCCAGGGTGATCGAGCCATTCTGAAACTCGACAGTGCCGCCGCTCTGCAGCTCGATGCGTGACTGGTCGCCACGGATCCGGTTGTTCGCGCTGACATTGGTCAGGGCCGCGTCGCGCTGGCTGTCGAGGGCGGTGAGATCACTGCTGTCGAGCAGGATTGCCGTGGCGCTGCCCTGCCCCAGCGTGACGCTGCCGTTGCCGTCACTGCTCGGGTTGGTCAGGTGAATCGTGCCGCGCGTCGCCACTGAAGTGCTGGCGAGCAATACACCGTTTTGCAGCACCTCGTGCCCGGTCAGGGTGATGTCCCCGGTGGCGGACTGGATCAAGCCGTTGTTGGTGACGTTGCCCGCCACAGCACCCGCCTTGAAACCGGGAATGACTTCGTTGCCGAAGGTGGTGGACAGCGCATTACCCTCAGTGCCCGAGCCCTTGCGAATGTAGAAACGGTCACCGGCGGCCAGCACGGTCTGGCCCTTGGCGGTGCTGATGCTGCCGTCGTTCTGCACTTCGCTGCCGAGCAGCAAGGCGTAACCACCGGCAGCGGTAGACGCCGCCGGTTTGTGGGTTTCGATGGAAGCACCGCGTTCCACCAGCACTTTGCCGGCGGCATCGGTGAACGTCGGCTGGGTGCCGCTGCTGTCGAAATACAGCCCTCGGTCGCGGAACTGGATATCGGTGATATTCGCCGCTGCCGCCACCAGGTTGCGCACGTTGACCTGACTGCTGCCGCTGAACACGATGCCGTTGCGGTTGATCAGCATGACCGTGCCGTCGCCCTTGATCTGGCCCTGGATCTGGCTGGCCCGTGCATTCGGATCGTTGACCCGATTGAGCACTGCCCAGTTCGCCTGCTGAGCGAATTCAACACTGGTGTTGCGCCCGACGTTGAAGGTTTCCCAATTGAGGATCGCCTTGTCGGCGGTCTGCTCGATCTTCACCGTGGTCTTGCCATCGGCCTGGGTCTGTTGCGGGCCCTTGGCGTTCTGCCAACCCTGGGACAGGCTGTTATCGACTTTCAAACCGCCCTCGCCCAGACCGTCCGGCACGACCTGCACCGTGCCCAGTGCGGCAGCGCGTCCGGCCGCCTGCGCCGCTTGTTGCGCGGCAATCGCAGCGACGGTGTTGTTCAGGGTCTGGATCGAACGCTGCAATTGCTGATTGGCCTTTTGCTGCTGGGCCAATGGCGGGGTCATCCCCGGCAATCCGCCCACGCCCGGACGCGCGGCCGCGGCCTGCTGTGCGGCGCCCTTGGCGGCAAACCAGCTCGAACTGAACGCCGTCTGCGCCTGCGCACTGCCCGCCACCAGACATAACGCCACGGCGTGCGCCAATGGCTTGAGCAGCCACAGCGACGGTTCCAGGGTTTCACGTCTGGATGGCAGAACATGGGTACGACGACGGGATGGGCGAGCGAGCATCACTACGAGATCCTTTTTGATTGCCACACTTTGGTTGCCAAAGATGCCGCAGGCCTGCAAAAACCTGCTGTTACGACATAGGCAGTTGGCGAGAGGCGCGACCGAACGGATGTCACACAAACTTCATGTTCGGCGTGTATTCGAGCCAAAAAAAATGACGGCAACCCGAAGGTTGCCGTCATCGGTATTACGACAGCGCGAGCTTACAAAGGACGACCGATAGCGTTGCAGACGCTGGCGTTGTTGATGTCCAGGTTGTTGCCCGAAGTGTTGGTGATGAAGTTGGCGGTGACTGCGGTTTTCCAGGCGTTAGGCACGGCGACGAATTTGTGCGCCTGAGTCGCGGTGTTGTTGCCCGGGTTGCTGTAGTGGGTGGTCAGGAAGGCTTTGACGTCGGCGGCCACGGCTGCATCCTTGTAGCACTGACCGAAGATGAAGTTGGTGTAGGCAGCCAGTTTGTAACCCGAAGCCGGGTTAGCCACCACTGGCGACCAGTTGACCGGGTTTGCAGCCTGGGCAGGCGTCGAAGGCGCGGACACCGACGACAGTGCCAGGGTGACGTTGAGCGAAGTTGGCTGAACGCCGTTGACGCGAGCAACGACAGCGTTGCTGGTGGCGTCGACACCGTCCGGACCGACATAACCGATCGAACCGTCAACGGCGTTTACGGCAGGGGCGACGTCGGCAGTGTTAGCCACGCCAACCCAGTTCGACGGCAGCGCCGAACCGGCTGGCAGACGTGCGTTGGTGAAGGTGGAGTTGGTAGCGAACTGAGTCGGGCAGACCGAGTTCAAGTGACGGCTGAGGATTTCCGAAGTACCGCTGGAAACGTTGCGATAAACAACGCGGATCGGCGTGGTGTCGGCAGTGCCGAGCAGCGCGCCCCAGGTGGTTTTAGCGCCGGAGAAGGCATCGCACAACTGAGCGCTGGTCAGGTTCAGCGCAGTCTGGCCGGCTTTTTTGTAAGGGATGGCAACCGAAGTGGCCACCGAAGGCAGTTGAATCAGCGGGCCGTACGAAGCGCCGTAGGTGGTGTTGTAGGTGCTGATTTCCGAAGCGCTGAGGATCGAGTCGCTACCGGCGAAGTGCACGGTGCCGGTGGTGCTGAAGCCCGCTGGATTGTTGGTCAGGAAAGCCGTCTTGCCACCGCCGCTGCCGATGGCGGCGTAGCTGAAGTTGGCAGGCAGGATGCTGTCAGCCGAACCTTTGTACAGAGAGGCTGGCAGCGTTGCACCACCACCGGTGACGGCCATGGCTTGAGCGGAAGCCAGCGCGGCGACGGTCAGGGAAGCTGCGATCAGAGTGCGCTTGAACATGAAGAATCTCCTTTTCAACGTTGGTTGTGAACACAGGTTTTCAGGGGTCTTGCATGACACTGGGAAGACTCACCGCTGACCTTCGCAAGCGGGGTCCGTGGTTAAGTCGCACTGAGAAATTCGCATCTTGCGGTGACAGATAAAGGAAAAAACCTCGGGAGCTGCGCGGGCTTTTTCAGGGAGATTTCTCGGGTGTTTGCGGGGGATTGCGAGAGGTCTGGATCGTGGGTTTGGCTGAAATTGGCTGCAGCCGTTGCGGGGTGGTTGCAGATGACAGAGAGGAGAACCCGAGGATGGGGGAATCCTGACTCGGGTGATGCTGAAGCCTTGGAAAAAAGTCTGAATTATTTGTTGTTCTGCATGGCCCTATCGCTGGCAAGCCAGCTCCCACAGGTTCTGTGGTGTGACACAGATCGCATTAACAACACTGCCCCCCCTGTAGGAGCTGCCGAAGGCTGCGATCTTTGATCTTGATCTTCAAAAGCGCAAGCAAGATCAAAAGATCGCAGCCTTCGGCAGCTCCTACAGGGAGGGTTATTGCACCAACTGGTTGATCTCGATGATCGGCAACAACACCGCCATCACAATCACCAACACCACCCCGCCCATCACCACAATCATCAACGGCTCGAGCAATGCGGTCATGCCCATCGCCCGCCGTTCGATATCCCGCGACAGGGTCTGCGCCGCGCGTTCGAGCATCGGCGGCAGTGCACCGGTTTTCTCGCCGCTGGCGATCAGGTGAATCAGCACCGGCGGGAACACGTTCTCCACCCGCAATGCCGCCGCCAGGTTCACCCCTTCGCGGACCTTGGCCGTGGCATCGCTGACACTCAAACTCAAGCGATCATTCGACAGCGTCTGCCGCGCCGCCTCCAGCGCCCGCAGCAACGGCACGCCGGCTCCGCCGAGAATCGCCAGCGTCGAGGCGAAACGCGCCGTGTTCAGCCCGAGGATGAAACGACCGATCAGCGGCAACTTCAACACCCGATGATGCCAACTCAAACGCGCCGCCGGGTTGCGCAAATACAGGCGCCAGCACCAGAAAGCGCCCGCGATCAGCGCCGCACACAACCAGCCCCACGCCCGAATGAAATCACTGGCCGTCAGCATCGCCAAGGTCAGTCCCGGCAGATCCTGCCGCGCCTGGGAAAACGCACTGACCACCTGCGGCACCACATAACTGAGCAAAAAAATCACGATGCCGATCGACACCAGTCCGACCACCCCCGGATAGATAAACGCAGTCAGGATCTTGCCGCGCAGGTTATTGCGCTCCTCGATGTAATCCGCCAGCCGCTCCATGACCTGCGCCAGATCACCGGACTCCTCCCCGGCGGCGATCAACGCCCGATAGATCTCCGGAAAATCCCGTGGCCGCGCGGCCAATGATTCGGCCAGGCGCATGCCGCTGCGCACATCGGCACGCACCGCGCTGAGGGTGTGAGCGATGTGTTTTTTCTCGGCCTGCTCCACCGTTGCGCTGAGCGCTGCTTCCAACGGCAGGCTGGCGCCGAGCAGACTCGCCAGTTGCCGCGTAGCCCAGGCCAGGTCGTTATCCGACATACGCGCACTGAACAGACCGCCGCCGCCATGCTGGGCGACGTTGCTCTCCTTGTGCACCGACAACGCGGTCAAACCACGGCTGCGTAACACGCCGAACGCGGCGGTTTGACTCTCGGCCTCCAGATGCCCGGATTCGATCTTGCCAGTGGCGTCGGCGGCTTCAAAACGATAGCGATTCATCAGGCGTCCCGGGTCACACGAAGGATTTCTTCAGGGGCGGTGGCGCCGCTGCGAATCCAGCGCTCGCCGTCCTCGCGCAGGCTGAACATCCCGGCCTTTGACGCCGCCGCACGCAAGGCCTGCTCCCCGGCCCCTTGGTGAATCAGGGTGCGGATGTCGTCGTCGATGCAGAACAATTCGTGGATGCCGGTGCGACCGCTGTAGCCGGTGTGGTTGCATGCCGCGCAGCCCACTGGCCGCCACGTCGCGGGCGCTGCGGGATCCTCTTGTTTGCACTGATTGCACAACCGGCGTACCAGTCGCTGCGCCAGTACGCCGAGCATCGACGAGGCCAGCAGGAACGGCTCGACGCCCATGTCGATCAAGCGGTTGACCGCCGATACCGCGTCGTTGGTATGCAGCGTCGCCAGCACCAGGTGACCGGTGAGCGAGGCCTGCACGGCGATTTGCGCGGTTTCCAGATCGCGGATCTCGCCGATCATGATGATGTCCGGGTCCTGGCGCAGAATCGCCCGCAATGCCAGGGCGAACGTCATGTCGATCTTGGCGTTGACCTGAATCTGGCTGATCCCCGGCAGGTCGTATTCAACCGGGTCTTCCACAGTGAGGATGTTGCTGGTGCTGGCATCGAGGCGCGCCAGCGCGGCATAGAGGCTGGTGGTCTTGCCGCTGCCGGTGGGGCCGGTGACCAGCACGATGCCGTGGGGCTGGCGGATCAAATGATCGAGTTTGGCCAGCACCTGCGCGTCCATGCCCAGGGTTTCCAGATGCAGGCGCCCGGCCTGTTTGTCGAGCAAGCGCATCACCACCCGCTCGCCATGTCCGGTCGGCACCGTTGACACGCGAATGTCGATCGGTCGCCCGGCCACGCGCAACGCGATACGACCGTCCTGCGGCAGGCGTTTTTCGGCGATGTCGAGCTGGGCCATGATCTTGATCCGCGACACCAGCGCACCGTGCAGCGCCTTGCGCGGCGAGACCACGTCACGCAGGGTGCCGTCGACCCGGTAGCGCACCACCGAATGGGTTTCGAACGGTTCGATGTGAATGTCGCTGGCCTCATCGCGCGCGGCCTGGGTGAGCAAGGCGTTGATCATGCGGATTACCGGCGCACCGTCCTGAGTGTCGAGCAGGTCGGTGATTTCCGGCATGTCCTGCATCAGCCGGTCGAGATCCACTTCGTTCTCTGCCGCACCGACCACGGCGGCAGCGCTGCCGGTGTCGGCGTAGGCCGTGGCGAGCAGGCCGTCGAGTTCGTCATCGCGCACCCGCTTGAGCGACGATGCACCGAACTGCCGCCGCACCTCGCTGATCGACCAGCCCGGGGTCGACGGGCAAACGGTCAGCACGCCGTCGCACAGCAGAATGCGCTGGGCCTTGGCCCAGGCGTAGGGAAGTGCACTCATCTAAAGCCCTCCCCCGTGGCAATACGATCCCGTGCAGGAGCTGCCGCACGCTGCGATCTTTTGCTTTTAAAGATCAAAAGATCGCAGCCTTCGGCAGCTCCTACAGGTCCGGCGTTGTTCCTGATTCCTGTGGCACCAAGTTTCCCTGTGGTGAGGGGATTTATCCCCGATGCGCTGCGCAGCAGCCCCGAAACCTGACATCCGAATACATCTGGCTGACCGCGTGCATAGGTTTTAGGGCTGCTGCGCAGCCCATCGGGGATAAATCCCCTCACCACAGGGTTACTTCTCAGATTGAGGACTCGTTTCAAAAGCGTGTGCTCCCTTCAATCGGCACAGCCTTGATAGTCGCGCGGGGGCCCGAAGCCGGAACCGGACTCGGAACCCCCTGCGCCGCCGTCGGCAACTGCGGCGCCTGCATGTCCGGCATCGCCCAGCTGCGTTCCGGTTGCAGCCCGCCCTGGGCGCGGCGCATGAAGTCGTAGCGGTTGAGGGTGATGCTGCGCCCCGCTTCGCTGTCGCGGATGATGTACGGGCGCAGGAATACCATCAGGTTGGTCTTGGTGATCGCCCGGCGTTCGTTGCGAAACAGTGCACCGATCCCCGGCAGCGTCCCCAGCCACGGCACCGCTTCGTTGCTCTGGCTGTAGCCGTCCTGCAGCAGGCCGCCGAGGACCATGATCTGGCCGTCGTCGAGCAGGATGCTGGTGTCGATCGCGCGCTTGTTGGTGACAATCCCGGCCGACGCCGCGCTGGCCGAAGCGCGCTCGTCGATGCTGCTGACTTCCTGATAGATATCGAGCTTGACCGTACCGCCCTCGGAAATCTGCGGCCGCACATTCAGCTTCAATCCCACCTCTTCACGGGTCACGGTCTGGAACGGGTTGTTGCTGGTCCCGCCACCGCCCGTGACGTAGCTGCCGCTGACAAACGGAATGGTCTGGCCGACAAAAATACTCGCCGCTTCGTTATCCAGGGTCAGCAGGTTTGGCGTCGACAGCACGTTGGTGCCGCCCTTGCTCTTCAGCGCCCGGGCCAACACTTTCAGGTCGAGGATCTTGCCGATGCCGGGGATGTCGACGGTGCCGTTGACGTAACCGAGGTTCAAACCCTGTGGCAGCACATCGAGGCTGGTCTTGCCGTTGAGGTTGATCCCTGACCCACCGAGGTTCGCCCCGCCGATCACGCCTTTGCCGCCGAGATTGCCGGTCTGCCACTGCACGCCGAACTCGCTGGCATCGTCCTCGCCGACCTCGACGATCAGGCTCTCGATCACCACTTGCGCACGGCGCTGGTCGAGCAGGTCGATGACCTCGCGCAGGTTGCGATACAACGGATCCGGCGCGGAAATCAGCAAGGTGTTGGTGGTCGCATCAGCCTGAATCGTCACCCCGCCAGCGCTGAACGCGACATTCTGCTCGCTGGCCTGATTGCCGGCGCTGCTGGTCGAACCGCTGCCCTGCGCGTAACTGCCGCCGGTGCTGCCGGTGCTGCCGGTGCTTGAGGTGGTCGAGGTGTTGCCACTGGCTTGCGTACCGCTCTGCCCTGTCTGGCCGCCATTGTTGCCGTTGCTGCCCATGGCGCTGAGCACCGAACGCGCACTGTCGCTGGTGCCGCTGTCGCTCTCGCCAGTCAGCAGCCCGCGCAAGGCCTGCGCCAGTTTCGCCGCTTGCGCGTTACGCAAATAAACCACGTGCAGATTGCTCGGATTGCTCTGCGCGTTGTCGAGTTTGTAGATCAGGTTGCGCGCCAGCTCGGTGCGCTCGGGGCTGCCGGCGCGGATGATGATGGTGTTGGAACGCGGGTCGCCGATCACCGCGATTTTCTGCGTCGGATCATTGCCCGGCGCGTCGAGCAGGTCAGCGACCATCGGCGCGATGTCGGCAGCGATACCGTTCTGGATCTGCACCACGTCGGTGTCGATCGCGCTCGGCGTGTCGATGGTCTGGATCAACTGGGCGACCCGGGTCAGGTTCTCGGCGTAATCGGTAACCACGATGGTGTTGTTACCGGGGTAGGCATTGATCGGATTGTTCGGCGAGACGATCGGGCGCAACACCGGAATCAGGTTCACCGCGTTCTCGTATTGCAGGCGAAAGGTGCGCGTGAGCATGCCGTTGCCGGCGGGTTTATCGGGGCTGTAGATCGGCCCGCCGAGCAGTTTCGCGTCGGCCTCCGGCACCACCTGCGCGACGCCGCCGACATCGACCACGCTGAAGCCCTGCATGCGCAACGCCGCGAGCAACATGTCGTAGGCCTGCCGCGCCGGCACCTGACCTTCCGAGACCAGCGTCAGGCTGCCCTTGACCCGAGGGTCGACCAGAAATTGCTGGCCAGTGGAACGCGACAACGCGCGCACCACCGCTTGAATATCGGCGTCGACAAAATTCAGCGTCACCGGTTGATCGCCCAGCGGATTGCTCGGCAGTGTGCTGCCGCGAGGGGCGCCTCCACTGCGTGCGCGTTCGGTGATGTTGTGCATCTGCCGTGGTTGCGGCGCCACTTGTGCCTGGGCGCGTTGCCGATCGAGCAGCGCGTCACCGCTGCGCTGGGTGTTGGCCAGTGGCCGGCCGAGTTCGCTGTCCACCAGCAACGGCGGCTGGTTCGGCGGCGTGGTGGTGTTGCTGCACGCGCTCAACGCCATCAGCAGCATCGGCAACGCCATGCGCGCCGGTTTGGATCCTGACCCCTTCATGAAGCTTCCTTAGCGCCCAGCGCCTGATCCATGCGAACGGTGCCTGACAATGTGCCGGCAGTGACTTCGGTCGAAGCGTTGTCTGCGCGTTGCAGACGGGCCTCGACCACTTGCAGAGAAAGTTGTGCCGGGTTGCTCAACAGCCAGTCGAGCACGGCATCGGCCGGCGCCGCGTCGAACGTCAACTGCCACGCGCCGGCCTCCCCGGCCTGCAATTGATAGTGCCCGGCCAGACCGCTGGCCTGCAGCGTTTGCTCAAGAGACTGCGCAAGACTTTGCCCCTCGGGGCGTACGCTGACCTCGCGCAACAGCACTTCCAGGGCTTCGGTCTGCGCGCGTAACTTCGGGGTTTCGGCTTGCCAATAAGTGATTTTTTTCAGCGGCGGCTGGATCAGCGCGCCCCACACCAACAGCGCCAGCAGCACCGCCGCCATGCCGCTGACCATGCGTTTTTCGCGCAGGGCCAGCGCTTGCCAGCGCGCCTGAAGTTGCGCGCTGAAGCGCTGCCAACGGGCGCGATAAACCGCCAGCGATGCCTTATTCATCTTCTGCTCCGCTGTCGTCAGCGCTTTCATCGGGAGTGCTGACTTCGTCGCTCGGGCGCAACAGCCAGCCTTCATCGTCAGCCGTTGCGCTGATCCCGAACTGAGCCAATGCGGCTTGCCAATCCTTGTCCTTGTCATTGGCGCTGCGCCGGGCATCGGCCAGCAGACTCAACTGCAAGCTGCCGTCGACAAACGTCAGGCGCTCGACCGTGCCGGCCATGAACGGCATGCCGCTGCCGGCCTGCAACACCAGCCGATTGAACGGCTGCGCCGGATCCTCCGCCGCGCCCTTCTGCCGCGCCGCCAATTGCTGACGCGCCTGTTGCAGCGGATTGAGGATCACCGGCAACTCGGGAAAGGCCTGCTTCACCCGCAGCGCCATCCGCGTCTTGAGCTGCTGGCCCTGACTGGCTTCGCGGGCGGCATAAAGATTCAATCCAATCACCCACACCGCCACCGCCAATGCGCAAAGCCCCAGCGCCCGGCCCCAACCGCGATGCTCGCTGCGTTGCTGTTGCACCGCACCCTGCAAGCCCCAACCCGGCAACGGCCCGGTCCAGCGCTGCGCCTCGGCCATCGGCAATTGCGCTTGCGGCGGTGGCGCCGAGCCGATCCAGTGCAGCGGCGTGCCGCAGGTCAGCAGCCAATCGCCAATCTCGTCGTCAAACAGCGGCTGCACCCGCGCCACTTGCACGCTTTCGCGCAGCAACAAATGGCCGTCCTGCCGACAGGCCACCGTGCCCGGCAGCACCGGCAAGCTGTATGACGCCGGATACAAACCGCGCAGGTTCAGACCGGCCTGCTTCAGCAATTGCCCCAGATGCTGCAAGCGTTGACGCGGCGCCCAGGCGATCTGCACCTGCCCCGCTTCATCCCGCGAACTGTGAGCGATGTGCATGTCATTGCAGTCGCCGAGCATCAAGGCCTGCGCCGCGCATTGCACCGCCGCTGCGGTCTTGTTCGCCGGCAACGGTGGCAGGTCGATGCTCGCCAACAGGCTGTCCGCCGGGTGCAGGAAAGCGCTCACTGGTGGCTGCTTCGCTGACTGCCCCAGTTGGGCAAAGGTCTGACGCTGCTCACGAATGACCTGCCCTTGCCGGTCCAGCCACGCACAGTCCATCTCACTGTCGAGACTCAACTCCACCAGTGGCGGCAAACTCACACGCAACTGACTCATACGCCCACCCGCGACCAGATCACCTGCGGCAGGCGATCCTCGCTGCGATGCAGCAACGCATCGAGGCTGACCCGACGCTGATCACGTCGCGCCTCGCCACGCAGGCGGAACCAGTCACTGGTGATGCCGACCTTGACGCTGGTCAGCTCCAGATTGGGCATGCGCAAGCGGTTGACGAAATCGCCACGGTTGATAAACCAGCGCCCGGCATCGCGCTCATTGATCAGCGCCTGCGCGCGCTCCAGCGACAACCCCGGCACATACGCGGCCAACACTGGCGCGGTGGCGGTGTTGCCGTTGAGCCAAGTAGTCGCCGGAATTACCGTGAGATACGGCGCCAGTTTGCCGATGACCGCCTCATTCACACCCTCGACGCTGCGCAAATCATCGACACTGCGCAGCATCGGCAACTTCGGATTCTGTGGCTTGCGCGAAGCATTCGGCGACGTGGCGCGGCCACTGTCAAAGGCGTTTTTGCTCGTGGTATTTTCGGCAATCTGCGCGTTCAACAGATACGGATAAGAGCCGATCACCCGCTGACTGATGCGCTGACTCAACCCGGCGCTGATGCCGATCAACGCGCACAACCGCTGAAACGCCTGCACCTGCGCCTCATCGACACGCTCGTTGGCCACCAGATTGCGCAGGTTGAACTTGCCCTGCTCATCCTCCAGCCGCCCCTCGAAACCCTGCGCATTCAAGCGCTGCGCCCATGGCTGATCGAGCCGGGTCAACGGATCACGCTGCCGCGCATCCCAGAGCAACTGCCGGCTGATCTCCAGACCGCCGTGCAACACCCAGCGCCCCTGCACCCGCTGCTGATCCGCCTCCAGCGCGCGGGTCGAAACGCTCTGCCGGGTCAACATCCCCGCCGCAATCACCGCGACCACCGCCGCAATCAACAGCGCACTGATGATCGCCATCCCCTGCTGGTTCGATTGGCTGTTCATCACCGGCCTTACAGCTGCCAGGAACCGATATCGGCATTCACGCCGTCGCCGTCAGGCTGACCGTCGGCACCGAGGGAAAAGATATCGATCTCGCCATTCGCGCCGGGGTTGAGGTACTGATAAGGACGACCCCACGGGTCATTCGGCAAACGCTCCAGGTACGAACGCCAGTTGCTGTTCTTCGCATCCGCCGGCCGCTCCACTAACACTTTCAAACCCTGAGTCATGCTCGGATAACTGCCGTGATCGAGGCGATACAACTTCAGCGCCTGCATCAAACCACCAATATCCTGCTTGGCCGCCGTGGCCCGCGCCTGATCCGGCCGGTCGAGCACCTTGGGCACCACCATCGCCGCCAGAATCCCGAGAATCACCACAACCACCATGATCTCGATCAGGGTAAAACCCTGCTGCCCACGGGGCATCCGGCTCGGTCGTCTGGGCTGTTTGAACTGCGCGATATCCATCTCGACATTCCCTTGGCTTGATTCGATTCGACGCGCAGTGTTGCAAGAAGATATGTCAGGGATGTTGAAAATCCTCGGGAGTTTTCGTCGTCAAGCCGTCAAGGACGCGGGTTAGGGTCGAGGGCTGTGTTTTGGGTTTGGGCCATTTATGCGCGCGTGTTCCCGAGAGGCGGGTTTCACCCTGATTGAAGTGCTGGTGGCGCTGGCGATCATTGCCGTGGCGATGTCGGCGGCTGTGCGCGTGGCGGGGTTGATGACGCAGAGCAGCGGGGTTTTGCGGGATCGGTCGGTGGCGATGATTGCGGCGCAGAGTCGGATGGCGGAGCTACAACTGGAAGGTCGATTACCGATAGGACTAAAGGCGCAGGACTGTGACCAAGGACGCCTGCTACTGCGCTGCGAACAAGCCATCGCCACGGCTGAAAATGGACGATTGCTCAAGGTCGGCATCCAGGTTTTCGACCGCAACCAGGATGCCCCGCCGTTGGCCCGCCTGGAAACATTGCTCAACCGGCCCGAAAGTCCCTAAACATCCTTTTTCTGTCTCCACGGCACCCGGACGGCTCGCGATAGCGCTTGATAGACGACCGGTTTCTCATGGTGCTTACTCGAACAGTCCTAAATATTCCGCCCAACCATACAAAGCCAGAATTCCCAGCAGGGAAAATGCATTCAATCGATATGGAATTTCGACCCACCGCCGCAAATTCATCGGAAGGCGCCGGACATCTTCGAGGGCGTTCTGATTATCCAGTAACAGACGCGAAGGACGTTTACTAAGCAAAGCAGTGATCAGGCTGAGTCTGTACCTTCGTGCCCAAAAACCGGAACGTCCCTTCTGCGGGCAGTTGTGGAGCAGAAAGCAATTTTCAAGGTGCAATTCAATTTCGGAAAGCTTGAAATACCCGACATAGATCATCACCAGAACATTGGAGATGATCAGCACCAGTAACGCAATGCCAGTGGCGGCGAACAGAAGTTTGATTTCAGTCATTTGAGATTACTTCGTAAACGATTTCACCTAGGGCTGACTTTCTCTCTGCCCCTTTATAAAAAACCTCTGTATTTCCCATAAAGCCAAACCACCCACGTTCCACCGCACACGACATAGCTGACATGAAATGGGCTCGTCGCCCAGAACCTGAGTTCTCTGGGCAGGCGTTCAACGGCGTCGATCAGCAAGGGTTCCTGCCGTTGGATACTCTTGGATGTAATCAACCGGCTGACAGCGGTCATCCGCTGAGTTCTCGAGTAAAAACTTCCCCCTGATGAACCACAGTCCATGGATAGATACAGCCACTCATCAAAGTGTTTTTCCAGAGCAGCGAGTTTTGTATAAACGGCGTAAAAAATCATTGCGCAGTTGATCACGCCTAATAGAATCAGCGCCCCACATGCCCAGGCAAATGCTATTTCGGTTATTTCCATTATTCGGAATACTCATGAATTTCCTGACCCAAAAACTCACCTAGCTCCGACATCTGAGTTCCTGTCTCCACCGACGCTGCCGCACCGACCACAAGCACACACACCAGTCTCCCCATTCCTTTCAATTTCGCGCATACCGCCAGACCTGCTTTCCCTCCGAGATACCCACCAGCGAGAGCGCCAGCCGTACCGCCGACCATCTTCCCTCCTTCTACAAACCTTACTTGCCTGCATTCCGCCTCGCGGTCGGACGCGCATACCTCGTGGATTTTTGAGCTGGATGCGCCCAGTTGCAGACCTATGCCGAGATAACCACCTCCCTTCATGAACTTCGCTGCCCTGGCAACACCCGCAATGTGGGTTGCATACCCAGGCAGTTGTGCCGGTGCACCTGCTTTGCCCCATCGGTGAACAATTCGGCGGCTGGACAATCCCAGTGCACGTTTGAGTTTTGGATGATCTGGCAAACCGGTGCCTTTGCGTACCAGCGGCCCAAGGCTGGCATCCAGTTTCGTCATCAGACGTTTGCGCTTGGCAAAGAACTCTGAGGAATGTAGATGACCATGTTGGGTGTATTGCTGCTGATGCAGTTTCTCCAACTCTTTGAGGGTATTTTTCAATCCTTCCAGATGCTGGCCGATCATGAATGACGCAACGCCCAGTGCGCCCGCCGACACCTCCAGAAACGGCTCAATGACGTCATGATGCTCAACCATGAACGAAGCCTCTTCATCCGAGAGATCCTTCAACGCCTCGTTCACCTTCTCCGCAGCGGCCATCATCTGTGCTTCTTCGCGCCGGCACATGTAGTTGCGAGAGTCACTGAACAAGACCATTTGCCCAGGTTTGACCCGCTCACCGAGATGTCGATTGAGTGAGCGGAATTCGCGAAGCAGAGAGTCGCCGGGCCTGACTTCGTACAACTCCCGTTCAAGCGCTTCGAGCGTCATGGGTTTCTGAACGATGTGGAAGCCCGATTCGGCGGGTTGCGGCAAGGAGTAGGCGTGTTCCTCCACCAGATGTTGCGCGGGAGGAGGCTCGGGTTTGGGCTTGAAGGCGTTCCAGGAGGCACCGCCGCTATCTGCAACCTTGCGCGGTTTCACCACCGCCCACTCACCGTTACGCACAGCATCGATGAGTTTTCGCTCATTCGCGCCTTGCATGTAGTTCGAACGATGCAGGCCCATGGCGTTTAACAAGTCGTCGAATCCGGGCAAGTCGTCCGGGCGATTCAATGCCTGGCGGAACTCTTCCATGGCTTGGTAGGAATCAAGGATCTGGTCGCGCTGACCATGCAGCTCGCTTTGCGGAATGAGTCTGGCCACGTCCGTCTCCTGTTCTGAAAACGGGGGACTTTGGCGAACGGACTCAACTTTGAATGCAGGATGGATCGCTGTTCGTTGTAGGGGAAATCCGGTTTTCTGGCTTGCAGACGCCGCGCTCAAATCATCAATGTTTTATGGCGGTGCTGGTTGGGGCAGAAAATAGATTCGCCGCCAATGTTTGCTCCCACAGGTGTCAGCGTCGTACACAACATCTGCAATCAGCATAAAACCCTGTGGGAGCGAGCCTGCTCGCGAAGGCGCCAGAATGACCACCCAATCAATCAGCAGGTGATCCCACCCCTCGCATCACCCCGGCAACTGCAAATTATCCAACGCCCGATTCACCGCCAACTCCCCCAGCATGATCAACTGCGCAATCCCCGCCAGCGCATGACGCTGCGACACCGGCAACAGGCTGGCGATGTTCTGCGCGAGGGTTTTGGCCGAAGCGAGCGTTTCACTGGCATCGACCAGCAGCTCTTCGGTTTTGTTGTCCGCCGTCACGGCATACATCCCGCGGGTTTTACGCGGCGGCGGCGTGGAACCGGGCGGACAGAGATAATGGTCGAGCGCGCGGTCGGCGGCTTCGTGGAGTTTTTTTGAGTCGATGGATTCGTAGGGGGAAACCGAGGCGGTTTCGGGTGGGTTGGGTGTTGGTTTGATCATGAGTGAATCTCCAAATCATAGAAAAGGAGCCATCATCTTTCGCTACCAAACGAAGGGGTGGTGGCCATACGAAGGTTGGTAGACCGGTGACTTGGAGAACCGGCGCGCCCGAAGACGCCCTGCGCATGGCCACCATAAATACAAAGCCCCAAAAAAGGCCCGTATCGGGTGACGCTATGCGCCAAGTCTAGCCGGGCTACCAAACCCGATCGCTGATTCGTCAGCGACCGGTCCACAATAGAATCCGACCCAAAAGCGCACAAGCCGGCGGATTCTGGCGTAGCTGTAGGCAACGGCGCAAGGATGTGTAGCCTGAGAGAGTGTTTGGAAATGTCTTTTTAAACGGTGGTGTTTAACGAGATCCCTTTCCGTTACATCACCCTAAATAGATCAGCCCCTTATTACATCCCCCACTAGCAGTTTCATAATCACGCGCTGATACGTCGACCAAACAAATCACTTCAATGTTAATTCTAAAAAGTTATAAAAAACTGTCAACTCTAACAGGTTCTAAATTCAAACCTCGCCCTTAAGCTTATAAAAACAGAGCATCACGAAAGCAACCAATTACCGAAGGAGAGGAAAAATGTTTAACCTCGATAAAAAACTCATTGAATTACTAATACTGGCACTTGGAATGATTGGCGCTACTTATAATGCCCAAGCCACTATCGTCACGTACAAAATCCCATCGCCTACATATGATGGACCGGAAGCTTACAACCTCCCCAAGAAGGGAGATGCCATAGCGCAAACTTTTACGGTGCCTAATGGTGCAACCAAAATAACCATCACAGCGACTGGGGGTGGCGGCGGCGGAGGGGGCGGCGGCGGCGCATTATCAAGCATTGTCAACAGTCGAGCTAGTGGCGGCGGAGGGGGTGGGGGTGGGAGTACCGTCAAGTGTACTTTTAATCTTGATAATCCAACAGACGTTAATTTTATTGTCGGTAATGGGGGAAGCGGAGGAACCAAGGGGGAATTAAGTAATGATGGGCAAAGTGGCAAGGAAGGAACAGAGGTATGGTTCTTATTCACTAAGTACGATAATAAAAACGGCTTCAAGTACACTCGAGTAAGTGCAAGAGGAGGATCACCTGGACTAGGCGGCTCACGAGGAACGATAACCGGAGCTGGGCCCGGCGGCTCAGGCGGCGCTGGCGGTCGCGGAGACGTCATGCCCGACGAGCCCAGCTGCACAATAATGAATGGAGAATCTGGCACGGATGGAGGTTCAAATGGTCCCTCTCAAAAAGCTGGATCAGCTGGCAAGGCTGGATCGAACTCATGCGGCGGAGGGCGCGGCGGTGCTGGTGGTGAAGGAGGCACCATCAATAATAGTTCTTACGTAGGAACTAACGGGACTTCTGGAACAAAAGGCGGGTACGCTTGCATTACCTTTGAGTACTGACCATGTAAAACTCCGCTTTTTAGGACGTGGCCGATGAGGCTCCCGCCATACGAAATCTGACGCTCTCCGATACGCCGATCACCTCGCAGTTGTTGGTTGAGCTGCAAAAAGGACTGCCTGATCGGCCGTATCTCAAAAGCAACCGATACATTCCTAACAGGCCAGATGCACTACAACAACCAAAACAACAAGCTAACTGAACCTCCACCCCCGAAAATCACGGCCTCACTAAACTCGGCAACACCACCCCCTCCCCCAACCTCTCCACCCCCAACCGCACCCTCTCCCCACCCTGCTCAATCACCACCCCATCCCCCTCCACCGCCACCAACTTCACCCCAGGCCCCACCCGCTCCCCCTGCAAAAAACTCCTCGGCGGCCCATCGTTCAAACTCAAAATCGCCACCGCCCCGCGACTCCCTGCCATCACCCCGCTCACCTTGATGTCCACCGGCGCTGTCTGGTTGGAAAACCACTGCAACGCCGGGCTATCAGTGCGCGCCGCGAGCATTTGTGGGGGCGCGGGTGGGGTGTGGGATTCGGCGGAGGTCAGGAGCAGCGTTGACCAGGTCGCGACGCCGACCAGGGCGGCGAGCAGTGCGAGGGCCTGGACGGTTTGCGGGGGGGAAATGCGGGTGGTGAGCATCATGGGCTGAATCTCCTTTTTGTCCCTGCTGACAGGCTACGCGGCAATTCTCACGGTTTTATTTCACACGCCTTACATGTTGGCCGTGCAGGATGTTTTTTTGGGACGGGGCTGGACGCAACGGAGTGCGCAACCGATGAATGTGGGTAAGCAACAGGGTTTTACGCTGATCGAGTTGATGGTGGTGCTGGTGATCATCGGGATTGCCAGTGCGGCGATCAGTCTGAGTATCAAGCCGGATCCGCTGCAATTGCTGCGCAAGGACGCCGAGCGGGTGGCGCAGTTGCTGCAGGTGGCGCAGGCGGAGGCGCGTGCGGATGGTCGGCCGATTGTTTGGGTGAGTGATGGCAAGGGGTTTCGGTTCATTCGGCGCAGTGACGGTGGTCGGGGTTTTGAGCATTTCAAGGATGATCCGCAGTTGCGGCCGCGCGCCTGGCAGAGTCCGACGCTGGAGGTGCGGGTGGAGCCGAAGCAGAAGGTTGTGCTTAACGCCGAGTGGATCAATCCGCCGCTTCAATTGACCTTGTCTGATGGGCTGAATCGGCTGAGTGTGCTGCGTGATGCCAGTGGAAGGATCAGTGTGCAATGAACGATCAACGGGGCTTTACCCTGATCGAGGTGATGGTCGCGATTCTGCTGATGGCGGTGGTCAGTTTGATTGCGTGGCGCGGGCTGGACAGTGTGACGCGGGCGGACAGTCATTTGCTGGCGAGCAGTGAGCAGAGTGACAGTTTGTTGCGGGCGTTGAATCAGTTGCAGCGTGATGTGGAGATGCGCGCGGGGATTGAATTGACCGAGCCGAAGAAGGTTGGCGTGGATGATGAGCCGCCAAGTGCGCCGCCTGCGCTGACGGTGCGGAGCAGTGATAGCAAGGGGTTTCGGCTGGATATTATTCGCAGTGCGGCGGATCAGCCTGGGGCTTTGCAGCGGGTGCGTTGGTGGGTCAAGGGGGATACGTTGTATCGGGCGGTGGCTGAGGCGCGCAGTCGTTATCCGTTGCCGGCGCCGGGGGCTGGGGTGGCGGTGTTGGAAGGTGTGAGTGATGTGCAGGTGCGGGTTTGGGAGGTGGATAAGGGTTGGCGGCAGTTGAGTGGGAATCGGCGGGAGGATCCGTTGGGGTTGGAGGTGCGGTTGACACGGGAGACGGCGCAGGGGGTGGAGCGGTATCGGCAGGTGATGGGGCCGCTGCAATAATCTGGATTACTGAGGTCCCTGTGGGAGCTGGCTTGCCAGCGATGGGGTATTCACATCCAACATCTCATTGCCTGACATGCCGCTATCGCTGGCAAGCCAGCTCCCACAGGGTTTTATGGTGTTTGTGGGTGTTGGGTTGGATTAGCTGAGGACGACGACGCCGCCCGGTAGCTCTGTGCATTTGACGCCGTAGGCGTCGCGGATCAGCAGGGCGACTCCGGCGAGTTGGTCGAGGCTGAAGCGGGCCTGGACGCGGCGTTGGCCGAGGTCGCGGTTGAGCAGCAGCAACATGCCGGGGCGGTAGCGGTTGATCTCGTCGATCATCTGGCTGAGGGTTGCGCCGTTGAATACCAGTACCTGTTGGCGCCAGTTCATCACTGCTGCGGTGTCGACGCTTTGCACCGCGCCCACTTGCTGCGCGTCGTAGGTCAGTTGCTCACCGGGCTGCAAACGCAGGCTGCGGCCATCGACATTGACGTCCACCAAACCATCGAGGCAGGTCACGCAGACTTGCTGATCGGTGTTACGCAGGTTGAACCGCGCCTGACTGGCGCGCAACCACCCGCCCCCGGCCTGCATCGCCAATGGCAACCGCGCGGTCTGTACTTCAACCTCACCGCTGACCAGTTCGAAACCCTGCACCCCGTCGTCGCCAGAGCGCTGATTGATGCGGGTCTGGGTGTTGAGTTCCAGGCTCACGCCGTCCGCCGGTTCGAAACGCTTCTGCTGGCCGACTTCGGTGATGTAATCGGCGCCGAGCCCTTCGAAGCCACCGGGAATCGTCCCGCGCACCAGCAAAAACGCCGTCGATGCGGCGATGGCGCCGCCGAGAAACGCGCGCCGGCCAAATCGCCGTGGCGACTGCAGCATTTCAGCGGCAGGCTGCAGGTTGTGCCACAACACCTTGGCCTGCTCGAAAGCTTGGGCATGTTCGGCGCTCTGCGCACACCAGTCGCGCAACGCCCGGGCGTCGGCCACGGTGGCGCGGCCGGAGGTCAGCAGGACCAGCCAGTCGTGGGCTTCGCTGTGCAGATTGTCGGCCGCCGATGGCTTGGCAGGTGTCAGTCGAAAGATGTTCAAACGCGCAGATTCTCAACGAATTGATCGGGCACTATTCAGATGACGGTTTTCCGGCCCCGCGACCGAACCGCTGAAACACTTTTCTTTCCAGTTTCGCTGCGCAGTGGCCCAACGCGGCTTTGATTTCCTTCTCGACCATGCGCGTGGAGATGCCGAAGCGCTGGGAAATTTCCAGGTGCGGCGCCTCTTCCAGCCGCGCCGCGATGAAGATTCTGCGGCGCCGCGCTGGCAGTTCGTAGAGGGCACTGAGCAGCGACTGGATTTCCTTTTGCCCACCGACCACTCGCGCTGGGTCCAGCGCCTCGTCGCCGATTTGCAGCAGCTCTTCGACTTCCTCGCCGGTGAGCAGGCGCGCATCGGCCTGACGGCGGTCGGCGGCGATGTTCAGGGCCATGCGATAGAGGTAGGCGTTGGGCCGCAGCAGGTTCGGCGGCGTTTCCATGCGGTCGACCCGCAGGTAGGTTTCGTGCAGCACGTCGTTGGCCAGATCCTCCGAACCGAGACGCCTGCGCAAGCGCACCCGAAAGTCCTCGTAGGACGTCAGGAACAGCTGGACCATCGAACCTTGTCCGGTGTCTTTCATCCCCCGGAAACTCCTTCCCATTTGGTGCATTCCATGCGTTTCCCTGACGACTCCGGTAACAACAGCAACGTGACCGGCTGACGCAACGCGCTGGGCGTCGGCCGGTCGATCCTGAGATTGCGAAAGCTCTCCACCAGCGCGGTATCGCGCCGTTCATCACCGGTCGAAGTGACCAACCGGTTGTGCTGCACCACGCCGTCACGCCCGACCCAGACCTGCAACACCGCGCGATAACTGCCTGGGCGAGTCAGTGGTGAACGGCACAGGTTGCGCTCGATCGCAGCTTGCACCGCGGTGGCGTAGCTGCGACTCACGGCGGCGCTGGCCGGCGTGGTTTTGTCCGTGGCCGACGGCACGTCCTCGACCTGCGCCACTTGCAAGGTGAACGCATCGTCGCGGGCATAGCGCGCCATCAAGCCACTGCCACCTAGCAGGCGGCGCAAGGCATCGGCAGCGGTGTACTGGCCATCGACCGCCAGTGAGCGCCGGCCACGACTCAACTGACTGTCGACCAGCACCGCCACCCCGGTGGCATGGCTGTACTGATCCAGCGCCTTAGCCAGGTCCTGCGCCGGAATGTGCAGCGTCATGCGCAAGTCGGCGGGCGCGGGTTCGGCTGTCGCAGCACTGCTCAACCAGCCAAGCAGCAGCCCCAGACTCACCCGGCGCACAAGAGTCGCTGAACGCTGAAGACCGTCCCTGGAACTGCCTCGCTGCACGGCTGACGTACCCCTGAAAACCGTCATCCTGATGGCTGTTTATGAATCTGGTGTGACGGGCGGTGCAAAAAAACCATCACGGGATTTGCGCAAGGCTTGCACTAGACTCCACTCAGTGAACGGCCGCTTCGGGCCGGCCAGGAGGCTTGCATGAAATCACTGTGGAAATTCGCCCTCGGAGGGCTGCTGCTGAGCGCCTTCGCCAGTGCCCACGCCGAGCAGCCGCTGGGCTGTGTGGAGGTGACGGTGGGCGGCTACAAGGCGCCGAATTACGATTGTTTGAGTCAGCAGATGGGCAACAACCCGGAAGGCGCTGCCGCTGCGCAAAAGAATCAGGAAGCGCTGAATGTGCCGGTGAACAAGCGGCCACCGAATCAGGTCGGGCTGGCGACGCCGGCGGCGACCAGTACGCGGATGGGGAATACGTTTGGCACATCGGTCAAACCACAGCGCCCACCAAACTGATGATCCTGTAGGAGCTGCGGCACGCTGCGATCTTTTGACTTTGATTTTTTAAAAACAAGATCAAAAGATCGCAGCCTTCGGCAGCTCCTACATTCGATCCCAGGTAGGAGCTGCCGAAGGCTGCGATCTTTCCACCAAACTGAAGACCAAACTTTGTGGCGAGGGAGCTTGCTCCCGTTGGGGTGCGCAGCGCCCCCAAACCTGCCGAACCGGTTTTAACTGACAGACCGCATGCAAAGGTTTTGCGACTGCTGCGCAGCCGAGCGGGAGCAAGCTCCCTCGCCACAGGTTATGTCAGTCGCTGGGGGTTTGGCGAAAGCTTACTGCGAGGCGATTCCAGCTGTTGATCGTGGTGACGGCCATGGTCAGGTCGACCATTTCCCCTTCGCTGAATTGCTCGCGCGCCAACTGGTAAACCTCGTCCGGCACATGACTTTCCGCCAGCAGCGTCACCGCCTCTGCCCAGCCCAGCGCAGCGCGCTCGCGGGGATTGAAAAAGCCGCTGTCGCGCCACACCGCAATCGCATACAAACGCCGATCACTCTCCCCGGCCCGCCGCGCGTCCACCGAATGCATGTCGGTGCAGAACGCGCAGCCGTTGAGCTGCGAGGCGCGGATCCTGATCAGTTGCAACAGCGGCGCCTCGATGCTCAGGTCGCTGGTCAGCGCCTCCATGGCGATCATCGCTTTCATCGCCTTGGGCGATGCGTTGTAGTAGTCCAGACGCGGGGACATGGCAGGTCTCGGGAGCGGAATGATGAGTTCACGGTAAGCGCAGGGCTGGCGGCGTTACAGCCCCAATTCCACGGAATATCGCTACACCACTGCCCAATGCACATACATAGAACCTGTGGGAGCGGGCTTGCTCGCGAAAGCGTTGTTTCAGGCACTAAAGTATCAACTGACACACCGCATTCGCGAGCAAGCCCGCTCCCACAGGGGGGATGGTGACCAATTTCGGGTTTTTGTGCTGCGCAACTACTGCCCATCACGCAACAGCGGTAATCTGGCCGACACTTCAATCGCCCCCCGGAGCCGCGTCGGTATGGAACTTCACGTCGTGATCAATGGCCGCAAGGACCTCGCCGGCCAGTTGTACAACCAGCTGCGCGGCGCCATCGAGTCCGGGCGTCTGGCCGCCGGCACGCAGTTGCCGCCCAGCCGTCTGCTGGCCGAGCAACTGGGGATCTCGCGCAAGACCATTTCCGACACCTACGCGCAGCTGACTTACGAAAACTTCCTCACCGGGGTGATCGGCAAAGGCACCTACGTCAACGCCCGCCCGGCGCAGATCCAGCGCAAGCACAGCCACACCGAACTGGCCAGCGCCGAGGTGATCGAGCGCTGGCGCAACCTGCCGGTGTTTTTGCGCCATCCGTCGCTGGAAGGTTCGCTGCGCTACGACTTCATCGGCGGCGCCACCAGCAAGGGCCAGTTCCCGCATGACGACTGGCGCCGTTGCGTGTCGCACGCGATGCGCCAGATGGCTGGCTCCAAAGGTTTCTACAGCGTGCCCGAAGGCCTGCCGGCGCTGCGCAATGCGATTGCCCGGCACATCGCTTTTTCGCGCGGGATCAACTGTCAGGACGAGGACATTGTGGTGTGCAACGGCGCGCAGCAGGCGCTGGACCTGATCACCCGCGTGCTGATCAGCCCCGACAGTCTGGTGGCGATGGAAGATCCGGGTTATCCGCCGGCACGCCTGCTGTTCGGCACACACGGCGCCGAAGTGGTCGGTGTGCCAGTCGATGCCGAAGGGATGCAGGTCGAACAGATTCCCGAGGGCACGCGGCTGATTTACGTCACCCCGTCGCACCAGTTTCCGCTGGGCATGCCGATGAGCCAGGCGCGCCGCGAAGCCCTGCTGGCCCGGGCCTATGAGCTGGGCGCGATCATCATCGAGGATGACTATGACAGCGAATTCCGCTACGAAGGCCGCCCTACCGATTCGCTGCACAAGCTCGATCAGCGCGGCATCGTTGCCTACGTCGGCACCTTTTCCAAGACCCTGCTGCCGGAGCTGCGCCTGGGTTACGCAATCCTGCCGCCGGCAATTCTCGAAGCGGTGATCCGCGCCAAACAGCTCACCGACCTGCACGCCTCGACCCTGCCGCAATGGGCGCTGGCCAAGTTCATCGCCGAAGGTTGCCTGCTCAAGCACATCCGCCGCTGCCACGCGATTTACGCCCAGCGCCGCGAGCGGATTCTGGCGCGCATGACCACGGATCTGGCGCCGTGGCTGGAGGCGATACCACCCAGTGCCGGGTTCCACATGGCGGTGCTGTGCAAGGTGCCAATCGACCTGCCGCTGGTGATCGAACTGGCGAAAAAAGTCGAGGTGGGCCTGTACTCGATCAACGGCTTCTATTACCAGCAACCGCCGAGAAACGGCCTGTACTTCGGCTTCGGCGCCATCGAAACCCTCGATATCGACACCGCTCTGGATCGCCTGCGCGACATCCTGCAACAAGTGGCGTGAATCATTGGTCTGGGCGATTAACCGCCGATTGGTTATTGGTGATCTCGGGGTGCGAGCCTATTCTGCACGGGCGTTATCCCTCAATGAGCAGGATTCGTCCGGCCTGATTCAGGAGTGTGAGCAATGTCCAACGAAGTGATCAACACCGTCCAGGTGCGCGCCGCCGCCGGCCGTTCGGATGAACTCGGCCAGCAGTTGCAGAAGATCGTCGACACCCTGCGCCAGACACCCGGCTGCGACTCCTATATGGTCGACCGCTGCCCCGAGGACAGCCAACGCTGGACGGTCAGTGCGCGCTGGCAGTCGGAAGCGGCGATGCAGGCGCACTTCAACCGGCCTGAGGCGCAGGGGTTTATTGACCTGATCGACAGCCGTCTGGCCAATAGTGTGGATTTCAACTCCTTTCCAATCGTCTGATCTGCCCCTGTGGCGAGGGAGCTTGCTCCCGCTCGGCTGCGCAGCAGTCGCAAACCGGCCAGTGTGATTCGTCTGAAGAAATCAGGTGCCAGGTTTTGGGGGCGCTTCGCGCCCAGCGGGAGCAAGCTCCCTCGCCACAGTTGTTTCTCATCCGGCCTGGATTGGTCACCCGATCTTCCCGAATATTGGCCGTTTGAATACCCCGCCCCGCAGACTACTGTGATCACCACCCCCTCCTCCCACAGGTGATTCGCCATGAAAGCCCTGCACCTCTTCACCGCCGTTCTCGCCCTGTCCCTGTCTGCCGCCGCCCTGGCTCACGATCCGTCCGAGAAAGTCACGGTGCTGCAAGACCAGATGCTGAAAAACGCCCCCGGCAAGAAAGCCATGATGATCGAAGTCGACTACCAGCCCGGCCAATCCTCGATCGCCCATAAACACGACGGCACCGCCATGGCCTACGTGCTTGAGGGCGAAGTGATTTCCCAGGTCAAGGGTGAACAGGCGATCACCTACAAGAAGGGCCAGTTCTGGTACGAACCGGCCGGCTCCGAACATCTGGTGTCGAAAAATGCCAGCCAGACCAAACCGGCGAAGTTGTTGGTGTTCATGGTATTGGCCCCGGACGAGCAAGTTTTGATCCCCTTGAAAAACTGATGGTTGTTTGCACAGCCATAAATAAAAAGGCGCAAAACCTTGTTTTGCGCCTTTTTATTTCCCGAGGCAATTAACCGATTTGCCTTAAAGCCAATAAAACTAATGCATCGCCCGAACTCGAAAAATTGTCAGCTTATTTACAGGTTGGCGGGTTTAGTCTGAGTTAACTGTCGTGCGCCCGCTACCAACAGCCACGACAACTCTGACTTTCCGACTGAAGTTGCTTCACGGGAGACTCACCATGAAACTTGCCTTTGCCAGCACTTTGGCGATATCGGTTTTAGCCTTGTCCGCCTGTTCAGTACCCACCGCACCCAAAGCGGTCTCGTCCCTCGATAGCCTGTTCACCCAACCGGTCGGCCGCAGTAGCGCCGCCCAGGTGAAAAGTGGTCCCGGTGTGTCGTTGGGCGTGGTCTACAGCCCCAGCACCCAGACCAACCGCGAATACTTGCGCGACTATCAGGCCAACGCCGGCACCGGTTTCGGCCAGAGCCTGCTGGTGCAGCCGATCCACGACGCCTACGTCAACACCTCGAAACCGGACATGGCCGTGGACTGGGTCAAGGCCTCGCTGCAGCGGCAGTTCGGCTCGGTGACGGTCTATCCGGACATGCAGAGTCTGCGCGCGGCGCACCCCGATGTGGTGGCGATCGTCGATACCCACAGCCAGTTGATCACCTCACGCAGCTCCGACATCAAGGCTGATGTCAGTGCGGATTTTTATGATGCGAAGTTGAACTACATCGGTACGGCGAAAGGTTCTGAAGCGAAGGAACTGACGCCGGTGTGGGCCGACTTCAAACGCTCGGAAGAAATCGTGGCGGATATTAATCAGCAGCAGGATGTGCAAGTTCGGGCATTGCAGAAGTTTGATCAGTCACTGAGTAATTTATTGACCGGACCGACAAGTAAAGTGTCGATGCTCGATAACAAACAAGAACATAAGTTGTATTGACACAAAGGCCCTCTTCGCGAGCAAGCCCGCTCCCACAAGTTTTGTGGTGATATCCGAATCCTGTAGGAGCTGCCGAAGGCTGCGATCTTTTGACCTTAAAGATCAAGATCAAAAGATCGCAGCCTTCGGCAGCTCCTACAGGGTCTGGGTGAATTCACAGATGTAAAAAAACCCCGGCATCTCACGACACCGGGGCTTCTTCATTCAACCACTACTCAGGCCAGTTCAAGCTCGGCATTCGCAGCAGCCGCAGGCACCACCGCTTGCCCGCTCAACGCGAGGTCCAGCAGCTCACGGTTAGCCACGGCGTACATGGCGTAGTCAGTGCCGCTCGCCGCACGGATTTCCACCAGCATGGCGCGCCAGCGCTCGATCATGCCTTCGTGCTGTTCCATCCACAGCGCCAGACGTGCTTCCACGTCCAGTGTGCCGTCGCCCTGTTGCAGGACGGAGATGGTGATCGCACGTTGCTGCCAGTCCACATCATCACGGAACGCTTCACGGGCCAGGGCCTGCCAGTTGTTTTCAACCGGCAGTGCGCTGATCTGTTGCAGGTACCAGGTGATGTCCAGCGCACTGCCCACGGCGAAGTAGGCCTTGGCCACTTCGGCCGGATCCTGGCCAGTGACGTCGGAGGCTTCGATGATCGGCAGCAGGGTGTACAGGTGCGAGGTACCCGCCACCATACGCGCCAGCAACTCCGGTACACCGGCAGCGACGTAAGCCTGATAACGCGCCTGCCAGTTTTCACGGATTTCGCCGCTCAGCAGTTCGTCGAGCTTCAGACCCAGCTCCTTGAGGTGCGGACCGAAATGCGCGACGTCACGGGCAGCGTTCTGCTCGTTGCGACGGGCACGCAGGAACCAGCGTGTAGCACGACGGCCCAGACGCATCAGCTCGTCCATCAGCTCCAGTTGCACGTCAGCGGAGACCTGATAGTCCAGCGCTTCAATCTGACGGAACCAGTGCGGGAGGTGGAAGATGTCACGCACGATCACGTAGGCGCCGGCCACGTTCGCCGGGCTCATGCCGGTCGACTCTTTGAGTCGTTGCACGAAGGTGATGCCCATGTGGTTGACCAGATCGTTGGCGATCTGGGTGCTGACGATCTCGCGCTTCAGGCGGTGACGACGCATGGCTTCGGAGAACTTGCTGACCAGGGTCGGCGGGAACGCCGTTTCCATATCGCGGGTCAGGTAATCGTCGTCCGGCACCAGCGAGTTCAGCAGCTGTTCCTTGAGGTCGATCTTGCTGTACGAGATCAGCACCGACAGCTCGGGACGGGTCAGGCCATGGCCGGCCGCAACGCGCTCGTTGATCTGCTCTTCGGTCGGCAGGAACTCGATGGCACGGTCCAGCTTGCCCCGGCCTTCCAGATCGCTCATCAGACGCTTGTACTCGGCAATGCGCTCGTAGGCACGACGCGCCGCCAGGGACAGGGCCTGGGTCTGCTTGTAGTTGTTGCCCAGCACCAGACCACCGACTTCGTCGGTCATGCTCGCCAGCAACTGGTTGCGTTGCTTGTCGGTCATGTCGCCGGCCTGAACCACATCCTTCAGCACGAACTATATGTTCACTTCGAG
>NZ_JBIUVO010000001.1:477465-480830 GCF_044742995.1 Pseudomonas sp. NPDC087803
CCGGCGTTGTCGATGAAGTCGGTGTTGGAACCGCCGCCATTGAGACCGAATTCCACACGACCCAGCTGGGTCATGCCGAGGTTACCGCCCTCGCCCACGACTTTGCAGCGCAGCTCGTTGCCGTTCACGCGCAGTGCATCGTTGGCCTTGTCGCCGACGTCGGCGTGGCTTTCGGTGCTGGCCTTGACGTAAGTACCGATACCGCCGTTCCACAGCAGATCCACCGGCGCCTTGAGCAAGGCGTTCAGCAGTTCGGTCGGGGTCAGCTTGTCGGCCTTGATGTCGAAGCGTTCTTTCATCTGCGGCGAGATGGCGATGCTCTTCGCGCTGCGCGAGAAAATGCCGCCGCCTTCGGACATGATGCTGGTGTCGTAGTCGGTCCAGGCCGAACGCGGCAGGTCGAACATGCGCTGACGCTCGACGAAGCTGGTCGCCGGGTTCGGGTTCGGATCGATGAAGATGTGCATGTGGTTGAACGCGGCAACCAGTTGCAGCTTGTCGGACATCAACAGGCCGTTACCGAACACGTCACCGGCCATATCACCGACGCCGACCACAGTGATGCTGTCTTCCTGGACATTGATGCCGCGCTCGCGGAAGTGGCGCTGTACGCCGACCCACGCACCCTTGGCGGTGATGCCCATTTTCTTGTGGTCGTAACCGGCGGAACCACCGGAAGCGAATGCGTCACCCAGCCAGAAGCCGTAATCAATGGCGATGCCGTTGGCGATGTCGGAGAAGGTTGCAGTGCCCTTGTCCGCGGCCACGACGAGGTACGGGTCATCGTCGTCATGACGCACGACGTTGACCGGCGGCACCAACGCGCCGTCTTTCAGGTTGTCGGTGATGTCCAGCAGACCGGAGATGAAGATGCGGTAGCAGGCGATACCTTCGGCTGCGATCTCGTCACGGCTGCCGCCCAGTGGCAGGCGACGCGGCAGGAAGCCGCCCTTCGCACCCACCGGCACGATGACCGAGTTCTTCACTTGCTGGGCTTTCACCAGACCGAGGACCTCGGTACGGAAGTCTTCTTCACGATCGGACCAGCGCAGACCACCACGTGCGACGTTACCGAAGCGCAGGTGCACGCCTTCGACGCGTGGCGAGTAAACGAAGATTTCGAACTTCGGTACCGGCTTCGGCAGCTCAGGAATCGCGTGCGGGTTGAACTTGAAGCTGAAGTACGACTTGTTCTGGCCGTTGGCATCAGTCTGATAGAAGTTGGTGCGCAGGGTGGCTTTGATCAGGTCCAGGTAACGACGCAGGATGCGGTCTTCGTTGAGCACCTGAACATCGTCCAGTGCAGTCAGAATCGCTTGTTCCAGACGCTGTTGCTTGTCTTCCAGATCATCACTGCCCAGCTTGCGCGCCAGGTAGAAACGGGTCTTGAACAACCGGGTCAGCTCGCGAGCGATGTCGGTGTGGTTGTTCAGGGTGCTGGCGATGTAACCCAGGTCGAAGCCCAGACGGATCTGCTTCAGGTAACGGGCGTAAGCACGCAGCAGCGCCACGTCGCGCCATGGCAGACCGGCGGTCAGTACCAGACGGTTGAACGCATCGTTCTCGGCATCGCCACGGACGATGTGGACAAACGCGTCCTGCAGGGTGTCGTTGAGTTGCTGGATGTCGAGGTCCAGGCCTTCGGCGGCAGTGAACGCGAAGTCATGAATCCAGAACTCGCGGCCATTGGTGTGACGCAGGCGGTACGGGAACTCACCCAGCACGCGCAGGCCGAGGTTTTCCAGAATCGGCAACACGTCGGACAGCGCCAGCGGGGTGTCGGCGTGGTACAGCTTGCAATGCAGCTCGCGCTGACCGGACACCTGGCCCAGCGGCTGATAGAAGCTCATCACCAGCGGATTTTTTTCGTTCAGGCTCAGCAGGTGCTGCATGTCGACCACGGCCGAATGCGCCGCGAAACGCTCGCGGTAACCGGCCGGGAAGCCTTTCGGGAAGTCTGCCAGCACGTTGGTGCCGTGGGCTTCGCCGAAGCTTTCGACGGTCAGTGCGGCGTAGTCGTCCTGCCAACTGCGGCAGGCCTGCACGACTTCTTTTTCCAGTAGCAGCGGGTCGATGTCGATGCGGTTTTTCGGATCGACACGCAGGATCAACTGCACGCGAGCCAGCACGGACTCGGAGAAGAAGGTCCAGAACTCGCAGTCGGTGGCCTTCAGGCGCTCCATCAGGACTTGCTGGATCTTCTGGCGCACTTCGGTGGAATAGATGTCGCGCGGTACGTAGGCCAGGCAGTAGCAGAAGCGACCGTACGGGTCTTTGCGCAGGAACACGCGGATCTTGTTGCGTTCCTGAATCTGCACGATCGACATCACGGTGCTGAACAGCTCGTCCACCGGAGTCTGGAACAGGTCGTCACGCGGCAGCACTTCGAGCACCTGCGCCAGTTCCTTGCCCAGGTGAGCCTTGGACTGGAAGCCGGAGCGGCGTTCGATTTCTTCGACCTTGCGGCGGATGAACGGGATGACCCGCACGCTCTCGCCATACACCGACGAGGTGTACAGGCCCATGAAGCGGTGTTCCTTGATGACGTTGCCGTCGGCGTCGATTTCACGGATCGACACGTAATCCGGGTAGGCCGGACGGTGTACGCGGCTCGGGTGCGCAGCCTTGGCGAACGACAGCAGGGTCGGTTCGCGCAGGTAGTTCACTGCGTAGTCTTCGATGTGCCGGTCTTCGTTGGTCAGACCGGTGCGCAGCAGTTTGGTCAGACCGAGGAAGGAATTCTGGTCGTATTCGATATGGCCGCCATCGGCCTGATCGACAACGGTGAACTCTTCGTAGCCGAGGAAGGTGAAGTGGTTGCCCACCAGCCATTCCAGGAAGCTCTTGATTTCGGTCTTTTCGTCGGCATCGACGGCGAATGCGCTGTGATCGAGCTTGGTGAGGAGTTCCTGCACCTTGGCCTTCATCGGCTCGAAATCAGCGACCGCGACGCGCACTTCACCGAGCACCTGCTCCAGCTCTTTGCTCAGCACATTCAGTTCGGCCGCGTTGGCGCAGCGGTCGATTTCCAGGTACATCAGCGACTCGTGCAGCACGCCTTCGCCGGTGCTGCCCTTGGGCAGGATTTCCAGCAACTCGCCCTTGCTGCCACGGCGCACGCTGAGCACGGTGGTCTGCAGGGTGTGGATGCTGTAGCCGCGGCGGTTCAACTCGGTGCGGACCGAGTCGACCAGGAACGGCAGGTCGTGGTGCAGCACTTCGACCGCGGTGTGGGTCGACTGCCAGCCGTGGCGTTCGTAATCAGGGTTGTAGACGCGCACTTGCGGTTGCGCGTGATCGAAGCGCTCAAGCAGGCGCCACGCGGAAAGAGTACAGCCAGCGAGGTCGGAGAGACGACGTTGGGT
>NZ_JBIUVO010000001.1:480840-684234 GCF_044742995.1 Pseudomonas sp. NPDC087803
CCAGCAAAGCCGACTTCCAGCACCAACTGCAAGCGCCACTTGTGGCAGTGCCTGTTCACTGATGTGCTGCGCCAGTGCCGCTTGCAGTTGGTGCTGGAAGTCGGCTTTGCTGGCTGCGGTGAAGAACGCCATCTGTGGTACTCCGCTTAAGCTTGTTATTGATGGAAAGCGTCGCGTGCAACACCCCTTTCGGGGCTTGTGTCGCCCTGTTCCTGATTCTCGGGCAGAGGAAACAGGGGGACAGGTGGGTGAAGCTGGACGGGACACTCAGGTCACATTCACCTTCCATTGAATGGGCATCTGCAAAACCGACGGTCGGGGCTGCCGACAATGGCTTTACGGGTGCTCATCCGTTGCGCAGCTTAATGGGTGCGACAATGTGTCTGCTTGCGGTGCTGCGACATATTCGGTCATTGGCACGTAAACAAAGGATTTGGCACCGGTAAACACTAGCAGTCATGGCGCAAAACGGCGGCTCGAATGCCCGTTTTTACGGTACATGCGTGCCAGAAATGACCATTGACCTGTGTCGCGTTCACGACACATCCTCTGACACTCTCACATGCAGAAATTCCCGAGGGCTGGCAGAATCGCGCCCAATTGCGACCAACACGCCCTTCAAGGCAGGAATTCCCCCATGCAAATGACCACCGCCCTACTGATCGTCAACCCGTGCGACGACGAAGAAGACAACATGGCCATGCTCTGCTGCCACAGCGACAAGGGCGAGATGTTTCTGATGAGCCGCTACCCGGACGAGGATGAGCTGGAGATCACCCTGGATGGCGAGCCTTCGACGCTGGATGGCGTGAAAGTCACCCTGTCCAAGACCCTGTTGAAAATCGAGATCGCGGCGGCGGATGCCGATGCGTTGAATGGCGATGACGTCCTGGAGATCACTTTCAATCCGGATATGGTTGATCTGGATGAGGTTGAGCAAACCCTGAAGAATATTCTGGATGGCACCGGGACCTATATCAGCCAGATTTGATATCGGCTGGACTGGCCTCATCGCTGGCAAGCCAGCTCCCACAGAGTCGATGTGTTGCATAAATCGCATTCGCACCGCTGATACCTGTGGGAGCTGGCTTGCCAGCGATGGGGCGAAATTTGATGTCGTCTGGATTGCCCCCTTCGCGAGCAGGCTCGCTCCCACATTGATGGGTGTACACCGCTCAAATGTGGGAGCGAGCCTGCTCGCGAAGAGGCCCGAAAGAACACTGCACCTTTCTCCGGCTACAAAATTCCAACAAATCCCCCGGTCATTTCCCGCACTTTGCGCAAAATGCCGTTAGTCGCCACCCCCCTCGATGGATTAAAGTAACGCCCCCAGCCCCGGCGTTATCCGAACGCCTGCGGCCACCCTTTCCAGGAACAGTCACCGATGGAACATCGTGAAGCGCTGCTGGCGCTGCGAACCTTTCTTTCAACGCAGATTCTCGGCCAGGAAAAACTCATCGAGCGTTTGCTCATCGCCCTGCTCGCCGACGGCCACATGCTGGTCGAGGGCGCTCCGGGTCTGGCCAAGACCAAAGCGATCAAAGAACTCGCCGAGGGCATCGAAGCCCAGTTCCATCGCATCCAGTTCACCCCGGACCTGCTGCCGGCCGACATCACCGGCACCGAGATCTATCGCCCGGAAACCGGCAGTTTCGTGTTCCAGCAAGGGCCGATCTTCCACAACCTGGTATTGGCAGACGAAATCAACCGTGCCCCGGCCAAGGTGCAATCGGCGCTGCTCGAAGCCATGGCCGAACGTCAGGTCAGCGTCGGGCGCAGCACCTACGAGCTGTCGCCACTGTTTCTGGTGATGGCCACGCAGAACCCGATCGAGCAGGAAGGCACCTACCCGCTGCCGGAAGCCCAGCTCGACCGTTTCCTCATGCACGTCAAGATCGGCTTCCCCGACGCCGCCGTCGAACGCCGGATCCTGCAGCAGGCCCGTGGCGAAGCGCTGAATGGCGAAACCAAACCGGAACGCCGGGTCAGCCAGCAGGCGATCTTCGCCGCGCGCAAGGAAATCCTCGGTCTGTACATGGCCGACGCCGTGGAGGAATACCTGGTGCAACTGGTCATGGCCACGCGCACCCCGGCCAAATTCGATCCGGAAATGGCCGAGTGGATCGCCTATGGCGCCAGCCCGCGCGGCTCGATCGCCCTCGACCGTTGCGCCCGCGCTCACGCGTGGCTCGCCGGGCGCGATTTCGTCAGCCCCGAAGACATTCAGGCGGTGCTGTTCGACGTGTTGCGTCACCGCATCATTCTGTCGTTTGAAGCCGAAGCCGCCGGCATCGATCAGGATCGGGTGGTGCAGCGGATTCTCGACGTCGTAGCCGTCGCTTGACCCCCATGAACGCCCCCCTGCCGTCCGAACCGGGCATCCGCATCAGCCTCACCGACCTGATCGAGATGCGTCACCGTGTGCGCGAAGTGCAGCTGTTTTCCACGCCGAGTCAGCGCAGCCCGCTGATCGGTTTGCATCACTCGAAATTCCGTGGTCGTGGCGTCGACTTCGATCAGGTGCGGGTCTATCAGGCCGGCGACGACGTGCGCACCATCGACTGGCGCGTCACCGCGCGTACCCAGGAGCCGCACACCAAGCTGTTCCATGAAGAACGCGAGCGACCGATTTTCATCATGGTCGAGCAAAGCACCCGGCTGTTCTTCGGCTCCGGGCTGATGTTCAAGTCGGTGCTCGCGGCGCAGGCAGCAGCGCTGATCGGCTGGGCGGCGCTCGGGCACAACGACCGGGTCGGCGGGCTGGTGTTCGGCGACAACGAGCAT
The DNA here is from genome assembly GCF_044742995.1 of Pseudomonas sp. NPDC087803. Taxonomy (NCBI): domain Bacteria; kingdom Pseudomonadati; phylum Pseudomonadota; class Gammaproteobacteria; order Pseudomonadales; family Pseudomonadaceae; genus Pseudomonas; species Pseudomonas sp. NPDC087803. The sequence continues at coordinate 483,625 of NZ_JBIUVO010000001.1, forward strand.
TACGAAATCAAACCGCGCCGCAGCAAGCAGAGCCTGCTGCAACTGCTCAACCGCCTGGTCAAGGTCAATCAGTCGCTGCACAGCGAACGCGAGCCGGACCGCGATGCCCTCGGCGTGGCGCTGCGCCGGGCGCGTGAAGTGTTGCGCCCGGGCAGTCTGGTGATCGTGATCTGCGACGAGCGCGCGCTGTCCGACAGCGCCGAACAGCAACTGAGCCTGCTGTCGCGGCATTGCGATCTGCTGATGCTGCCGCTGTCCGATCCATTGGATCACGCCCTGCCCGCCGCCGGGCTGTTGAGGTTCGCCGAAAGAGGCGCACAACTGGAACTCGACACGCTGAATTTCGAGCTGCGCCAGACCTATCGCGCTCAGGCCGAAGCACGCATCGCCCGCTGGGAATTGCTCGCGCAAAAACTGCGGGTGCTGCTGATGCCGCTGAGCACGCAAAGCGAGATGGTCGAGCAGATGCGTGAATTCCTCAATCCGCAGCGCCCGGGGAGCAGTCGATGAACGGCCTCGAGCAACTGCAACCGTTGATTTCCCCGCCGCCGATCGACTTCTGGCCGCCAGCGCCCGGCTGGTGGCTGCTGTTGTTATTGCTGCCGCTGCTCGGTTTCGCCGTGTGGCGTTTGCGCCGGTTCATCCCGATCAAGAAACGCCCGATCGTGCGCGCCGAACAACCACTCGATCCAGTGCGCATCGCCGCGCTGGCCGAACTGGCGCAGATGCCCAAACCCTACGACGGCGCACCGGCCGGTGCCTGGCTGCAGCAGCTCAACGGTCTGCTCAAACGCCTGTGCCGCAACCATTATCCCTACAGCCAGAGCCACACACTCAACGGGCGCAAATGGCTGGCGTTTCTCGACAACCGCTGCCCGGCCGCCGGCCTGACGCGCTGGATGGTGCTGGTCGAAGGCGCCTACAAGCCCGAATGCAAACTCGACGACAAAGCCATCGCCGGCCTGACCCAAGCCGTCGACACCTGGATTCGCAAGCATGTTTGAGTTCGCCTGGCCGTGGATTTTCGTGCTGCTGCCGCTGCCGTGGCTGATGCGTCTGGTACTGCCGGTGGCCGACAGCGGCGAGCCGGCGTTGCGCGTGAGTTTCCTCTCCGACCTAGAAGGTCTGGCGCGACGACGGGCCCGGGCCAACCTGCCGGCGTGGCGCCAGCAAGCGCCGTTCCTGTTGTTGTGGCTGTTGCTGCTGAGCGCCGCCGCTCGCCCGCAGTGGCTCGGCGAACCGTTGCCGATTGCCGCCAGCGGCCGCGATCTGCTGGTGGCGGTGGACGTGTCCGGTTCGATGGATTTCCCCGACATGCAGTGGCAGGACGAAGACGTCAGCCGCTTGTCGCTGGTCCAGCATCTGCTCGGGGATTTCCTTGAAAGTCGTGATGGCGACCGGGTCGGTCTGATCCTGTTCGGCAGTCAGGCCTATCTGCAGGCACCGCTGACGTTTGACCGCCACACCGTGCGCGTCTGGCTCGATGAGGCGCGCATCGGCATCGCCGGGAAAAACACCGCCATCGGCGATGCAATCGGTCTCGCGCTGAAACGCCTGCGCATGCGTCCGGCGCAAAGCCGAGTGCTGATTCTGGTCACCGACGGCGCCAACAACGGCGGCGAAATCGATCCGCTGACGGCGGCGAAACTGGCCGCCAGCGAAGGGGTGAAAATCTATCCGATCGGCATCGGTGCCGACCCGGAAGACAGTGGCAGCACCGGTCTGCTCGGAGTCAATCCGAGCCTGGACCTCGACGAACCGGCCCTCAAAGCCATCGCCAACGCCACCGGCGGTCAGTACTTCCGCGCCCGCGACGGCAAAGAGCTGCAAGCGATCAGGGACACCCTCGATCAACTCGAACCGGTGACCCAGCAACCGACCCAGGCGCGCCCGGCGCACGCCTTGTATCAGTGGCCACTGGCGTTGGCGCTGGTGCTGAGCCTGTTGCTGGTCGCCCGCGAATTGTGGCCGGACAATCCGTTGCAACGCCTGTTCACCAAGGAGCTGTATCTGCAAAGTCCGTTGCCTGACTGGCGCGAGCGTCTGAAACGCCTGCGTCTGCGGAGGCGCCGATGATCGCGCTCTGGCCGCACTGGTTCCGCCCCTGGTGGCTGCTGCTTCTGCCGCTGCTGGGCTGGCTGATCTGGCAACTCTGGCACCGGCAGAAACGCGCCGGACGCTGGCAGATGATTCTGCCGCCGGCGTTCCACGCGACGCTGCTCAGCGGTGGCAACGGGCGCGACAGCAAGCTGCCGTGGGTCGCCCTTGGCGTGGCGTGGCTGCTGACCATCATCGCCCTGCTCGGACCGAGCTGGGAGCGTGTCGAACAGACCAGCCAGAAACCTGCCGACCCGCTGGTTGTCGTTCTGGAGCTGACCCCGGAAATGCTCGCCACCGACTCGCCGCCAACGCGACTGGAGCAGGCCCGGCGCAAGCTGTTCGACCTGTTGCAGGCACGCAGCGATGCGCAGACCGCGATCGTCGTCTACGCCGGCAGCGCGCACACGCTGGTGCCGCTGTCGGATGACTTGGCGACCAGCCACAATCTGCTCGACGCGCTCAAGCCGTCGCTGATGCCGGAAAGCGGTCATCGCGCTGATCTCGGCGTGAGCAAAGCATTGGCCTTGCTCAAGCAAGGCGCGCTCGGTCAGGGACGGATTCTGCTGATCGGCTCCTCGCTGAGCGAGGAAGAACGCCAAGGCATTCGCCACGCCCTCGGCCGGCAATCGGCACAACTACTGATGCTCGGCATCGGCACCGCTGAAGGCGCGCCGATCGCTCAGGAAGACGGCAGTTTCCTCAAGGACGAACAAGGCGCGATCCGCGTGCCGCAACTCGACAGTCCGAGCCTTGGCGCGTTCCTCGCCAGCGTCGGCGGCGAATACCACAGCGCGCGTCTGGACGAATCCGATTTGCGCGCCCTCGGCCTGCTCGATGGCCCGCGCAGCCTGCGCAACGACGGCCAGACCGTGCGCCTCGACACCTGGGCCGATCAGGGCTACTGGCTGCTGTTGCCACTGTTGCTGCTGGCGGCCTGCGCCGGGCGACGTGGCTGGTTGTTCTGTCTGCCATTGCTGTTTTGTCTGCCCCAGCCGAGCTACGCTTTCGACTTCGAAGACCTGTGGCTGCGTCCCGACCAACAGGGCCTGCACCTGCTCAAGCAAAAGCGCCCGGCTGAGGCCGCCGAACACTTCGAAGATCACCAGTGGCAAGGGCTGGCGTTGTACGAGGCCGGCGATTACAGTGGCGCCGCTCAGCGTTTTGCCGAAGGCAGCGATGCCCGCGCCCACTACAATCGGGGCAACGCGCTGGCGAAAAGTGGCGAACTGGAAGCGGCCATCGACGCCTACGAACAAGCGTTGGAACTGCAACCGGACTTGCGCCCGGCGCTGACCAACAAGGCGCTGGTGGAAACCCTGCTCAAGCAGAAGAACACCCCGCCCCCGTCCGAGCCGCAGCCGCAACCGCAAACAGCGCAGCCGAACGTGCCCGGCGATGAACCACCGCCGGCGACCGCGCCGCCACCGGCGGTTAAAAGTGAAACCCCGAGCGAGGCGCAGCCCGGCGAGTCGGCCAACGAACCGCCAGCGACCAGGCCACCGCAGCCGGGGCCCAACGAAGTACCGGGCAACCCGCCGGAGGAAGCTGCGAATAATCAACCGCCGCTGCAGCCCGCCGAGGACAACCTCGAAGGCGAACAGCGTCAGGCACTGGAACAATGGCTGGGCAAGATTCCGGACAATCCGGGCGAATTGCTGCGACGCAAATTCTGGTACGAACAGCAGCAACATCAGGATCAGGAAAAAACTCGATGACCCGCTTCACCGCTCTCTTGCTGCCCCTGCTGCTCTGCACGGCCACCGCCCACGCGGCCGAGCTGACGGCCAGCGTGGATCGCAGTCGCCTGAACTCCGGCGAGACGGTCGAACTCACCCTCGAAACCGACGATGTCACGCAATTCGGCAAGCCCGACCTGACGCCGCTGGAGTCAGCCTTCGAGGTGCGCGGCACGCGCCAGGTCAACCAGTTGAACACCCTCAATGGCGATAACCGCGCTACCACGCGCTGGATCATCACCCTGCTGCCGAAAGAGAACGGCAGCGTGGTCATCCCGCCGCTGCAACTGGGCGACGTGCAGAGCCAGCCGATCACCGTGCAAGTGGTCGAGAGCGACACCCGCGAAGAGAAAAACAACCTGGATCCGGTGTTCATCGAGGCCAGCCTCGACCAGCCTGGCGTTTACGTGCAGGCCCAGGCGATCCTGACCCTGCGTATTTACCACTCGGTGTCGCTGTACGACGACAGCAGCCTGACCCCGCTGCAAATCGCCGACGCGCGTATCGAGCAACTGGGCGATACGCGCACCTACGAAAAAGACATCAACGGCGTGCGCCATGGCGTGATCGAGATGCGCTATGCGATCTACCCGCAGCACAGCGGCTTGCTGACCATCGCCCCGCAGACGTTCAGTGCCACGCTGGTCGACGCCAATCCGGCCCAGGACGCGACTGCGCAAGGCCCGAAACCGGGCAAGCTGCTGCGCGTCAGTTCTTCCGAGATTCCACTGACAGTCAAACCGAAACCGCTGGCCTACCCGGCCGATGTGCCGTGGCTGCCGGCGCGCAGCCTGAGCCTGAGCGAAAGCTGGAACCCGGAGCCGGATCACCTTCAGGTCGGCGATTCCCTGACGCGCAGCCTGACCCTGAAAGCCGAAGGCCTGGCCAGTTCGCAATTGCCGCCCCTGCCCGGCACCGAGGCCAATGGCCTGCGCCGCTACCCCGACCAGCCGGTGTTGAGCAACCAGAGCGGCGAGCGCGGCCTGATCGGCAGCCGCGAAGAACGCGAAGCGCTGGTGCCCAGCCGCAGCGGTGCGATCGAATTGCCAAGCGTTGAGGTGATCTGGTGGAACACCTTCGAAGATCATCTGGAACACACCAGCCTGCCGGCGCACACCCTGCAAGTGGCGAACAACCCGAGCCTGCAGGTCGACACCCCGGCCGGCAATCTGCAACCGAGTGTCGTCGATAACGATGTGCTGTGGTGGTGGAAACTCAGCACCCTGATCCTCGCCTGCACCACCCTGCTCGGCTTCGGCCTGTGGTGGCGCGCACGCTGGCAACCGGCGGTGCACCGCGCCGCGCAAACCGGGCCAAGCCCGCGCACCTTGCTGGACGACATCAAACGGGCGTGCCAGGCGAATGATCCGCAAGCGACCCGGCAGGCGCTGGATGCGTGGGCGCGGCAGCAGCCGGAGACTTTGGCGGATATGGCGGCGCGCTTCGTACCGCTTTCCGACGCCCTCGATGGCCTCAACGGCGCGCTGTACAGCGAGACCGGGCAGCACTGGCAGGGTGAGGATTTGTGGCGGGCAATCCGTACGATTCCGGCGGCTGAGCGGGTGCAGGATCCGGTGGGTGATAGCGGGTTGCCGCCGCTTTATCCGAAGTAAAAGCAAAAGATCGCAGCCTGCGGCAGCTCCTACAGGGTAGACAAACGCTCACTCTGTAGGAGCTGCCGCAGGCTGCGATCTTTTGATTTTTCAAGCCTTTGGGCAAGCCCTCCCATTTGCCAGTAAACTCCCCCCTCTTTAGCCGCCCATCATTTTCCTGCGGCCATCACCTATTTCTGTAGCGGAGTCCACCTTGCGTCTGTTCCACACCTCCGACTGGCACCTTGGGCAAAACCTGCACGGCCAGGAGCGCGATTTCGAGCATGCGTGCTTTCTCGAATGGCTGCTGCGCCAACTGCAACTGGCGCAGCCGGATGTGCTGCTGATTGCCGGTGACATCTTCGACACGGTCAATCCGCCGGTCAAAGCTCAGGAACGCCTTTACGACTTCATCGTCAGCGCCCACGAGCAGCAGCCGTTGCTGACCATCGTGATGATCGCCGGCAACCACGACTCCGGCTCGCGCATCGAACTGCCGGCGCCGCTGATGCGTCGCTTGCGCACCCATGCGCTGGGCCGGGTGCTGTGGCTGGATGACGGCCAGCTCGACGCCGAACGTCTGCTGCTGCCACTGCCGAATGCACAGGGTGAAATCGCCGCGTGGTGCCTGGCGCTGCCGTTCCTGCGTCCGGCAGAGGTGACGGGTGCGCATCTGGGCGACGACTATCTGCGCGGTATCGGTCAGGTGCATGAATGGCTGATCGAAGCGGCGAATGCCAAGCGCCAACCGGGTCAGGCGCTGGTCGCCATCAGCCACGCGCACATGGCCGGCGGTTCGGTGTCGGAAGATTCCGAGCGCAGCCTGATCATCGGTAACGCCGAAGCGCTGCCCGCCAGCCTGTTCGGGCCGAGCATCAGCTACGTCGCCCTCGGCCATTTGCACAAGCCGCAGAAGGTCAACGGTGAAGAACGCATTCGCTACAGCGGCTCGCCGATTCCGCTGTCGTTCTCGGAAATCGGTTATCAGCACCAGATTCTCGACGTCACCCTCGACGGCGAAACCCTGGTCAGCGTCGAACCGAAACTGATTCCAAGGTCGGTCAACCTGCAACGCATCGGCCCGGCGCCGCTGGCGGACATCCTCCTGCAACTGGCCGACCTGCCGAATATTGATCTGCTTGCTGAAACCCAGCGCCAGCCATGGCTGGAGGTGCGCGTGACCCTCGACGAGCCACAGCCGGATCTGCGCCATCAAGTGGAAAACGCCCTGCAAGGCAAGGCCGTGCGCCTGGTGCGGATCGCCGCCGAATACGCCGGCAATCGCGGTGCTGACGGTGCCGAAGAAGGCAGCGCATTGATCGAACTCGATCAACTCACCCCGCAGGAATTGTTCAGCCGCGCTTGGCTGGACAACTACGGCAACGAGGTCGATGAGCAGACGCTCAAGGACTTCGCCGAACTGCTGCAGGACGTACAGATGGAGGGCGAGCAGCCATGAAGATTCTCGCCATTCGCTTGAAGAACCTCGCTTCGCTGGCGGGGCCGTTCGAGATTGATTTCACCGCCGAGCCGCTGGCCAGTGCCGGCCTGTTCGCGATCACCGGGCCGACCGGCGCGGGTAAAAGTACCTTGCTCGATGCGTTGTGCCTGGCGCTGTTCGGCGCGGTGCCGCGCCTGAACAACACCGGGCGCGACGCCAAGGTGCCGGACGCTGACGGTGAAATCGCCACCGGCGACCCGCGCACGCTGCTGCGCCGCGGCACCGGTGAAGGGTATGCCGAAGTGGATTTTGTCGGCGTCGACGGCCGCCGTTATCGCGCGCGCTGGGAAGCCAACCGCGCCCGCGAAAAGGCCGGTGGCAAGTTGCAGGCCAGTCGCCAGAGCCTGCGCGACATCGATCAGGATCAACTGCTCGCCAGTCAGAAAGGCGAATACAAGACCCAACTCGAAGCCGCACTGGGCCTGAACTTCGAACAGTTCACCCGCGCCGTGCTGCTGGCCCAGAGCGAGTTCAGTGCGTTTCTCAAAGCCGACGACAACGACCGCAGCGAACTGCTGGAAAAACTCACCGACACCGCGCTCTACACCCGCCTCGGCCGCCGCGCCTTCGACAAGACCAAAGAGGCCCGCGAAGCGCACAAGCTGCTGCAGGACCAGGCCACCGGCGTCACCCCGCTGGCGCCCGAAGCCCGTGCCGAACTGGATGAGCGTTTCAACAGCGCCCAGCAGCAATTGAAGTTGCAGCAAGCGCAACTCAAGCAACTCGAACAACAGCACAGCTGGCTCAAGGATTTGCGCCAGTTGCAGGACGCGCAACAAGCCGCCGCCGAGCAACTGCAGAGTGCGCAGCAACAGTGGCAAGGACTGGCCGGCGAACGCTTGAAGCTGACGCGGCTGGAGCAACTGGCGCCGCAACGCCATCAGTTTGCGCGCAAGACCGAACTCGATGCGCAGCTGACGCCGCTGGCCGCACAGATCGCCGCGCACACTCGCCAGCATGGCGAGCTCAACGAGCGCCAGACGCAACTGGCGCAGGCGCTGGATGCGGCAAAACTCGCCCTCAGCGAAGCACAGCAGCGGCACAGCGAGAGCGCCCCGCTACTGCGTCAGGCCTTCGACGAGCAAAGCACCCTCGCCCGCCTCGCCAAGGACACCGCGCTCAGCGCCGAAGCCCGGCAAGCCGCCGAGCAGGCCTGCACGCAAGGCCAGAGCGCCATTCAAGCCTTGCAGGAAAAACAGGCTGAAGTTGCTGAACGCCTGCAGAAAATGGCCGCCGAGCTCGAACAAAGCGCTCATCTGGCACCGCTCAGCGATGCATGGAATGCCTATCGCGATCGCCTGCAACAGCTGATGCTGATTGGCAATCGCCTGAACAAGGGCCAGGCCGAACTGGCAACCCTCGAACAGAATGCCACGCACAGCGCCGAGGCGCTGGCCACGCAAAAACAGCAACTGGAAGTGCTGTTCAAAGAGGCCGGGGCCGAGCCGGATGCGGTCGCCGAGCAGATCGGCATCCTCGGCAATCTGTTGCAGGACAACCGCAAACAACTGCGCGCCCTCGAAGATTTGACGCGGCTCTGGGCCAGTCAGCAGGAACTGGAAAAACGCGGCGCCGAACTGCAACAGCGCCTGCTCGATGCACAGCAGGAGCGCGAGCACCTGACCCAGGACGGGGTGCAACGCAAAGCCGAACTGACTGTCGCCGAACAAACCCTCAACGTCACCCGCGAACTGCTCGAGCGCCAGCGTCTGGCACGCAGTGCCAGTGTCGAAGAGCTGCGCGCACAGTTGCAGGACGACCAGCCGTGCCCGGTCTGCGGCAGCAACGAGCATCCGTATCATCAGCCGGAAGCGCTGCTGCAAAGCCTCGGCCGACACGATGAATCCGAGCAGGCCAGCGCGCAGCAAGCGGTGGATCAGCTCAAGGAAAAACTCACCGACTTGCGCGCTGAAGTCGGCGGCGTGATCGCCCGGCAGAAAGAGCTGTTGCAACAGCAGGAACAATTGAGCGCCCAGCTTCAGGCCCTGGCACCGAGTCTGGAGGCACATCCGCTGGCGCCACAGTTGCTGAATCAGGACGCCGATAAACGCGACGCCTGGCTGGCCCGGCAAACTGCTCAGTTGAACCAGAGCATCACTCAGGACGAGCAACGCCAGAGCGCCCTGCTCACCCTGCAACAGGATGCGGCGCGCCTGACCCAGCAACTGCGCAACGCCGAAACCGCGCATCAGCAAGCGGCGCAGCACTTGAGCAACCAACAACGCGAACTGAGCAGCGACCGTCAGCGTCTCGACGAAGAGCTCAGTGCGTTCGCCAGCCTGCTGCCGGCCGACACCCTCGAAGCCTTGCGCATCGAGCCGGCGGCAACCTTCATGCAGCTGGATCGGCAAATCGCCGAGCGTCTGGCGCAAGTCGAGCAGCAAAAGGAAGAGTTGGCCGAACAGCAACAACGCCAGCAAACCCTGGAGAAAGAACAGGATCGCCAGCACAGCCGCGTCCAGCAGCTGCAAAGCGCCGAGCAGCAGTTCAGCACGCTGGCAGCGCAACAACAGGCCTGTCAGGCGCAACTGGCGCAACTGTTGGGCGAGCACAGCAGCGCCGAGCACTGGCAGCAGCAACTGGAGCAGGCCGTGGAGCAGGCGCGCAACGCCGAAACCAGCACCGCTTCGGAACTGCAAAACGTACGCACCCAACTTGTGCAGATCAGCGCCGAACTCAAGGCGCAGCAGGAACGCTTGCAGGCGCTGCAAAGCGAAGACGGCGAACTGACGCAGAAGATTGCCGACTGGCGCGCGCACCATCCGGAGCTGGATGACGGCGGCCTCGAAGACTTGCTGCGCGTCGATGAGGCGCAGCTCAGCGAACTGCGCCAGCGCTTGCAGCACAATGAAAAAGCCATCGAACAGGCCAAGGTGCTGCTGCAAGAACGTGACCAGCGCCTGGCCGATCATCAGGCGCAGCACAACGGCAACCTCGATGCCGAACAACTCGCCGGCGCCCTCGCCGACCTGCAACAGCAGTTCAACCTCAGCGAGCAACAGTGCGCCGAACTGCGCGCCGAACAGGCTGAAGATCAGCGCCGGCAAAACGCCAACCAAGCGCTGGCGCAGCAGATCGCCGATGCCTATGCCGAGTACCAGCGCTGGGCGCGTCTGAATGCGTTGATCGGCTCGGCCACCGGCGACACCTTCCGCAAGATCGCCCAGGCCTACAACCTCGACCTGCTGGTGCATCACGCCAACGTGCAGTTGCGCCAACTGGTCAAGCGTTATCGCCTGAAACGCGGCGGCAGCATGCTCGGCCTGCTGGTGATGGATACCGAAATGGGCGACGAATTGCGCTCGGTGCATTCGCTGTCCGGCGGTGAGACGTTCCTGGTGTCGCTGGCCCTCGCACTGGGCTTGGCGTCGATGGCGTCGAGCACGCTGAAAATCGAATCGCTGTTCATCGACGAAGGCTTCGGCAGCCTCGATCCGGAATCGCTGCAACTGGCCATGGATGCCCTCGACGGCTTGCAGGCGCAGGGGCGTAAGGTCGCGGTGATCTCGCACGTGCAGGAAATGCACGAACGGATTCCGGTGCAGATTCAGGTGCTTCGCCAAGGCAATGGCTTGAGCACGCTGGAGGTGAAATGAACACGCTGTATTCGTTCCGCCGCTGCCCTTATGCGATGCGCGCGCGGATGGCCCTGCGCTATTCGGGAGTGCCGGTGCAGATCGTCGAAGTCAGCCTCAAGGCCAAACCGGCCGAGATGCTGGCGCTCTCGCCCAAAGGCACGGTGCCGGTGCTGGATGCGCAGGGCCGGGTGATCGATGAGAGCCTGGAGATCATGCGCTGGGCGTTGGCGCAGAACGATCCGCACGATTGGCTGCTCGGCGGCGACTCACGGATTGCTGAATTGATCGAGGCCAACGATCAGGGGTTCAAGGTGCAACTGAATCGCTACAAGTACGCCGAACGCTATCCGGAGCAACCGATGGAGGTCTATCGGGCTGAGGGCGCGGTGTTTTTGCAGAGGCTGGATGAGTTGCTGACGGATCGCGATTACTTGCTGGCCGAGCACCCGTGTCTTGCAGATATCGCGTTGCTGCCGTTCGTTCGGCAGTTTGCGCATGTGGATCGGGAGTGGTTTGCGCAGACGCCTTATGTGCGGTTGCAGGCGTGGTTGCAGCGCTTCCTCGAATCGGACCTCTTCACCTCCATCATGAAGAAATAACCTTCTGTAGGAGCTGCCGCAGGCTGCGATCTTTTGATTTTGTTTTTTCAGATCAAGATCAAAAGATCGCAGCCTGCGGCAGCTCCTACAGGGAATGTGTTTCAGGCCAGCGCGTTGCACATGCCCAGTGCCATGCAATCCACTTCGAAGGGGCCGAGGAAATCGCCTTCAGCCTTGATGGGCGGATTGCCAGCCAGCAACCCCTGCGAGTTGGCACGTTCGATGTTGTGCGCAATGTTGTGGTTGGCCTCTATGGCCCGCGCCAGCGCGCCGACTGAGCCTTGGCCGAAGCCGAGTAACGCGGCGCCATTGGTCATCAATGCCAATCCGGCGATGACCCAGAGTCTGTAACCTTTCATGCGCCGCCCACTCCTGCGAGTTCAGCACGATCAACCAGCACGTCTGCGCGGTGTTCGAACTGGATGCCGGGGTGTGCGACCTGAATCGGTGCGTCGAAGCTGTGTTCAGTTTGCGCGGCGATGCTGACGAACAGCACCAGCGCCAGGTAAAGACCGATGGCCAGGTAGGCGCCGCGTTTGGCTGAGGTAAGGATTGAACTGGCCATGATGTGCTCCGTGGGCATGTTTCAGTGCCGTCAGGATCAATCAAAAAAGCCGCGCTAACCACTCAGGGTTTGCCATAGTAAACATCAGCTTGGTTGATTATTTAGCCGGTCTATCTCAGCGTTGGAAAAAACCTATCGAGCGGAGATTTTTCGATCACGCATACGTGTAGGAGCTGCCGAAGGCTGCGATCTTTTGACGTTGAAGATCAAAAGATCGCAGCCTTCGGCAGCTCCTACAGGGAGCGGTGCCAAATCGGACTTTCAGTGTTGGGCTTTGTGATCCAGCGCGGCGTAGAAGTTGGCGCTCTGTTGCAGGTATTTCTGGGTGTAGCTCTGGGTGTGGGATTTTTTGCCGCTGATTTCAGCGTTGGCACTGGCTGGCAATGCAACGGTGGCGGAGATGGCGGAAGCGGCGATAACGGAGAAGAGATTGAAGTTCATGGCGGTAACCCTCGTGTTCGGTTGGCTTGCTTGCCCGGTTGGGCCGTGGAGCAAACTTAACGCTCGAGGGTTGATCGCTTGAAATGCTTTGTAGCATTACCGGATATCAGCGCGATTAATACAAAGAGACAGGCCCCGCAAACCGGGGCCTGTGGCTTATTGTCGCACTAGAAACTTCAGGTCGCTGGGGGCGTCCATCGGCAGTTTTTGCACGGTTTTGCCAAGCAGACCGGTCTTGGCATCGCGCTCGACGACCACAATTTCGTTGCTTTTCTGGTTGGCGATCAGCAGGAATTTGCCACTTGGATCGAGGCTGAACTCACGCGGGTGATCACCTTCCACCGAACGCTTTTGCAGTTCCTTGAGCTGACCGGTTGCCGGGTCAATGCTGAACACCAGCAACTGATTGGCGGTGCCACGGTTGCTGACGTAGAGGAATTTGCCATCCGCCGAGGCATGCAGCGCCGCACCGGCCTTGTCCGAGGTCGGCTGACCGGCAGCCAGATCCACCAGTTGCGTCTGGGTCAGCACGCCGTCGTTGTAGTCGAACACCGCGACCTGCGCGCTCATTTCCATGGTCAGCCAGGCATGTTTGCCGTCAGCACTGAACAGCAGATGACGCGGGCCGCTGCCGGCCGGCAGGCTGATCGAAGCGGTTTTCGCCGGGGTCAGCGGCAGGTCCGGATTGGCCTTCGGGTCGAACTGGTAGATGAAGACCTTGTCCGCACCGAGGTCGTTAGAGAACACGTAACGGCCATCCGGCGAGGACACCGTCGAGTGCACGTGGTTCGAGGCCTGACGCTCGGGGTTGACCCGGCTCGCCGGGTGCGCACTCATCTGCACCACCGGTTTGAGCTTGCCATCGGCGCCGACCGGCAATACCGCGAGGGTGCCACCCGGATCTTCCATCACCGAATAGTTGCTGACGAACAGATGGCTGGCATCGCCGCTCAGGCTTGAGTGGGTCGGCTCGTTGCCCAGGCTCTGCACTTGATTGATCAGGGTCAGAGCGTGGGTCTTGGGGTCGATGCTGTAGCTGCTGACGCGGCCGACCGGATCTTTCTGGCCGGGGCCGTTTTCATTGACCACGAACAGATGCTTCTGGTCTTTGGACAGGGTCAGCCATGACGGGTTTTCGCTCTTCACCACTTGCAGCGGCTTGGCGGCGATCTGGCCGGTGGTGCTATCGAAATTCATTCGATAGATGCCCTGACTGGTGCCTGCGGTGTAGGAGCCGACCAGCAATTGATAGTTCTCGGCGCTGGCACTGGAAAGGCCCATCGCACCGACGCTGCCGGCCATCAGCAGCGGCCAGAATTTACGCATGTTCATCGGTTTCGTCCTCGTCGTCGCTGCCGCCGAATGCGTCGAGGCAAACCAGGCGATGCTCGCCGGAATCACCCACGATCAACCAGCTCTGCAGGTCGTTATCAAAAGTAGCCGCTGCGACCTGAGCCGGCGTGAATTCCCAATGCTTGGCCGCTCGGCCATCCATGCATTCGATGTGCAGGTTGTCGTCTTCGTCGAGGGCGAATTCGAAAGCGTGCAAGCCGTCGATTTCGACCATTGCGCAGTGTTCGAGGGCGTTGAGAAGGGTTTGGGCAGTCATGGCAAACAGTCTTTCTTAGGGGGAAAGGGCCAATGATAGCTCATGGCACCCCGATCCCCCTGTAGGAGCTGCCGAAGGCTGCGATCTTTTGATTTTGTTTTTAAGATCAAGATCAAGATCAAAAGATCGCAGCCTTCGGCAGCTCCTACAGGGTTTGTAGGTCAGAGGGCGTCGCGCGAGGGCTTGCCATCCACCAGCCGCTGAATGCGCAACGGGTTGGCATTCTTCAGTGGTTCCGGCAGCAGGCTGTCGGGGTAATTCTGGAAGCATACGGGACGCAGGAAACGATCAATCGCCAGCGTCCCCACCGAAGTGCCACGGGCATCGGACGTCGCCGGATACGGCCCGCCATGCACCATCGCATCACACACCTCGACCCCGGTCGGGTAACCATTGAGCAGGATCCGCCCGACTTTCTGCTCAAGCAACGGCGTCAGCTCCGGGAAGCGTTCGAAGTCGGCCAGCTCGCCGATAATCGTCGCCGTCAGTTGCCCATGCAGGCCCAGCAGCGCCGCACTCAGCTCGGCCTTGTCCGCGACTTCGACGATCACCGTGGTCGGGCCGAACACTTCCTCCTGCAGCACTTCATCGGAGTTGATCAACAGGCTGACATCGGCTTTGAATAACTGAGGCTGCGCCTGATTGCCCTGCTGCGGATGGCCCGCCAGATGCTCGATCCCGGAGTGCGCCAAGAGTTTCTGCAAGCCTGCGCCGTAGCTGCCGAGGGTACCGGCGTTGAGCATGGTCTGCGCCGGTTGGTCACCGATCAGCCCGGCCACTTGCTGCACAAACGCGCTGAACTGCGGCGAGCGAATACCAATGACCAAACCGGGATTGGTGCAGAACTGACCACAGCCCTGCACCACCGACGCAGTCAGGTCGCGGGCGATGGTTTCCGAACGCACGGCCAGCGCCTGCGGCAGAACGATCACCGGATTAATGCTCGACATCTCGGCGAACACCGGAATCGGCTGCGGCCGCGCCGCAGCCATGTCGCACAGTGCGCGCCCGCCCTTCAACGAACCGGTGAAGCCGACGGCCTGAATCGCCGGATGCTTGACCAGCCATTCGCCGACGCCACCGCCGTAGATCATGTTGAACACGCCTGTCGGCATCGCGGTTTTTTCCGCAGCGCGAATCAGTGCATCGGCGACCCGTTCAGCAGTTGCCATATGACCCGAGTGCGCCTTGAACACCACCGGGCAACCGGCGGCCAGCGCCGCAGCGGTATCGCCACCGGCCGTGGAAAACGCCAGCGGAAAGTTGCTCGCACCGAACACCGCCACCGGGCCGAGGCCGATGCGGTATTGCCGCAGATCCGGACGCGGCAACGGCTGGCGATCGGGCAGTGGCAGGTCGATTCGCGCGCCGTAGAAATCACCGCGCCGCAAGACCTTGGCGAACAGGCGCATCTGGCCGCTGGTACGCCCGCGCTCGCCCTGAATCCGGCCGGCGGGCAGCGCGGTTTCGCGGCAGACCACGGCCACGAAATCATCACCCAACGCATCCAGCTCATCGGCAATCGCCTCGAGAAATTGCGCGCGGCGCTCGGAACTCAGGCTGCGATAGGCCGGGTACGCGGCGGCGGCGGCTTTGGCGGCGGCATCGACTTCGGCTTCAGTCGCTTGCATGAAATCGTACGGCAGCTGTTCGCCGGTAGTTGCGTCGACGCTTTGCAGTTTGACATTGCCGGCTGCGCTGCGCTGTCCGCCAATGTAATTGTGACCGAGAATCTGAGTCATGGGAGCTCCTTAAAGGGTGCCGATGCTGTCCGGTTGAAAAGCCGCTTCCACGGGCGCGATGCCGTTGACCAGCGGTGCGCCGAATTCGGCCTGGCTGATCTCGAACCGGTCGCCCGGTTGGGTGCGGATGCCATCGGCGAACGACAGGGTCGCGGTGCCGAAAAAGTGGATGTGCACGTCGCCAGGACGCAGGAACTGGCGGTATTTGAAATGGTGGTATTCGAGGTTGGCGAGGCTGTGGCACATGTTGGCTTCGCCGCTGAGAAATTCGTTCTGCCACAGCACTTCGCCGTCGCGCAGGATGCGGCTGGTGCCGGCCAGATGCTGCGGCAATTCGCCGGTGCGCAGTTCCGGGCCGTAGCTGCAACTGCGCAGTTTCGAATGCGCCAGGTACAGGTAATTCTTGCGCTCCATGACGTGGTCGGAGAACTCGTTGCCCACCGCGAAACCGAGGCGCCAGGGTTTGCCGTCGTGGCCAATGACGTAGAGCCCGGCCATTTCCGGTTCCTCGCCGGCATCCTCGGCAAACGGCGGCAACGGGAACGCCTCGCCGGGGCGCACGACGATGCCGCCGTCGCCCTTGTAAAACCATTCCGGCTGCACGCCGGCCTGCCCCGCCGCCGGCTTGCCGCCCTCCACGCCCCATTTGAAGATGCGCATGGTGTCGGTCATTTGCGCTTCGTCGCCGGCCTGCTGGTGCATCTTGTCCCGCGCCGAGGCGCTGCCCAAGTGCGTCAGGCCGGTGCCGCTGACCAGCAGGTGCGCCGGATCGGGATGGTCCAGCGGTGGCAGGATGCGCAGGTCTTTGAGCAACTGCGCATAGTCATGACTGATGCCCAGGCCGAGGGTCTGAACTTGCTGTTCAAGGGTATTGCCGGCCTCGATCGCGGCCAGGGCCAGATCGCGTACGCTGCGGGCGTCCTGTACTTCGCGGATCAGACCGTTGTCGACCACGCCGACGCGGCGCTCGCCGTTGCTTAATTCGAATTGAACCAGATGCATATGTCCTCTCCTGTAAACCAGTCTTGAGTTCGACGCCGATCCATTGTGGGAGCGGGCTTGCTCGCGAATGCGGTGTGTCATTCAACGATGATGGTGGCTGACCCACCGCATTCGCGAGCAAGCCCGCTCCCACATGGGTTCCATGTTGTTCTGCCGATTCAGGTTCGGGTGGCGCCGCGTGCGCTGGCGGCAAACTGGTCAGCTGGCAGCACGTGTTTGCGCTCGAGCACGCGGTAGACGATTACTGTAAGAATCAAACCGAACACCATCACCCCGCTGAGGAAATACAGCCCCGAAGCCAGATTCCCGGTGTACTCCTTCAACGCGCCGATCACGAACGGCCCGATATAGCCGCCGAGGTTGCCCACCGAGTTGATCAGCGCAATCCCCGCCGCCGCACTCGCCCCAGCGAAGAACCGCCCGGGCAAGGTCCAGAACACCGCCGTGCAGGAAAACAGCGCGAACGCCACCAGGCACAGCGCTGCCAGTTGCGCCACCGGCAGTGACAGCCACGCACTCAGGAACAGACCGATCGCGCCGAGCACATAGAGCACCGCGAGGTGGCCGTAGCGATCATTCATGCGGTCAGAACTGCGCGGCACGATCAGCAGACCGACGATGCCGAAGATGTACGGCACCGCCGAGACAAAACCGGTCACCAGATCGCTGCCGCCGAACTGTTTGATCAGCGTCGGCAGCCACAGGCCGAGGCCATAAATGCTCAGGGTCACCGGCAGGTAAAACAGCGCCAGCAGCAACACGCGTTTGTCTTTGAGCGCATGCAGTGGGTTGCCGTGACGGGTCTGGCCGTATTCCTGCAAATCCTTTTTCAGTTCACCGGTCAGCCAGTCTTTCTCGGCCTGATCCATCCACTTCACGTTCTGCGGACCGTCGGGCAACCAGCGCAATACCGGCCAGGTCAGGAGGATCGCCGGGGTGCCGATGACGATAAACAGCCACTGCCAGCCGTGCAGACCGAGGATGCCGTCCATACCGAGCAAGCCGCCGGAGACCGGGCCGGTGATCATCATCGCGATCGGTTGGGAGAGGATGAACAGGCCGAGGATCTTGCCGCGATGGCGCACCGGAAACCATTGGGTGATGTAGTACAGAACACCGGGGAAGAAGCCCGCCTCCGCCGCGCCGAGCAGAAAGCGCATCACGTAGAAACTGTGCGGGCCCTGGACGAACGCCATGCCGATGGTGATCGCGCCCCAGGTGATCATGATCCGCGCAAACCAGCGCCGCGCACCGAAGCGTTCGAGCATCAGGTTGCTGGGGATTTCGAGCAGAAAGTAGCCGATGAAAAACAGCCCGGCACCGAGCCCGTAGGCTGCGTCGCCAATGCCAATGTCGGCGCCCATGTGCAGCTTGGCGAAGCCGACGGCGGAGCGATCCACGTAAGCGATCAGGTACAGCAGGATCAGGAAGGGAATCAGTTTCAGCGTGATGCGCCGGACAAGCCGCAGTTTCTGGCTCATGGGATCGGTCTCCGATTGTTGTTTTTATAGAACCTCGGGGGACGCCTCTCGCGGAAAACCGCCAGGGCCAATCCCTCCGTCGAAAACGACTATATAGTAATACTAATTACCCAACAACACTTCCAAAGCGGCGATTTTGCGCTTATGTTTAGCCATGGCTCGCAAACAATAGTCTTACAATAAGAGAACCGATCATGTCTGAGAAGAAACCCACCCTGCGCTCGGCCCAATGGTTTGGCACGGCCGACAAGAACGGCTTCATGTACCGCAGCTGGATGAAGAATCAGGGCATCGCCGACCACCAGTTTCATGGCAAGCCGATCATCGGCATCTGCAACACCTGGTCGGAACTGACCCCGTGCAACGCGCATTTCCGCCAGATTGCGGAGCACGTCAAACGCGGGGTGATCGAGGCTGGCGGCTTTCCGGTGGAATTCCCAGTGTTCTCCAATGGCGAGTCGAACCTGCGCCCGACCGCCATGCTCACCCGCAACCTGGCGAGCATGGACGTTGAAGAAGCGATTCGCGGCAACCCGATTGACGGCGTGGTGCTGCTGACCGGTTGCGACAAGACCACTCCGGCGCTGCTGATGGGTGCGGCCAGTTGCGATGTGCCGGCGATTGTTGTCACCGGCGGGCCGATGCTCAACGGCAAGCACAAGGGCAAGGACATCGGCTCCGGCACGGTGGTCTGGCAGCTCAGCGAACAGGTCAAGGCCGGCACTATCACCATTGACGACTTCCTCGCGGCCGAGGGCGGCATGTCACGCTCGGCGGGCACCTGCAACACCATGGGCACCGCGTCGACCATGGCTTGCATGGCCGAAGCACTGGGCACGTCGTTGCCGCACAACGCGGCAATTCCGGCAGTCGATGCGCGGCGTTACGTGTTAGCGCACATGTCCGGCATGCGCGCGGTGGAGATGGTGCGCGAAGACTTGCGACTGTCGAAGATTCTGACCAAGGAAGCCTTTGAAAACGCCATTCGGGTCAACGCGGCCATTGGCGGTTCGACCAACGCAGTGATTCACCTGAAAGCCATCGCCGGTCGCATCGGCGTCGAACTGGATCTGGACGACTGGACGCGCATCGGGCGCGGCATGCCGACCATCGTCGATCTGCAACCGTCCGGACGTTTCCTGATGGAAGAGTTTTACTACGCCGGGGGCTTGCCGGCGGTGCTGCGGCGTCTCGGCGAGGCCAATCTGATCCCCAATCCGAATGCCCTGACCGTGAATGGCAAGACGCTGAGCGAGAACGTCAAAGACGCGCCGATCTATGGCGAGGACGAGGTGATCCGCACCCTCGACAATCCGATCCGCGCCGACGGCGGTATCTGCGTGTTGCGCGGTAATCTGGCGCCGCTGGGTGCCGTGCTCAAACCGTCCGCCGCCACGCCGGAATTAATGCAGCATCGCGGTCGTGCGGTGGTGTTCGAGAACTTCGATATGTACAAGGCGCGGATCAACGATCCGGAACTGGATGTCGATAAAGATTCGATTCTGGTGATGAAGAATTGCGGGCCGAAGGGTTATCCGGGCATGGCCGAGGTCGGCAACATGGGTTTGCCGGCCAAACTTCTGGCGCAGGGCGTGACGGATATGGTGCGTATCTCCGACGCGCGGATGAGCGGCACCGCGTACGGCACGGTGGTGTTGCACGTCGCCCCGGAAGCGGCGGCCGGCGGCCCATTGGCGGCGGTGCAGGAAGGCGACTGGATCGAGCTGGACTGCGCCAGCGGGCGTTTGCATCTGGACATTCCGGATGCCGAACTGGCGGCGCGCATGGCCGATCTGCAGCCACCGCAGCAGCTACTGGTCGGTGGCTATCGTCAGTTGTACATCGACCATGTGCTGCAGGCGGATCAGGGCTGTGACTTTGATTTCCTGGTCGGCTGCCGAGGTGCTGAAGTCCCGCGCCACTCCCATTAACAGCAAAAGATCGTCCGCACGCGGCCCGAACCTGCGGCAGCTCCAACCTTGGAATGCATTCCCATTGTGGGAGCGGGCTTGCTCGCGAAGAGGGAGTGTCAGTGCCATATTTTTGGCTGACACTCCGCTTTCGCGAGCAAGCCCGCTCCCACATTTGGCTACTGTGTCTGCCTCAATACAGTGTCGTGCCTGCTATGATGCGCGGCATCTCCATCGCTCAGGATCGCGCCGTTCCCCATGGATTACCGCAAACCTTCCGACCGCAAAAGCATGCACTCGCGCATTGTCCAGGAACTGGGCATGCAGATCGTCTCCGGACGTTTTTTGCCCGACGACAAACTGCCCGCCGAAGCGCTGTTGTGCGAGGAATACGCGGTCAGCCGCCCGGTGTTGCGTGAAGCCACGCGAGTGCTGGTGGCCAAGGGACTGGTGTACTCCAAACCGCGTGTCGGCACGGTGGTCAAGGCCCGGCGCGAATGGCACATGCTCGATCCGGATGTGCTGCACTGGCTGATGCAAAGCAGCCCGCAGAATGAGTTCTTCAATGTGCTGACCAGCGTGCGCAGCATCATCGAACCGGCCGCTGCCGCCCTCGCCGCCCAGCACGCGACCGAGGCCGACATTGCCGCCATCGGCGAAGCCTATCAACGCATGGAAGCCGCACCGACCCCGGAAGCCTTGCTGCAACCGGACCTCGACTTTCACAGCCGCATCGCCGACGCGACCCATAACGATCTGTTGGCGAACCTGTGCAACATGCTCTCGGTGGCGATTGCCGAGGCGTTGAAGCATTCCAATCAGCGGCCGAACCTGCATGAGCTGGCGTTGCCGAGGCACAAGGCGATTCTTACGGCGATTGAGAACCGTGATGCCCTCGGCGCCCGCCATGCGACGCTGGTGCAGTTGGATGATGCGCGCAGTGCTCTAAGTGTCGTGCTTGGCACAGAACTCACCTGACACACCCAAAATCCCCTGTGGGAGCGGGCTTGCTCGCGAATGCGGAGTGTCAGCAAAGCATGTTATGACTGGCACACCGCTTTCGCGAGCAAGCCCGCTCCCACATTTTGAATGGTGTGATGTTCACTGGATAAAAAAAGCCGCAACCTTAAGGTTGCGGCTTTGTCGTTTCTGGCATCCGGATCAGTGCGCAAACAGCGAGTTGCCCTTCTGCCCCGCCATTTTCTCCGGTTTGATCAGGAATTTCGCCAGCGCCGGCAACAGCCACAGCGCACCGAACATGTTCCACAGCAGCATGAAGGTCAGCATCAGGCCCATGTCGGCCTGGAACTTGATCGCCGAGAAGATCCAGGTGCACACACCGATGGCCAGGCACAGACCAGTGAACAGCACCGCTTTACCGGTGGATTTCAGGGTTTGGTAATAGGCTTCCTGCAACGGCAGACCCGCGCGCAGGAAACTCTCCAGACGGCTGTAGATGTAGATCCCGTAGTCCACGCCAATCCCCACGCCCAGCGCCACCACCGGCAGGGTCGCGACCTTGACGCCGATACCCATGAACGCCATCAGCGCGTTGCCGAGCACCGAGGTCAGCACCAGCGGCAGGACGATGCACAGGGTCGCCGCCCATGAACGGAAGGTGATCATGCACATCACCGCGACGCAGATGTACACCAGAATCAGGATGGTCAGCTCGGCCTGTTTGATCACCTCGTTCGTGGCCGCTTCGATCCCGGCGTTACCGGCGGCGAGGATGAATTCCAGGCCGTCCTTGTTGTTGGCCTTGGCGAATTCCTGCACCGCATGCACTGCACGGTCGAGTGTTTCGGCCTTGTGGTCATTGAGGAAGATCAACACCGGCGCCAGCGAACAGCTGTTGTTGTACAAGCCATCGGCACGGGCAATCGAGTTGTTCAGCACGTCCGGGTTGCGCGACAGGGTTTCCCATTTCAGGTTGCCCTCGTTCATGCCCTTGATCATCTGCTTGGACACGGTCACCAGCGAGATCGCCGACTGCACGCCCTCGGTGTTCTGCATCTTCCACATCAGCTCGTCGATCGGCGCCATCGCTTCGTAGCGCGAGCAGCCTTCGGTGGCCGTCTTGACCATCACCACCAGCACATCGGAACTGGTGGAGTAGTTGTTGATGATGAAGTTGTTGTCCTTGTTGTAGCGCGAGTCCGGGCGCAGCTCCGGCGCACCCTGGTCGAGGTCGCCGATTTTCAGGTTCTGGCTGTACCAGAGGCCGCCACCGAAGGCGATCAGCGCCAAAGCGATGGAGATCGGTGCGACTTTCGGGCTGGCGAAGTTCGACAGGAAGCGCCAGAACGGATGTTCGCGATTCGCGTCCTTTTTGCTCTTGGCAATCGCGCGCTTGCTGATGCCGACATAGGAAATCGCCACCGGCAGCAGGATCAGGTTGGTGAACACGATCACCGCCACGCCGATGGACGCGCCGATCGCCAGCTCGCGGATCACCCCGATGTCGATGATCAGCAGGGTGATGAAGCCCACGGCGTCGGCGAGAATCGCGATCATCCCTGGCAGGAACAGTTGCCGGAAGGTGCGCCGCGCGGCGGTCAGGGCGTTGTCCGCCTCACTGGATTGAAGGGCGATCCCGTTGATTTTCTGCACGCCGTGGGAAATGCCGATGGCGAAGATCAGGAACGGCACCAGCATCGAATACGGATCCAGGCCGAAACCGAAGAAGTGCATCAGCCCGAGTTGCCAGACCACCGCCACCAGCGTGGTGCTCAATACCGCCACGGTGCTGCGCAGGCAGTTGGTGAACCACAGCAGCAGGATCAGGGTGATGACGAAAGCGATGCCGAAGAACATCACCACCATCACCAGCCCGTCGATCAGGTCACCGACCTTTTTCGCGAAGCCGACGATGTGGATCTTGACGTTGGGGTTCTGCGCTTCGAACTTGTTGCGGATCTTGTCTTCGAGTTCATGGGAGAACTGGCGATAGTCCAGCGCGAGTAGCTTGCCCTGATCCTGCGGGTCCGGGTAGGACTCCAGCAGCGGGATGTCGACGATGCTCGATTTGAAATCGTTGGCCACCAGGCGCCCGACCTGCCCCGACTTGAGGACGTTGTTGCGCAGCATGTCGAGGCTGTCCGGCGAGCCGTCGTAGCTTTGCGGAATCACTTCACCGCCGGCAAAGCCCTCTTCGGTCACTTCGGTCCAGCGTACGCTCGGACTCCACAGCGACTTGAGGCCGGAACGGTCGACGCCGGAGATGTAGAACACCTCATCGTTGATCTGCCGCAGGGTCTCCATGTACTCCTTGGAGAAGATGTCGCCGTCCTTGGCTTCCACCGAAATGCGCACGGTGTTGCCCAGGTTCGCCAGATCGTTGCGGTGCTCCATCATCTTCTCGATGAATGGATGCTTGAGCGGGATCATTTTTTCGAAACTGGTGGACGGCCGGATCAGCGTGGCCTGCCAGAACAGGAAGACACTGACCACCAGGCAGATCAGGATCACGGCCGGGCGGTTGTTGAAAATCAGACGTTCGAGGAACGTCGCTTTGTCCTGATGATGAGTGCTCAAGGAAGTCATAGCCCCGCCTTCTTATTATTGATCTCGGCGCCGTTCGGCTGCGTGGTATGCACGCCGCCCTGCCCGGTCAGAATCAGGTTGCCGTCGCCGGCCGCTGTCACCGAGGACAGCGAGATGCGGTCCGGGCGGTTGAACACGCTGAAGGTTTCGCCGTTGTCGCTGCTGCTGATCACCGAGCCGCCGTTGCCGACGATCACGATCGAGCCGTCGGCGAGCAACGTCGCGCCGGACAGACCGAACTCCAGCGCACCGCGCGCGGCCTTGAGTTCGACCTGCTGCCAGGTGCTGCCGAAGTCGCTGGAGCGATAGAGGTTGCCGCGCAGGCCATAAGCCAACAGGGTTTGCGCCTGCGCGGTGCCGATCACGCCGAACAGCGAGCCTTGATACGGGCCTTGGAGTTTTTCCCAGGTCTGGCCCCAGTCCGGGGAGCGGAACATGCTGCCTTGCTCTCCGACGACGAACAGCCCGGCGTCCTTGACCGCCGCGATGGCGTTGAGGTGGAACTGGTCCTGGTTGTCGAGGCGGTCGCTGACGTCTTGCCAGTGCTTGCCGCCGTCGGTGGTTTCCAGCAGCGCACCGTAGGCGCCGACCGCAACGCCGTGGTTGACGTCCTGGAACCAGACGTCGAGCAGCGGCGCTTCGCGCTTGAGGTCTTCGAACTGTTTGTTCCAGGTCAGGCCGCCGTCTTCGCTGGCGAGGATCTGCGCGTCGTGGCCGACCGCCCAGCCGTGTTTGTCATCGACGAAATACACCGCCGTCAGCAGTTGCCGGCTTGGCACCTTGGCCTGGGTCCAGGTCTTGCCCTGGTCGTCGGAATAGAGAATGTGCCCGCGATCACCGACCGCCACCAGACGCTGGCCGGCGTGGACGACATCGAGCATCAGGCTTTTTGCGGCTTTGGCCGATTCGGTGGAATACACCCCGTCGGCTGGCGCTTCGGCGGCCAGCACGGGTGCCGACAAGACAGCACAGCCCAGCAGGGTGAGTGCTGTGGCCAGCAACGCGGTGTTGCGAAACGCCGGCGGGCGGCAACGACTCATAGACCTTCCCCTATTTATTATTGTTAGGCCATCGGGCCTTAGGGCGCCGCAAGGGTGCTCGGGGTGACTGACAGGTCACAAGCATAGCCGTGAAACCCGCAGTCCAGAGCGCCTTGGGAAGCTGGCTCATCCTATCGGGCTTTGGAAACGTCTGACAATCGGCGCCACGTTATCTTTTGTTAACCGGATGGGCCCGACACAAACCCCTGTAGGAGCTGCGGCACGCTGCGATCTTTTGATCTGGGTCTTTAAAAACAAGATCAAAAGATCGCAGCGTGCCGCAGCTCCTACATCGATATCGCGTAATGGCAGATTGATGGGCTGGCGGATGAATACACCGCCATTCGCCGGATGGATGCGGCAAATCTTGCGTGGGGGACTTGCACGATCGGTATTATGGTATACCATCAGACGCACAGACACTCTCAATCCCCTACGGAGCAGCTCATGAGTTTCGAAATTCGCAAGATCGTCAGCTATGTCGAAGAAACCTTCATCGAAGGCGGCAAGGCGACTGACAAGCCAGTGACCATGGTCGGCCTGGCCGTGTTGATAAAGAACCCGTGGGTCGGCAACGGCTTCGTCGAGGATCTGAAACCGCAGATCCGCGCCAACTGCTCCGAGCTCGGCGCAATGATGGTCGAGCGTCTGGTGGGCATCATCGGCGGCGCCGAGAAGATCGAGGCGTACGGCAAAGCGGCAGTGGTCGGCGCCGACGGCGAGATCGAACACGCCTCGGCGGTGATCCACACCCTGCGTTTCGGCAACCACTACCGCGAAGCGGTCAAGGCCAAGAGCTATCTGAGCTTCACCAACAAGCGCGGCGGCCCCGGCACTTCGATTCAGATCCCGATGATGCACAAGGACGACGAAGGCCTGCGTTCGCACTACATCACTCTGGAAATGCAGATCGAAGACGCTCCGCGTGCCGACGAAATCGTCGTCGTGCTCGGCTGCGCCGACGGTGGTCGCCTGCACCCGCGCATCGGCAACCGCTACATCGATCTGGAAGAACTGGCCGCCGAAAAAGCCCAGTAATCACAATAAAAAGGCATTGCAGGAGCGCTCCATGATTCGGCTCACCGCTGAACTCACCCCGGCTGGCACCAGTTACCTGGCGACCGGCCAAGGCCAGCCCGTGGTCTTGATCCACGGCGTGGGCCTGAACAAAGAAATGTGGGGCGGCCAGATCGTTGGCCTGTCTGCCCAATACCGGGTGATCGCCTACGACATGCTCGGCCACGGCGCCAGTCCGCGCCCGGCCAGCGGCACCAGCCTGCTCGGTTATGCCGATCAGTTGCTCGAGCTGCTCGATCACCTGAATCTGCCCCAGGCAGCGGTGATCGGTTTCTCCATGGGCGGCCTGGTGGCGCGGGCGTTTGCCCTGCACTACCCGGAGCGCCTGAAAAGCCTGGTGGTACTGAACAGCGTGTTCAACCGCAGCGAAGAACAACGCGCCGGGGTCATCGCCCGCACCGCGCAGGCGGCCGAACACGGGCCAGATGCTAACGCCGAAGCGGCGCTGTCACGCTGGTTCAGCCGCGAGTATCAGGCGGCCAACCCGGCGCAGATCGCGGCCATCCGTCAGACCCTGGCCGGCAATGACCCGCAGGGTTACCTGACCACCTACGAATTGTTCGCCACCCAGGACATGTACCGCGCCGACGACCTCGGCAGCATTCAGGCGCCGACGCTGATCGCCACCGGCGAACTCGACCCTGGGTCCACCCCGGAAATGGCCGAGCAACTGGCCCGGCGCATTCCCGGTGCGAAGATTGCGGTGCTGCCCGAGCAACGGCATATGATGCCGGTAGAGTCGCCGCGGCTGGTCAACCAGACGCTGCTGGAATTTCTCGAATTCGCACACTCCCGACAAAATCAAATAAAGGGGATCGTTGCATGACACTCGCACGCTTCCAGATGTGCATCGGCGGAGAATGGGTCGACGCCCTCTCCGGCAAGACCTTCGAAAGCCTCAACCCGGCCAGCGCGCAAGCCTGGGCCGAACTGCCCGACGCCGATGAAGCCGATGTCGAACGCGCCGTGCAAGCCGCACAAACGGCATTCGACAGCCCGGCCTGGCGCGGCCTCACCGCCACCGCTCGCGGCAAGCTGCTGCGGCGTCTCGGTGACCTGATCGCGGAAAACAAGGAACAACTGGCCCAGCTGGAAAGCCGCGACAACGGCAAACTGATCCGCGAAACCCGTGGTCAGGTCGGCTATCTGCCGGAGTTCTTCCACTACACCGCAGGCCTGGCCGACAAGCTCGAAGGCGGCACCCTGCCGCTGGACAAGCCCGACCTGTTTGCCTACACCGTGCACGAAGCGATGGGTGTGGTCGCCGCGATCATTCCGTGGAACAGCCCGCTGTACCTGACCGCGATCAAACTGGCGCCGGCCCTCGCCGCCGGCAACACCATCGTGATCAAGCCGTCCGAGCACGCTTCGGCGACCATCCTTGAGCTGGCGCGACTGGCCCTCGAAGCCGGAATTCCGCCGGGCGTGGTCAACGTCGTCACCGGTTACGGCCCGAGCACCGGCGCCGCCCTCACCCGCCATCCGCTGATCCGCAAGATCGCCTTTACCGGCGGCGCGGCCACGGCCCGGCATGTGGTGCGCAGCAGCGCCGAGAACTTCGCCAAGCTGTCGCTGGAACTGGGCGGCAAGTCGCCAAACATCATCTTCGCCGACGCCGATCTGGACAGCGCGATCAACGGCGCGATTGCCGGGATCTATGCGGCCTCGGGCCAGAGCTGCGTGTCCGGCTCACGTTTGTTGGTGCAGGACGAAATCTACGACGAGTTCGTCAACCGACTGGTGGAACGCGCTCAGCGCATCCGCATCGGCAACCCGCAGGAAGACCACAGCGAAATGGGCCCGATGGCCACTGCGCAACAACTGGCGGTGGTCGAAGGTCTGGTGGCCGACGCCATCGCTGAAGGCGCGCGGTTGCGTACCGGTGGCAAGCGTCCGGCGGATCTGGGTGACGGCTGGTTCTACGAGCCGACGCTGTTCGAGTGCGACCGCAACTCGATGAAGATCATGCAGGAAGAAGTCTTCGGCCCTGTGGCTTCGGTGATTCGCTTCAAAGATGAAGCTGAGGCACTGGCGATCGCCAACGACTCGCAGTTCGGCCTCGCCGCCGGCATCTGGACCCGTGATCTGGGCCGCGCCCATCGCCTGGCGCGCGACGTGCGCTCGGGGATCATCTGGGTCAACACCTACCGCGCAGTGTCGGCAATGGCGCCGATCGGCGGCTTCAAGAACAGTGGCTATGGACGCGAAAGCGGCATCGACTCGGTGCTGGCCTACACCGAACTGAAAACGGTGTGGATCAATCTCTCTCAGGCTCCGATGCCTGATCCGTTTGTGATGCGCTAGGAGTCCTGCGACATGATCGAACCCGGCATTTACAAAGACGTCATGAGCTCGTTTCCGTCCGGAGTCACGGTGGTCACCACCCTCGACCCGGAGGGCGCCATCGTCGGCATCACAGCCAGCGCTTTCAGCGCGCTGTCGATTGATCCGGCGCTGGTGCTGTTCTGCCCCAACTACGCCTCCGACACCTACCCGGTGCTGCGCGACAGCAAGAAATTCGCGATCCATTTGCTGTCCGCCGACCAGACCGCCGAGGCCTACGCCTTCGCGGGTAAGGGCAAGGACAAGGCCAAAGACATCCAGTGGCATTTGAGCGAACTGGGTAACCCGATCCTCGCCAAGGCCACGGCGATCATCGAGTGCGAGTTGTGGCGTGAATACGACGGTGGTGATCACGCGATCATTGTCGGCGCGGTGAAGAACCTGATCCTGCCTGAACAGCCGGTGACGCCGATGATTTATCACAAGGGCAAGCTCGGGCCGTTGCCTACCCTGGCCTGATTAACACAACCAAATCCCAATGTGGGAGCGGGCTTGCTCGCGAATGCGGTGGATCATTCAACATTGATGTCGACTGACACGACGCATTCGCGAGCAAGCCCGCTCCCACAAGGAGAACCAGGGTGACAGGAGGAATGATGAGTAACGAAAAGTACGAAAAAGGCCTGAAGATCCGCACCCAGGTCCTGGGCGAAGCCTACGTGCAGCGCTCCATAGAGAACGCCGACGACTTCACTCGTCCGCTGCAGGAAATGGTCACCGAATATTGCTGGGGCCATGTCTGGGGGCGTGAGGGTTTGTCGCTCAAGGAGCGCAGCATGATCAACCTGGCGATGATCTCGGCGCTCAACCGCCCGCATGAACTCAAGCTGCATGTGCGCGGCGCCTTGCGTAACGGCCTGAGTCGTGAGCAAATACGCGAAATTCTGCTTCAGGTCGGTATTTATTGCGGCGTCCCGGCAGCCGTGGACAGCTTCCGGCTCGCCCGTGAGGCCTTCGCCGAAGCCGACGCCGAGGCCTCCAGTTAACCCTTCGGCTGTTTAGATGCCCGTCTGGCATGGACAGCCAACTTAAAGAGCGGACCCCATGAAACGCCAGCCACTCGACGACAGCTTCAAGGTCAATCGCAACCCCGTTACCCTGCGCGAAATCGTGCTGGATAAACTGCGTAGCGCGATCATGAATTTTCAGCTCATGCCCGGCGATCGTCTGGTCGAGCGCGATCTGTGCGATCGCCTCGGTGTCAGCCGTACATCGGTGCGCGAAGCCTTGCGTCACCTGGAGTCCGAAGGTCTGGTCGAGTTCGCCGATGCCAAAGGCCCGCGCGTTGCGATCATCACCCTCGCCGATGCGGTCGACATCTATGAGCTGCGCTGCGTGCTCGAAGGCCTGATCGTCCAGCTGTTTACCCTGCGCGCCAAGGCCAAGGACATCAAGGCCCTGGAAAAAGCCCTCGACGAGAACCGCAAGGCGCTCAAGGACGGCGAACTGCAACAGGTGATCGACTCGGTGCAGGGCTTCTACGACGTGCTGCTCGAAGGCTCGGGCAACCATGTTGCGGCCACTCAGTTGCGCCAGTTGCAGGCGCGCATCAGCTATCTGCGGGCGACCTCGGTGTCCCAGGAAAACCGTCGCGGCGCGAGTAATCAGGAAATGGAGAAAATGGTCGAGGCGATCAAGAGCGGTGATGCGTTGGCGGCGCATCAGGCCTGTGTCGATCACGTGCGCGCGGCGGCCGCCGTGGCCCTCGATTACCTCAAGCGCAAACAGGAAGAGACCGGCGCCACGCCGAACATCACCCTGCCGATCGCGCTGAAAGAACCGCGCATAGGTCAGTGACATGTTCAGCCCGAGCTTTTGCCCGAAATGCGGTGGACCTGACCTCGGTCAGCAGGTGCCGCCGGGCGATACGCACGAGCGCCTGATGTGCCGCGGCTGCGGCTACATCCACTACGTCAATCCGAAGATCATCGCCGGCTGCATCATCGAGCAGGACGGCAAGTACCTCTTGTGCCAACGGGCGATCCCGCCGCGTCCGGGCACCTGGACGCTGCCGGCCGGCTTCATGGAAAGCGGCGAAACCACCGAGCAGGCGGCGCTGCGTGAAGTCTGGGAAGAAAGCGGCGTGCGGGCGGAAATCGTCTCGCCGTATTCGATTTTCAGCGTGCCGAAGATCAGCGAGGTGTACATCATCTTCCGCGCCCTCGCGCTGGAGATCACCGGCCAGTTCGGCCCCGAGACCCTGGACTACAAGTTCTTCGCCCCCGAGGACATTCCGTGGGACAAGATCTATTACCCGGCGATCCGGCAGATTCTCGAGCGCTATATCGAGGAGCGTCAGGCCGGGGTGTATGGGATCTATATGGGCAATGATGACAGCGGGAAAATCCACTTCATCCGCTGATCACCACCTCCCACCGTGTGGGAGCGGGCTTGCTCGCGAATGCGGTCAATCATTCGACATGTCTATCGACTGACACGACGCCTTCGCGAGCAAGCCCGCTCCCACAGGGGATTTGGGGTGTTGCTTAAAGTGGAGCAATGCCCTCGACTATGACGATCTCCGCCCGCGCCCATTCCTCGCGATAACTTTTCGCCTCCTGATACGCCGCCGAGTGGTAGCACGCCAGCGCCTGCTCGTAGCTCTCGAACTCGATCACCACGCTACGCTGAGGCGTAGCCCTGCCCTCCAGCGCCTCGCTGCGTCCGCCCCGGGCCAGAAACTTTGCGCCGAACGCGGCGAAGGCCGCCGGTGCGCGCTGGGTGTATTGGCTGTAGTGCTCGGCATCGTCGATATCCACATGGGCAATCCAGTACGCCTTCATAGTGACCTCTTTGTTGATTTTGTATTATGGTATACCAATATTATTTGCAACCAACCCTGAGAGTCCAGCATGGCCTTCAACAGCATCGAAGAAATCCTCGAAGATTATCGCCTCGGCAAAATGGTTCTGCTGGTCGATGACGAAGATCGGGAAAACGAAGGCGACCTGCTGCTGGCCGCCGACTGCTGCACACCCGAGGCGATCAGCTTCATGGCCCGTGAAGCGCGCGGGTTGATTTGCCTGACGCTGACCGACGAACACTGCCAACGCCTGGGCCTTGAGCAAATGGTGCCGAGCAATGGCAGCGTGTTCAGCACCGCGTTCACCGTGTCGATTGAAGCCGCGGTCGGCGTCACAACCGGCATTTCTGCGGCTGACCGTGCGCGCACAGTCGCGGCCGCCGTAGCAAAAGACGCCCGCGCCGAAGATCTGGTTCAGCCCGGACACATCTTCCCGCTGCGCGCCAAAGAAGGTGGCGTGCTGACCCGCGCCGGCCACACCGAGGCCGGTTGCGACCTCGCCCGCCTCGCCGGTTTCACCCCGGCCTCGGTGATTGTCGAGGTGATGAACGATGACGGCACCATGGCCCGGCGTCCGGATCTGGAAGTGTTTGCGCGCAAACACGGGATCAGGATCGGCACCATCGCCGACCTGATCCACTATCGCCTGAGCACCGAGCACACCGTCGAACGCATCGGCGAGCGCGAGCTGCCGACGGTGCATGGCACGTTCCGCCTGATCACCTTTGAAGACCGCATCGAGGGCGGTGTGCACATGGCGATGGTCATGGGCGATCTGCGCCGCGAGGAGCCGACGCTGGTGCGCGTGCATGTGATCGATCCGCTGCGTGATCTGGTCGGCGCCGATTACAGCGGGCCGAGCAACTGGACGCTGTGGGCGGCGCTGCAACGGGTCGCGGCTGAAGGTCATGGCGTCGTGGTGGTGCTGGCCAACCATGAATCGTCCCAGGCATTGCTTGAGCGCGTACCGCAATTGACCCAGCCGCCGCGACAGTTCAGTCGTTCGCAATCGCGGATTTACTCCGAGGTCGGTACCGGGGCGCAGATTCTGCAGAATCTTGGGGTGGGCAAGCTGCGGCATCTGGGGCCGCCGCTCAAATATGCGGGGCTGACCGGGTATGACCTGGAGGTGGTCGAGAGCATTCCCTTCACCGAATAGCTCCCAGACACAGGTGATTTCCTGTGGCGAGGGAGCTTGCTCCCCGCTGGACTGCGCAGCAGGCCCAAGCTCTTTAGAAAAGCCAGGGTCGCTTCGCAACCCAGCGGGAGCAAGCTCCCTCGCCACGGATGTTTGTTCGCTACAGATTCTTCATGGGTCAAAAAACACATCCGCCAGATAACCGGTAAGGCAAAGTGCTTGCACAAAGTTTGGAATACCATAATATGATATTCCATAGACCGAACGACCTGAAAATCCGTCCGGCTACTGCTCCCGACAGGCGGGCAACAACGCAAGCCCGCTCAAAAACACAACAATGAGGGCGTGAAAATGGTGTTGAACAAAGCTGCAACCGCAATCCTTTTTGCGGGACTGCTGAGTGTGACCGGCCAGGCTGCAATGGCCGCCGAAAGCGTGAACTTCGTCAGCTGGGGCGGTAGCACCCAGGATGCGCAGAAACAGGCCTGGGCCGATCCGTTCAGCAAGGCCAGTGGCATCACCGTGGTGCAGGACGGCCCGACCGACTACGGCAAACTCAAAGCCATGGTCGAAAGCGGCAACGTGCAGTGGGACGTGGTCGATGTCGAAGCCGACTTCGCCCTGCGCGCCGCCGCCGAAGGCCTGCTCGAACCCCTCGATTTCAAAGTCATCCAGCGCGACAAGATCGACCCGCGTTTCGTCAGCGACTACGGTGTCGGCTCGTTCTTCTTCTCCTTCGTCCTCGGCTACAACGAAGGCAAGCTCGGCGCGGCCAAGCCGCAAGACTGGACCGCGCTGTTCGACACCAAGACCTACCCCGGCAAACGCGCCCTGTACAAATGGCCAAGCCCCGGCGTGCTCGAACTGGCGCTGCTGGCCGACGGCGTGCCGGCCGACAAGCTCTACCCGCTGGATCTGGATCGCGCCTTCAAGAAACTCGACACCATCAAGAAAGACATCGTCTGGTGGGGCGGCGGCGCGCAGTCGCAGCAACTGCTGGCCTCCGGTGAAGCAAGCATGGGCCAGTTCTGGAACGGCCGGATTCACGCCCTGCAAGAGGACGGCGCCCCCGTCGGCGTGAGCTGGAAACAGAACCTGGTCATGGCCGACATTCTGGTCATTCCAAAAGGCTCGAAAAACAAGGACGCGGCGATGAAGTTTCTGGCCAACGCCAGCAGTGCCAAAGGCCAGGCCGACTTCTCCAACCTGACCGCCTACGCCCCGGTCAACGTCGACAGTGTGGCGCGCCTGGACTCGGTGCTGGCCCCGAACCTGCCGACTGCCTACGCTAAGGATCAGATCACTCTTGATTTCGCGTACTGGGCCAAGAACGGTCAAGCCATCGCGACACGGTGGAACGAATGGCTGGTCAAATGAAAATGGCGGCCACCGCGTCCCGTCCCTCCACTGCCACCGGGAGCGCCGCGAGCGCTGCCGGTCCGGCCACAGGCAAGGCGAGTGCAATGGCGCAAGCCCCGTCCCTCAGACAACGCTGGCGCGGCGCCGGCAACCTCGTCCCGGCACTGCTGTTCCTCGGCCTGTTCTTTCTCGCGCCGTTGATTGGCCTGCTGTTGCGCGGTGTGCTGGAACCGACCCCGGGCCTTGGCAACTATGAACAACTGTTCGCCAACTCGGCGTATGCACGGGTGCTGCTCAACACCTTTTCGGTGGCCGGGCTGGTGACGATCTTCAGCCTGTTGCTGGGCTTTCCGCTGGCCTGGGCGATCACCCTGGTGCCGCGCGGCTGGGGCCGCTGGATCCTCAACATCGTGCTGCTGTCGATGTGGACCAGCCTGCTCGCCCGCACCTATTCGTGGCTGGTATTGCTGCAGGCCTCGGGGGTGATCAACAAGGCGCTGATGGCGCTGGGGATCATCGATCAGCCGCTGGAAATGGTGCACAACCTGACCGGCGTGGTGATCGGCATGAGCTACATCATGATCCCGTTCATTGTCCTGCCGTTGCAGGCAACGATGCAGGCCATCGACCCAATGATCCTGCAGGCCGGCTCGATCTGCGGCGCCAGTCCGTGGACCAACTTCTTCCGGGTGTTCCTGCCGCTGTGCCGGCCGGGCCTGGCGTCCGGCGGGTTGATGGTGTTCGTGATGTCGCTCGGTTACTACGTCACCCCGGCGCTGCTCGGCGGGGCGCAGAACATGATGCTGCCGGAGTTCATCATTCAGCAGGTGCAATCGTTCCTCAACTGGGGCCTGGCCAGTGCCGGCGCCGCGTTGCTGATCGCGATCACCCTGGTGCTGTTCTACTTCTACCTGAAGCTTCAGCCGGAATCCCCGGTTGGCGCCAGCAACGCGAGGTAAGCCGAGATGCTCCTGACTCCCAATGCCATGAGCCGGCGGATGCGTTTCGGGCTCTACGCCACCACCGGCCTGATCGGCTTGTTCCTGCTGTTGCCGATCGTGTTCATCGTCCTGCTGTCGTTCGGCTCGTCGCAGTGGCTGGTGTTCCCGCCGCCGGGCTGGACGCTGAAATGGTACGGCCAGTTCTTCTCCAACGCCGACTGGATGAACGCCGCTGCGGCCAGCCTCAAGGTCGCCGTGCTGACCACGATCTGCGCCGTGGCCCTCGGTCTGCCAACCGCGTTTGCCCTGGTACGCGGGCGTTTTCCCGGTCGGGAAATGCTCTACGGCCTGTTCACCCTGCCGATGATCGTGCCGCTGGTGATCATCGCGGTGGCGGTGTACGCGCTGTTTCTCAAGCTCGGTTACACCGGGACCATGTTTGCGTTCGTGGTCAGCCATGTGATCGTCGCGCTGCCGTTCACCATCATCTCGATCATCAACTCGCTGAAGCTGTTCGATCAGTCGATTGAAGACGCAGCGGTGATCTGCGGCGCCTCACGCCTGCAAGCGGTGTTCAAGGTGACCTTTCCGGCGATTCGTCCGGGCATGGTCGCCGGCGCCCTCTTCGCCTTTCTGGTGTCGTGGGACGAAGTGGTGCTCAGCGTGATGATGGCCAGCCCGACTCTGCAAACCCTTCCCGTGAAAATGTGGACCACTTTGCGCCAGGACCTGACCCCGGTTATCGCCGTCGCTTCGACGCTGCTGATCGGCCTGTCGGTATTGGTCATGGTGATCGCCGCCGCATTGCGCCGGCGCAACGAAATCAGCGCCTGAGCGCCCAGGAGTACGACATGAGTGCCGTGATCAAAGACGCATCCCAGCAGAACGACAAACCCCTGGTCAGCCTGCGCAATCTGAACAAGCACTACGGCGACTTTGCCGCCGTCGACAACATCTCGCTGGACATCAAGGACGGTGAGTTCCTGACCTTCCTCGGCTCCAGCGGCTCGGGCAAAAGCACCACGCTGTCGATGCTCGCCGGGTTTGAAACCCCGAGCAGCGGCGAGATCCTGGTCAACGGTCAGTCGCTGGTCAACGTGCCGCCGCACAAGCGCGACATTGGCATGGTGTTCCAGCGCTATTCGCTGTTCCCGCATCTGTCGGTGCGCGACAACATCGCCTTCCCGCTGGCGATCCGCAAACTCGCCGCCGCCGAGCGTGACAAGCGTGTCGATGCGATGTTGAAACTGGTGCAGCTCGAACAGTTCGCCCATCGCCGCCCTTCGCAACTCTCTGGCGGCCAGCAGCAACGCGTCGCCATCGCCCGGGCGCTGGTCTACGAGCCACGCATTCTGCTGATGGACGAACCGCTCGGAGCGCTGGACAAAAAACTGCGTGAAGACTTGCAGGATGAACTGCGCCAACTGCATCGGCGCCTGGGCATCACCATCGTCTACGTGACCCACGATCAGGAAGAAGCGATGCGTTTGTCGCAGCGCATTGCGATTTTCAGTCACGGCAAGATTGTTGGTCTGGGCAGCGGTTATGACCTGTATCAGAACCCGCCGAATGCATTTGTCGCGTCGTTCCTCGGCAACTCGAACTTTCTCAAGCTCAAGGCCCAAGGCAATGCGGCGGCAAGTTTCGAGGGGCAGTCGTTGTCAATTCGACTGACTGCCGGCTTGCACACCGAGCAGGATGTGCTGCTGATGGTGCGCCCGGAAAAGGCTGTGGCGTTGAGCGCTTCACAAGCGATCAGCGAACCGCTGCCGTCGGGTTGGAATGAGGTTTCAGCGAAGGTGGTGGAAGTGTTGTTTCTTGGCGAAAGCCAGACTTGCAGCGTGGTGACGTCGGGCGGGACTTCGATGACGGTGAAGGCATTGTCCGCCGCCGGCATGCCGCTCAAGGCCGGTGATCCGGTGCACGTGCGCTGGGCCACTGCAGACGCGTGCGTCTACACCGAATGGACTGAAAGCGACCTCAATAAAGCCGCCGGCTCACACTGAGAATCCGTGTAGGAGCTGCCGCAGGCTGCGATCTTTTGATTGTGCTTTTCAAGATCAAAAGATCGCAGCCTGCGGCAGCTCCTACATGACATTGCATCACTACTGTGGGAGCGGGCTTGCTCGCGAAGGCGGTGTGTCAGTCACTGTTTATGTTGAATGACACACCGCCTTCGCGAGCAAGCCCGCTCCCACAGTTTTTTTGTGGCGCTTAGCTAATCGGTGCAAACCCTTCAATCTGATCCGGCCAGGCGGTGAGGATTTCGAAACCGGTGTCGGTCACCGCGACCATATGCTCCCACTGCGCCGACAGCGAGCCGTCTTTGGTCAGCACCGTCCAGCCGTCCGGCATGTTCTTCACATGGCGCTTGCCGGCATTGAGCATCGGCTCAATGGTGAAGATCATCCCCGCCTTGAGCTTCAGGCCCTGATTGGGAAAGCCGTAATGCAGGATCTGCGGCTCATCGTGGTAGACCTTGCCGATCCCGTGGCCACAATACTCGCGGACCACGCTGAAACCTTCTTTCTCCGCCAGGCTCTGGATCGCATGGCCGATGTCGCCCAGTGTCGCGCCCGGACGCACCATGCGAATGCCCGCGCACATGGCGTCGTAGGTGGTCTTGATCAGGTGCTGCGCCTCAGGCGTCACCTCGCCGACCACGTACATGCGGCTGGTGTCGCCGAACCAGCCGTCCTTGATCACCGCGATGTCGAGGTTGACGATGTCGCCGTCCTTCAGCGGCGTGCCCGACGGGATGCCGTGGCACACCACATCGTTGACCGAGGCGCAGACGGTTTTCGGGAAGCCGTGATAACCGACGTTGGCCGGAATCGCTTTCTGCACATTGACGATGTAGTCGTTGCACAACCGATCCAGCTCATCGGTGGTCACGCCGGCCTTCACATGGGGCACCAGCATCGCCAGCACGTCGGCGGCCAGTTTGCCGGCCGCGCGGGACTGGGCGATTTCGGCGGGGGTATTGATCTTGATCTGGTTTCTCATGCGCTGACGGCTTCCTGAGTCAGTTGATGCAGATCCAGCCCGCCGTTCTGTTCGGCGCGGATCAGCAAGCGGCAAATGGCGCTGTGGTCGAGGTTGGGGTGCAGCTCGGCGAGCATGCCGATGCGCATCCAGTGCTCGGCCTGCGCGTTGATCGAGCGGCTGAGCGCATTGCTGGAGATGCGCAGGTTCTCGTGCATGTCTTCTGAAATCTTTACGATGCCCATATGTGAATCCGATACGAAGTGTATATGGATCGTATATTAGCCACCCCTCACGCCGAATTGCAAATACCCTCCGCAAACCTACCGACATAACCGTGTAGGAGCTGCCGCAGGCTGCGATCTTTTGATCTTCAAAAACAAAGTCAAAAGATCGCAGCCTGCGGCAGCTCCTACAGGGATTTGTGTTGGTTTTGGGGGATACGTGTGGAATTTCAGGCAAAAAAAAGCTGCCAAAAGAGGCAGCGAAAACTTTAAGAACACGCGATGTATTGGGGTCAGGATAGTCGCCGGATAATGACACTGTCATGACAGCCGACTATTCACTGAATCGCCCCTGCCCCGTCATCAGGATGTCATCAAGCGCGCCGCAGAATCCTCGCAAACCGTCTTGAGCCTTCGACGGATGCTTTGCAGGGATTCCCATGAAAGAAGACGCCTCGCTGTTTGCCGCCATCGACCTGGGCTCGAATGCGTTTCGCCTGATGATCGGCCAGTCGGTGCGCAGTCGAAAAGGCTTAATGATTCAGGAAGTGAAAACCCTGCGTGAACCGGTGCGGCTGGCCGAGGGCTTTGACGGCGGCGCCCTGGACGAAATGGCGCTGGATCGTGGCTGGCAGGCGCTGGCGCGGTTCGGCAAGAAACTGCGCGGGTTTGAAGCCGGCAAGGTGCGCGCTGTGGCGACCAGTGCGGTGCGCGAGGCCGATAATGCGCAGTTGTTTCTGCACAGTGCCGAACGCCATCTGGGGTTTCGCATCGACGTCATCTCCGGCCATGAAGAGGCGCGACTGGTGTATGCCGGCGTCGCCCACACCCTGCCAGGCGCTGAAGACATGCGCCTGGTGGTCGACATCGGCGGCGGTTCCACCGAGTTGATTCTCGGCCAGGGTTCGCAACCACTGCTCACCGAAAGCATCGCCATCGGCAGCGGCACACTGGGCGCACGCTATTTCCCGGACGGAC
Organism: Pseudomonas sp. NPDC087803; assembly: GCF_044742995.1. Taxonomy (NCBI): domain Bacteria; kingdom Pseudomonadati; phylum Pseudomonadota; class Gammaproteobacteria; order Pseudomonadales; family Pseudomonadaceae; genus Pseudomonas; species Pseudomonas sp. NPDC087803. Next base: position 521,915 of record NZ_JBIUVO010000001.1, read on the forward strand.
GCATTGCCCCCGACGCCCTGCAAGAAGCCGAACGCGTGGCAATCCTGCAATTCGAGAAAGTCGCCCGCCGCTATCGTGCGCAAGGCTGGCAGCAGACTATTGGTTCGTCCGGTACGGCGCGGATGCTGGCGAAAGTGCTCAAGGCCAATCGCTTGAATGACTTCGGTCAGGACGGCATTACCTATGGCGGGTTGTTGCGCCTGTCGCTGTTGCTGCTGAAGGTGAAGAACGTGCAGCAGTTGAAACTCGCAGGCTTGCAGCCGCATCGTCAGAGCATTCTGCCCGGTGGACTAGTGCTGATGCTGGCGGCGTTCAAGGTGTTCGGGATTTCGCAGATGGTGCCGTCGGAACCGGGGCTGCGTCTGGGTGTGCTGCACGGTTTGATGAGCCGTCACTGACCGATCACTAATCCCATTGTGGGAGCGAGCCTGCTCGCGAAAGCGGCGTATCAGCGAAACATTACTCGACTGACACGCCGCCTTCGCGAGCAGGCTCGCTCCCACAGGGTTTTGATTTGTCTCCTCAGGCCAGTTCTTTGCGCAACTGGCGGGCTGCGGTGACCATGTGCACCAACGCCGCCTCGGTCTCCGGCCAGCCACGGGTTTTCAAGCCGCAATCGGGGTTGACCCACAACCGCTCTGCCGGAATCCGCTGCGCCGCTTTGCGCAACAGGTTGGCCATTTCCGCAGCATCGGGAACGCGAGGCGAGTGGATATCGTAGACGCCCGGGCCGATCTCATTCGGGTAATCGAAGGCCTCGAACGCCTCCAGCAGCTCCATGTCCGAACGCGAGGTTTCGATGGTGATCACGTCGGCATCCATCGCCGCGATGGACTCGATCACATCATTGAATTCGCTGTAGCACATGTGCGTGTGGATCTGGGTTTCGTCACGCACACCAGAGGCGCACAGGCGGAACGCCTCGGTCGCCCAAGCCAGATAGTGCTGCCACTGCGCTCGACGTAACGGCAGACCTTCGCGGAATGCGGCTTCGTCGATCTGCACGATCCTGATCCCGGCGGCTTCCAGATCGACCACTTCGTCACGGATCGCCAGCGCCAGCTGCCGCGCCTGCACTTCACGAGACACGTCTTCGCGGGGGAACGACCACATCAGCATGGTCACGGGGCCGGTCAGCATGCCTTTCATGACCTTGCCGGTCAGGCCCTGAGCGTAGCGGATCCACTCCACGGTCATGGCTTGCGGGCGACTCAGGTCGCCGAAGATCACCGCCGGTTTCACGCAGCGCGAACCGTAGCTCTGCACCCAGCCGAAACGGGTGAACACGTAGCCATCCAACTGCTCGGCGAAGTACTCGACCATATCGTTGCGCTCGGCTTCACCGTGCACCAGCACGTCGAGGCCCAGTTGCTCCTGGATTTGCACGGCGTGGCGGATCTCGCTGTGCATGGCTTCGGTGTATTCGGCCTTGCTCAATTTACCCTGCTTGAACGACTGACGCGCCAGCCGGATCGACGCGGTTTGCGGGAACGAACCGATAGTCGTGGTCGGGAACAGCGGCAGATCGAGGCCGGCGCGCTGTTTGGCGATGCGTTGGGTAAACGGCGACTGGCGCTGGCTGTCCTGCGCCGTAATGGCTGCGACACGGGCCTGCACCGCCGGCTTGTGGATACGTGGCGAGGCGGCGCGGCTGGCCTGTACCGAGCGGCTTTGGGTCAAGGCGCGCAATACTTTCGGCGCTTCCGGCTCGTTGACTGCCTGCGCCAGCACCGCGACTTCTTCGCACTTCTGTACGGCAAACGCCAGCCAGCTTTTCAGTTCCGCATCGAGTTTGTCTTCGCGGCCCAGATCCACCGGGCTGTGTAGCAGCGAGCACGATGGCGCGACCCACAGGCGATCACCCAGACGCTCATGCGCATGCTGCAAAGTCGCCAGCGCATGTTCCAGATCGCAGCGCCAGACGTTGCGGCCGTTGACCACACCCAGCGACAGCACTTTATAGGCCGGCAGGCGATCAAGGATGGTCGGGTACTGGTCCGGCGCACGCACCAGATCGATGTGCAAACCGTCGACCGGCAGGTTCGCCGCCAGACCGAGGTTTTCTTCCAGACCACCGAAGTAGGTGGCGAGCAGTTTCTTCAACGGATCACGCTGAATCTGGTTGTAGGCACGCTCGAAAGCGTTCTTCCATTCCTGCGGCAGATCAAGCACCAGAATCGGCTCGTCGATCTGCACCCATTCCACACCAAGGGCGGCCAGCCGCGCGAAGATCTGCCCGTACAGCGGCAGCAGGCGATCAAGCAGTTCCAGCTTGTCGAACTCGGCGCCTTTGGCCTTGCCCAGCCACAGGTACGTCAGCGGGCCGATGATCACCGGTTTGACGTGATGGCCGAGGGCGCGGGCTTCTTCGACTTCTTCGAACAACTGTTCCCAACCGAGCTGGAATTGTTGATCAACGCTGAATTCCGGGACCAGGTAGTGGTAGTTGGTGTCGAACCACTTGGTCATTTCCTGCGCGTGTGCACCGCCGCAGCAGCTGTCACTGACGCCACGGGCCATGCCGAACAAGGTCTGCAGGCTGGCCTTGCCGTCATGCGGACGGAAGCGCTCGGGGATCACCCCGAACATCAGCGAGTGGGTCAGCACCTGGTCGTACCAGGCGAAATCGCCCACCGGCAGCAACTCGATGCCAGCCTCTTTCTGCAAGTCCCAGTGGGCCTTGCGTAATTCACGACCCACTTCACGCAGGCCGGCCTCGTTCAGTTCTCCTTTCCAGAACGCCTCTTGCGCTTTTTTCAGTTCGCGATCGCGACCGATGCGCGGAAATCCGAGGGAATGGGCCAGTGCCATGACAAACAACTCCAATATCTTGTTGATGGCGGCCATTGTCGGGATCGAGCGCTAGTGAGACAAACTCATTTTAATCTTGATGATCACAAGTTTCCCTCATGATCGGATGACGGGTGTGTGTTGCATGAAAACGCGGTTTGCCCTGCAGGATATTCATCTGCAGATCAAGCTATGGTTGACGCTTACGACGCCCTTTGAATACTCAATGGCGCCTTGATGTAAACCCTCTGAAACCAAGCCTCTGCAGGCTTCGATTCTGTTCTATGGTTAGATCAAAATGGCTGTATCGGCGGCTGACTAAAGGTTGCGACAGCTCGGGTCTGAGCCTATGTTGCACGCGAGCTTTTACCCGCGAATGGAACGCGATCAACACCACTACAAGAGGTGAAGAAATGTCAAAGGATTCACGCCCTGCCGTACTTGGGCTGATCGGCAATACGCCGCTGGTACAAGTTACCCGCTTCGATACCGGCCTCTGCACACTGTTTCTCAAACTGGAATCACAAAACCCCGGCGGCTCGATCAAGGACCGCGTCGGTCTGGCGATGATCGATGCCGCTGAACGCGATGGCCGCCTGCAACCGGGTGGCACCATCGTCGAGGCCACCGCCGGCAACACCGGTCTGGGTCTGGCGCTGGTGGGCCGGGCCAAAGGCTACCGCGTGGTGCTGGTAGTCCCGGACAAAATGTCCACCGAGAAAGTCCTGCACTTGAAAGCCATGGGCGCCGAAGTGCACATCACTCGCTCGGACGTCGGCAAGGGCCACCCCGAGTATTACCAGGACGTGGCCGCACGACTGGCAAAAGACATTCCCGGCGCGTTCTTCGCCGATCAGTTCAACAACCCGGCCAACCCGCTGGCACACGAGTGCAGCACCGCGCCGGAGATCTGGGCGCAGACCGAGCATGATCTGGACGCGATCGTGGTCGGTGTCGGTTCCTCTGGCACCCTGACTGGCCTGAGTCGCTTCTTCAAACGCGTGCAACCGGATCTGGAAATGGTCCTCGCCGACCCGGTGGGTTCGGTGATGGCTCAGTACAGCCGCGACGGCACGATGCCGACCCCCGGTTCGTGGGCGGTGGAAGGCATCGGCGAGGATTTCATTCCGTCGATCACCGACCTCAGCAGCGTGCGCCACGCCTACTCGATCAGCGATGAAGAAAGCTTCGACCACGCGCGCCAGTTGCTGCGCGCCGAAGGCATTCTCGGTGGCTCGTCGACCGGTACTCTGCTCGCCGCCGCGCTGCGTTACTGCCGCGAACAGACCGAGCCGAAACGCGTGGTCAGCTTCGTCTGCGACACCGGTACGCGCTATCTGTCGAAGGTCTACAACGACCAGTGGATGACCGATCAGGGCCTGCTGCAACGCAAACGCTATGGCGACCTGCGCGATCTGATCGCCCGCCGTTTTGAAGATGGCCGTGTGATCAGCGTCGGCCCCGACGACACCCTGTTGACCGCGTTTCAGCGCATGCGCCTGGCGGACGTTTCGCAGCTGCCGGTGCTGGTTGAAGGCAAACAACTGGTCGGCGTGATCGACGAATCGGACATCCTGCTGCCCGTGCACGAAGATGCCGCACGCTTCAGCCAGTCCGTCTCCAGCGTGATGACCGACAAACTGCAAACCCTCGCCCCCGGTGCGCCCCTCTCTGAGCTGGAATCGGTGCTCAGCCGCGGCCTCGTGGCGATCATCGCCGACGCCTCGGGCTTCCACGGTCTGATCACCCGCACCGACATGCTCAACCAATTACGGAGATCCCTCGCATGAGTCAGCACGACGATAAATCCCAAGGCTTCGCGACCCGGGTGATCCACGCCGGGCAAGAGCCGGACCCGACCACCGGCGCGCTGATGCCGCCGATCTACGCCAACTCGACGTACCTGCAAGACAGCCCCGGCGTGCACAAGGGCTTTGACTACGCGCGCTCGCACAACCCGACGCGTTTTGCCCTGGAACGCTGCGTGGCGGATCTGGAAGGTGGCACCCGCGCCTTCGCTTTCGCTTCCGGGCTGGCGACGATTTCCACTGTCCTCGAACTGATCGATGCCGGATCGCACGTGATCTCCGGCAATGACCTGTACGGCGGCACGTTCCGCCTGTTCGACAAGGTCCGTCAGCGCAGTGCCGGGCACCGTTTCAGCTACGTCGATCTGACTGACCTGTCGGCGTTCGAAGCGGCGCTGCAGGACGACACCCGTCTGGTCATTGTCGAGTCCCCGACCAACCCGCTGCTGAGCCTGTCGGATCTGGCCGCGATTGCGCGCATCTGCCGCGCACGCGGGATCATCAGCGTCGCCGACAACACCTTTGCCAGCCCGTACATTCAGCGTCCGCTGGAGCTGGGTTTCGACATCGTGCTGCACTCGACCACCAAGTACCTGAACGGTCACTCCGACGTGATCGGTGGTATCGCGGTGGTTGGGCAGAACCCTGAACTGGCGGAAAAACTCGGCTTCTTGCAGAACGCGGTCGGCGCGATTTCCGGGCCGTTCGACGCATTCCTGACCCTGCGCGGAGTGAAGACTCTGGCGCTGCGCATGGAGCGTCATTGCAGCAACGCGCTGGAACTGGCCAAGTGGCTGGAGCAGCAACCGCAGGTCAAACGCGTCTACTACCCAGGCCTGCCGTCGCACCCGCAACATGAGCTGGCCAAGCGGCAGATGCATGGTTTTGGCGGGATGATCTCGGTGGATCTGAACAGTGATCTGGAGGGTGCCCGGCGCTTTCTGGAAAACGTGAAAATCTTTGCCCTGGCCGAAAGCCTCGGCGGCGTCGAAAGCCTGATCGAGCACCCGGCGATCATGACTCACGCGACCATTCCAGCTGAAACCCGCGCCAAACTGGGCATCGGCGATGGTTTGGTGCGGCTGTCGGTGGGTGTCGAAGACCTCGAAGACCTGCGCGCCGATCTGGCGCACGCACTGACGAAAATCTGATCCTGCAACAACGACAAAGCCCGCAGCAATGCGGGCTTTGGTGTTCGAGCAGGCGGCCAGTGCTGGTCTCTGGCTTACAAGGTTTATCGGGCCTCTCACAGTACAAAAGCAACCATGGAAAAAGAGTGGTGCTTTGCTGCCTCACACGGCATAAGGGCTGGATCTCAGCGCGGAGATCTTTCTAACCGTGTACCCTTCGGAACGCGCCCCACGTCCCCTTGCTATCCGCTTGCGCATCAGTCTGCGTCTTCGCCTACACCTTTGAGGCTAGCAAAAGCCATCGAATGATGGGTGAGTGTTTTTAGACTGATTTCCTTCAAGCGCCCCTGCGCAAGGAAGTTAACCGACTATCACTTCTTCCCTCGGCCAGCCATGCCCCGCATTTGACGATCTATACTTTTCAGTTCGCTATCGCGGTTTCATGCAATACGTCGACACCCGTGCGCGTTACCGTGCGCCCGTGCCAATCGCCAATCTGGTCAACCCCGGGCCAACGGAATGCTGTGTGGCTGATGGGTCGTGGAGAAAATCATGAAACACACGCTTTTGTCAGGCGCCCTCCTTGCGGTCGCGGCGACCGTGATGTTGCCAACGGCTTGGGCTGCGCAGCCGCAGGCGGTGGCTTCGGACGGTTCCAATCATGTGGGGGCTGCTGCGGTGGCGTCTGATGGTTCGGATCATGTCGGCGCTGGCGCAGTGGCCTCCGATGGTTCCGATCATGTCGGCGCTGGTGCAGTGGCTTCCGATGGCTCCGATCATGTCGGCGCTGGCGCAGTGGCTTCCGACGGCTCCGATCATGTTGGCGCTGGTGCAGTGGCTTCCGATGGTTCCGATCATGTCGGCGCTGGTGCAGTGGCTTCCGATGGTTCCGATCATGTCGGCGCTGCTGCAGTGGCTTCCGATGGTTCTGATCATGTCGGCGCGGGTGCAGTGGCTTCCGACGGCTCCGATCATGTTGGCGCTGGTGCAGTAGCCTCGGACGGATCTGATCACGTTGGCGCTGGCGCGGTAGCTTCCGATGGTTCCGACCACGTCGGCGCCAATACTCTCGCTTCCGACGGCACCGACAAGGTCGGCGCCAATCGTTATGCCTACTCGCGCGTCGGCGTCGGCTCTGATCGCGTCGCTTCGGCGCTGATGACCGGCAGCTATTCCGACCAGTTCAACACCCCTCAATAATCCACACGAGGCGACCCATTCGGGTCGCCTCATCCGGCACGGCACTAGCACATTTGTGCTAATCGACCGCCACGCCACCCGGCGTTATATTCCCTCGCACCCCCCGATGCTCCCCCTGCACTGCGCGGGACCGTTGTGCCTGGAAATCAGAACAACACCAAGGAAGAAACACCATGAAACTGCATTCCAACCTCTGCAAAGTGGCCATCGTCAGCGCTCTGCTGCTTGGCGCCAGCGGTTGCCAGACCGCCAAACCCACCGAAGCCAGCATGAAAGAACGCGCCCAGACGGTCATCGGCAAGCCGGTGTCGAAAATCGACAACATCCGCAGCGACAGCACCCTCACCTACTACACCGCGTACACCCCGGCCGGCGAATACAACTGCGAGTTGCCCAGCGGCGCGATTATCGCGGTGGCGAGCATGGGCATCATGACCCCGCCGCTGTCGTGCCTGCCCAAAGGCGCCTCGCCGATTCCGTTCCAGTAATCCCTCATCCCCGGTAAAGGACTACGTTCCATCATGAAAACCCTGATCGCAACTCTCACCCTCACCGCCCTGGCCCTGAGCGGCTGCGCCACGCCCAAACAGTGGGAAGCCACCGGTGGCAGCAAGAACGACGGCGTCGTCCAGGTCTCCTACGAATTGGGTCAGTTTGAAAGCGGCCAGAGCAACGCCGCGCAAGGCCTGACTGTCGCGATGGAGCGCTGCAAGACCTGGGGCTACAAGAACGCCGAAGTGACCGGTTCGGAGAAGAACATCTGCCGCACCATGGGCCAGTTCAACTGCCTGCAAACCACCATCACTCAGGACTACCTCTGCAAGCGTTGAAATCAGACCTGCGCGACCGGCTCGGTTTGCCGGTCGCGCAGGCTGCGCAAGGTCGCGCGCAGCTCAGCCGGGCGTACCGGTTTGGACAGGATGGCAATTTGGCGGTCGTGCAAGGCCGCCTGTATTTTCTCGATGTCATGCCCGCTGATGATCATCGCCGGCACCGCAAAACCACGCTGGCGCCGCACCTCGTCAATGCACTCGAGGCCCGTGGAATGCGGACCCAGATCGTAATCGGCGACGATGATGTCGCAATCGGTAACCAGACCCTGTCCGCTCAACTCGCCCTGCACCACGCAGCCCCAGCGTTCGAGCAGCGCCGAGGTTGCCAGCAAGACGTTGCGATCATCCTCCACCAGACACACCTTCAGCCCGGTCAACAGACCGACCTGCCGCACATCGTCACGGTTGACCGGCAACTGCGGCGCCACGGCCGATGGCAAGCCGTACAACGTGACCGCCGTGCCACGCCCGAGCTGCGAGCGCAACGCGACATCGACGCCGATCAACTGCCCCAGACGCTTGACGATCGACAGCCCGAGGCCGACGCCTTCCACGTCCTTGTCGCGCACCTGACGCACCCGATAAAACTCCTCGAACACTTTCGGCAGATGCTCCTCGGCAATGCCGTTGCCACGGTCATAAATCACGATGGCCAGCCCGGCGCCGCGTCTGCGCACGCCGATCAGCACCGGGCGTTGCGCGCCGTACTTGAAGCAGTTGGAAAGCACGTTCTGCACCAGGGTCGCGAGCAACGCCGGATCGCTCTGCACCCAGTGCTGGCAGGGACGCAGACGCAACTCCACGCCCGCCCAGCGCGCCGCCTCGGCGTTCTGGCGGATCAGGTCGGCCAGCCACTCGCCGAGATTGAACACCTGCAACCTCGGCAGGATGCGCCCGTTGTCGAGGGTGTAGAGGTCGAGAATCGAACGGAACAACTGCGAGACGTTGAGCAGCGAACGGTCGATGTTGTCGACCAGTTGCCGCTCCTGCTCGCCCAGCCGCGACTCGCGCAGGCACGCCGTGAACAGACCAATGGAGTGAATCGGCTGGCGCAGATCATGGCTGGCCTGGGCGAGAAACCGCGACTTTTCCAGATTGGCCGCGACCGCCTCTTCGGAGGCCTTGCGCGTGCGCTCCAGCAGCAAATGCGCGTAGAACGGAATCACCGTGCTGGTGAGCATCAACATCAGCACCATATACGGTTGCGCCTGCCACACCGGCGTCAACCGATAAACCGCCAGCAACGCCAGCAGCGCCAACCCGGTGGCAATCGCCAGGTAGCGCGAGCCATAGCGCATGCCATTACCGAGGTTGACCCAGATGATCACTGCGTACAGCGGCAACGCCGCTTCACCGCCGAGCACCAGGCCGAAACAGGTGCCGGTGTAATCGTGGACCATGGCGAAAATCCGCCGCGCCGGATAATGCCCCGGCCAGCGCGCAATGGCCTGGCGCAAGACAATCGACGCCAGCAGAAACAGCGAGATGTAGACCACCACCGGCAAATAGGTATCGAAGCGCTGACCCGGCAGGACACCGAGCACGCAGATATACACCATGGCAATGCTGGCGATGATGATCCGCAGATTGGCCTGATCCAGCTCGGTGTTTTTTTCGAACTTCATGGGCAACGTCCTTGTGCGACAGTCGTCAGATTCAGCAGCGGTCGGCAGGCAATCTGCGTTTGCGGTGCTAAGGTGCATGCCGTAAACCACGCTGATCCAGGGAGGGTCACGCCATGCCATGCCGCATCATCATAGCCGACGATCACCCGTTGTTTCGCGAAGCCATGCGGCGCACCGTGCAGCGCCTGCTGCCCGAGGCGACTCTCGAGGAGGCCGGCGATCTCGCCGCCGTGCTGGCCTTGCTGCCCGACGGCAGCGAGCCGGACACACTGATTCTCGACCTGCGCTTCCCCGGCCTGACCTGCATCAGTCAACTCGCCGAGCTGCGCCGAAAACTGCCGCGCACCACGCTGATTGTGGTGTCGATGGTCGACGACGAGGCGTTGATCGGCGAAGTGATGGCGGCCGGCATCGACGGTTTTATCGGCAAGAACATCGCCCCGGATGAGATCGGCCAGGCGATTCTGGCGATCCGCGAAGGCGAAGTACTGGTCAGGTTCGCCCCTTCCGGGCTGTTGCCGCTGGAGATCGGCACCGTCCTCACCCCGCGTCAGCAGGACGTGCTGCGGCTGATCGCCCAAGGCAAGACCAACAAGGAAATCGCCCGGGAACTGGATATCTCGCCGTTCACCGTGCGCATCCATGTGTCGTCGTTGTTGCGCACGCTCAATGTGCCGTCACGGGCAGCCGCGGCGGTGAAGTATTCGGGGGGCAGTGGCGCAATTTAAATGAACCCTGCGCGCTTGGGCTCACCTAACTGAAAGACCATCAGGAGGTAGCCCATGCAAATTGAACCCGTCTGGATCGTACTCGCCGTTGTACTTGTGATCATCGAATTGTGGGCGATCAACCGCGTGCGCAAGAGCGCAGGCAAAGGCAGCAACAAAGGCGTATGGATTATCGCCATCGTGTTCCTGCCGTTGTTTGGCCTGATTGCCTGGGCACTGGCCGGGCCGAAACACGTTACTCAGGATTGACACAACAAAATCCCCTGTAGGAGCTGCCGCAGGCTGCGATCTTTTGATCTTGAACGTCAAAAGATCGCAGCCTGCGGCAGCTCCTACAGGGAATGCGGTGATTATGGATCAACTTGCGCCATCAACTCCGGCACCGACTCCGGACGCTTCGCGTAACGCTGCGCCAACACCGCACAGACCATCAACTGAATCTGATGGAACAGCATCAGCGGCAGAATCAACACGCCAATGGTGCTGCCGGCAAACAACACCTGCGCCATCGGCACGCCGGTGGCCAGACTCTTCTTCGAACCGCAGAACAGAATGGTGATGCGGTCTTCCTGGCTGAAGCCGAACGCCTTGCCCAGCAAGGTCGACGCCAACAGCACCAATGCCAGCAGAATGCAGCAGACCACCACCAGCCCCAGCAGATCGACCAGCGGAATCTGATGCCAGATGCCCTCGTTGACCGCCTCGCTGAACGCACCGTACACCACCAGCAGAATCGAACCCTGATCGACAAACTTCAGCCAGTTCTTGTTGCGCCCGACCCAAGCGCCGATCCAGCGCCGAGCGATCTGCCCGGCAATGAACGGCAGCAGCAATTGCACGCTGATCTTCAGAATCGCATCGAGGGTCGAGCCGCCGTCACCGTGCACGTTCAGCAGCAGCGTGACCAGCAACGGCGTGAGGAAAATCCCGAACAGGCTCGACGCCGCCGCACTGCAGATCGCTGCCGGAATATTGCCTCGGGCCAGCGAGGTAAAGGCAATCGCCGATTGCACGGTGGCGGGCAACGCGCAGAGGTAGAGCATGCCCATGTACAGCTTGTCGCCGATCAGCGGGGACAGCAGCGGTTTCAATGCCAGGCCGAGAATCGGAAACAGCACAAAGGTCAGACCGAACACCAACAGGTGCAGGCGCCAATGGCCGGCACCGGCGATGATCGATTCACGCGAGAGTTTGGCGCCGTGGAGGAAGAACAGCAGCGCGATGGCGATGTTGGTCAGCCAGCCGAACCCCACCGCGACCTGCCCGCTGGCCGGCAGGAAACTGGCCAGCAGCACGACGCCGATCAGGGTCAGGGTGAAGTTGTCGGGCAGGAATCTTGGGCGGGTCATGGGTTTGTTCTTCCGGGGTTGCCAGTTCGTGAATGCGACTCTAACGTGAGCAGAAATTACCGACTAACGCCGAAGAGCCAGTAGATGCCGCCTAAAGGACATGAAAAAAGCTTCCGGCGCAGCATTCCCGGGCTGCCCAGCCTGCCACGTCCGCTGTATGGGCGCACCGAATCGCTGCCCAATCGTGCGCTGACACGGCGTCACAGTCATCCGTGGGTGCAATTGTCATACGCGATTCAGGGCGTGCTTGAAGTGCAGACCAGCGCCGGGCGCTTCGTCGCGCCGCCGGAGCGCGCGGTGTGGATTCCGGCGGGCGTGCCGCACCGTGTGTTCAGCTCGCCGCACACCGAAATGCGCAGTTTGTACATCGATTGCAGCGTGGCCGGCTGGGCGCTTGAGCGCTGTCATGTGTTGGGCGTCAGCGACCTGTTGCGCGAGCTGATTCGCGCATTCAGTCTGGTCCCGGTGGAATACGACGAGAACGGTGCGCATGGCCGCCTGGCCCAGGTGATCCTCGATCAACTGGCCGATGCACCGCAGATCGACCTGATGCTGCCGCTGCCGCAAGACAGCCGTCTGCGCCAGATCTATCAAAGCCTGGAGCAACATCCGGAACAGCAGACCACACTGCAGCACTGGAGCGAAAAATTCGGCGTGACCGAAAAAACCCTCAGCCGCCTGTTTTTACGCGACACCGGCCTGACCTTCCGCGCCTGGCGTCAGCGCTTGCGTCTGCTGGGCGCGCTGACCCCGCTGGAACGCGGCGAACGCGTCACCGACGTGGCTCTGGCTTGCGGTTATGACTCGACCTCGGCGTTCATCGCGGCCTTTCGGCAACAGTTCGGCGAGACACCGGGGGAATTTTTTCGCTGAGTTTTGTCGATATTTATCGAATTAGCACATGCCATTCGGCAAAGTTCAGGGTAGAGTTTCGTCCATACGCAATTCTCTGCACGTTTCGACCATAACCATAATGACCCACCCCTTTAGCGAACCTGTCGGCGGTAACAGCATGATCGAAGTCACTGAAGTCTCCATTGCTCAATTACGCGCGGCGCTCGAAGCCGGCCAGACCACCGCGGTTGAACTGGTGCAGGCCTATCTGGCCCGGATCGACGCCTACGACGGCCCGAACACCGCCACTGCACTGAACGCCGTGGTGGTGCGCAATCCCGATGCACTGGCCGAAGCCCAGGCGTCCGATGCGCGCCGGGCCCGGGGCGAAACTCTCGGCCCGCTCGACGGTATCCCTTACACCGCCAAGGACAGCTATCTGGTCAAGGGGCTGACCGCCGCTTCCGGCAGCCCGGCGTTTGCCGAGCTGGTGGCGCATCGCGACGCCTTCACCATCGAACGTCTGCGCGGCGCCGGAGCGATCTGCCTGGGCAAGACCAACATGCCGCCGATGGCCAATGGCGGCATGCAGCGCGGCGTCTATGGCCGTGCCGAGAGCCCGTACAACGCGGCCTACCTGACCGCGCCGTTTGCCTCCGGCTCGTCCAACGGTGCCGGCACCGCTACCGCCGCGAGTTTCTCGGCGTTCGGTCTGGCTGAGGAAACCTGGTCGAGTGGTCGCGGCCCGGCGTCGAACAACGGTTTGTGCGCCTACACGCCGTCACGCGGGGTGATCTCGGTGCGCGGCAACTGGCCGCTGACGCCAACCATGGACGTGGTGGTGCCGTACGCCCGAACCATGGCCGACCTGCTCGAAGTGCTCGACGTGGTGGTCGCGGAAGACCCTGACACCCGTGGCGATCTGTGGCGCCTGCAGCCGTGGGTGCCGATCCCGAGCGTCGCTTCGGTACGCCCGGCCTCCTACGCCGAGCTGGCGGTGAAGTCCGATGCACTGGCCGGCAAGCGCCTCGGCGTGCCGAAGATGTACATCAACGCCGACCCTGAAGCCGGCACCAGCGAAGCACCGGGCATCGGCGGCCCGACCGGGCAGCGCATCAACACCCGCGCTTCGGTGATCTACCTGTGGAAACAGGCCCGCGCCGCCCTGGAAGCGGCCGGTGCTGAAGTCATTGAAGTGGATTTTCCGCTGGTTTCCAACTGCGAAGGCGATCGTCCGGGCGCACCGACCGTGTTCAATCGCGGCATCGTCTCCAAGGAATTTTTGCACCACGAACTGTGGGATCTGTCGGCCTGGGCGTTCGACGATTTCCTGCGCGCCAACGGCGATCCGAAGCTCAATCGCCTGGCCGATGTCGACGGGCCGAAAATCTTCCCGCACGACCCGGGCACCCTGCCCAACCGTGAAGGCGATCTGGCCGCCGGCATGGACGAATACGTGCGCATGGCCCAACGCGGGATCACCCCGTGGGAGCAGATTCCGACCCTGCCGGACGGCCTGCGCGGTCTGGAAAAGACCCGCAAGCTCGATCTGGAAGACTGGATGGATACGCTGCAACTTGACGCGGTGTTGTTCCCGACCAACGCCGATGTCGGCCCGGCTGATGCCGATATCAATCCGGAATCGGCGGACATCGCCTGGAGCAACGGCATCTGGGTCGCCAACGGCAACCTGGCGATCCGTCACCTCGGCGTTCCGACTGTCACCGTGCCGATGGGGATCATGGCCGACATCGGCATGCCGGTCGGCCTGACCTTCGCCGGTCGCGCTTACGATGACTCGAACCTGTTGCGTCTGGCCTCGGCGTTCGAGGCGACCGGTTCGAAACGTCAGGTGCCGCCGCGTACTCCGGCGCTGACTGCCGGCAAGTAAGCGAACATGGACGGGATTGGGGCCGTACAAGCTCTCAATTCCCGTCTCAGCTGCTCCCCCTCCCTGATCGCGACACTTCGTTTTTCCCGAACTGTCTCTCAGAAATAAGCGATTTTTCTTACAACCAAATTCGCCGCTAGCATGGCCCTGCCTGACCCTAAGTCAATAAAAGCCAGGGAGCCAAGCCATGCCAACCACCAACATCAACATCGGCGAACCGTGGATGTGGGGCGCGTTCATCGTCTTCGTCCTCGCCATGCTTGCCCTGGACCTGTTCGTCTTCGGCGGACGCAAGGCACACCGCGTTTCCGTGCGGGAAGCGTCCTGTTGGGTGATCGCCTGGTGCGCACTGGCCATGGCCTTCGCCGGGTTACTCTGGTGGTATCTGAATGGCGAGTTCGGCGCTGAGATTGCCCAACGCAAGACTCTGGAATTCCTCACCGGGTATCTGATCGAGCAATCGCTGTCGATCGACAACATGTTCGTCTTCGTGATGATCTTCAGCTATTTCGCCGTGCCGCCGGAGTTGCAACGCCGGGTGCTGCTGTACGGCGTACTCGGGGCCATCGTGATGCGCGCGGCGATGATCTTTGCCGGGGTGTGGCTGGTGTCGCAGTTCGAGTGGCTGCTGTATGCCTTCGGGGTGTTCCTGATCATCACCGGGATCAAGATGCTGATGTTCGCCGAGCAACAACCTGATCTCGACAAAAACCCGCTGCTGCGCTGGGTGCGCGGGCACATGCGGATCACTCAGGGCTTTCATGGCGAGCGCTTTTTCGTGCTGCAGAATGGCATACGCTGGGCCACGCCGATGTTTCTGGTACTGGTGCTGATCGAGGCCAGCGACCTGATGTTCGCGGTCGACAGCATCCCGGCGATCTTCGCCGTCACTACCGATCCGTTCATTGTCTTCACCTCGAACATCTTCGCGATCATGGGCCTGCGGGCGCTGTACTTCCTGCTGGCAGACATGGCCGACCGCTTTCATTTGCTCAAGTACGGACTGGCGATCGTGCTGGTATTCATCGGCGGCAAGATGACGCTGATGCCATGGTTTCACATGCCAGTGGAATGGTCGCTGGCGGTGGTGGGCGGGGTGATTCTGGGGTCGATAGTGTTGAGTCTGATCGTCACCCGCAAGGAAGACCAAACTCAATCCCTATAGGAACTGCCGCAGGCTGCGATCTTTTGACATTGCTTCTGAAAAACAAGATCAAAAGATCGCAGCCTGCGGCAGCTCCTACATGTGTGTGGTTATTTGTCGGATTTGATGCTGGTCCACACCCGGGTGCGTACGCGTTCGAGTTTTGGCGGAAGTGGCTGGACGACGTAGAGGGTTTTCAGGGCTTCAGGCGTTGGCGTCAGGTTCGGGTTGTCGGTGATTTCTTTGTTGATCAGCGCCTTCGAATCCTTGTTCGCGTTCGGGTAGCCGAGGAAGTCGCTGATCGGCGCAATGACTTTCGGATCAAGCAGAGTGTTGAGGAATTCATGAGCCTCTTCGACGTTTTTCGCGCTCTTCGGAATCGCGAAGGTGTCGAACCAGATCGGCGCGCCCTCCTTCGGCAAGCGCCAGTCGACCACCACACCATTGCCCGCCTCTTTCGCCCGGTTGCCGAACTGGTAGAAGCTGCCGGAGTAACCGATGGCCACGCAGATGTCGCCATTGGCGATGTCGGTCATGTACTTGGCCGAGTTGAAGTAGGTCACGTACGGGCGAACCTTCAGCATCAGGTCCTTGGCCTTTTCATAGTCGGCGGGGTTCTGGCTGTTCGGGTCGAGGCCGAGGTAATGCAGGGCCAGCGGCAGGATTTCCGAAGGTGAATCGAGCATCGCCACGCCGCAGGATTTGAGTTTTTCCATGTTTTCCGGTTTGAACACCAGATCCCAGCTGTCGACCGGCGCGTTTTCGCCCAATGCAGCCTTGACCTTGGCCGGGTTGAAACCGATGAGCACGGTACCGACCATGTAAGGCACGCCGTATTGGTTGCCAGGGTCGTTCTTGTCCAGCAGTTTGAGCAGTTCCGGATCCTGATGGCTCCAGTTCGGCAGTTTCGACTTGTCGAGTTTCTGGAACACACCGGCCTTGATCTGGGTGTCGATGAACTGGTTCGACGGCACTACCAGGTCGTAACCGGAGTTGCCGGTCAGCAGCTTGGCCTCAAGGGATTCATTGGTGTCGAAGGTGTCCCAGGTCACTTTGATGCCGGTCTTCGCGGCGAAATCCTTGGGCACCGACGGCAGGATGTAATCCGCCCAGTTGTAGACCCGCAGCTCGCGCTGTTCGGCGTGCACCGCACTGGCCAGCAGCGTCAGCCCACACACGGTGGCACCCAGAATGCGTTTCATCGTGACCATGGTTGTTTCCCCAGAATGCGACGTGAGATCGGTGGTTTTTATGTTCTGTACACGGCAGCGGCTGCAAAGTTAGCCAAGGGCAAGGAAGGTCCAGCGTTTCGTTGTGGCTTTGATTCTTGCCGACTGCGGGGTCACGGCACAGTGGGGGATGGGCCAAAAGGGGATCGAAATGGCCAATATGAATGACCGCACGAATGCACAAGGGCTGAGTAAAAACCATTTTGTGGCGAGGGAGCTTGCTCCCGCCGGGCCGCGCAGCGGACCTCGCTCTTCGATTCAGAAAAGCAGGGGCCTGCTGCGCAGTCCAACGGGAGCAAGCTCCCTCGCCACAGTTTTATTGATGCTCGGGTCAGTCGGTATAACTCAACCGCGCCGCTCTGCTCTGCCGGATCTGACCACGTGTAGCGAGGCAGTAATACAACGGCACCGTCACCACCAGGCCGAACAGCCATGACAGGTCGGCGCCGTCGACCAGATTGGCATACGGCCCGACATACAACGAGGTATTGGCGAACGGCAGCTGCACAATGATCCCAATGAAATAGGCAATGATCGCGTGCAGATTGAAGCGCCCATAGATGCCGCCATCCGCACGGAAAATCGAGCTGATGTCATACACACCGCGCTTGATCAGGTAGAAGTCGATCAGGTTGATCGACGCCCACGGCACCAGCACCAGCAGCAACGCCAGAATCAGCCCGATGAACTGCGAAATGAAATCCGCCGAGGCACCCAGCGCCACCACGCAGCAACCCGCCAGCACCACGCTCGACAACACCACACGGACCTTGATGCTCGGCGTCCACTGACTGGCAAACGTCTGGATCGAGGTGATGATCGACAATACCGCGCCGTACAGATTCAGCGCGTTGTGGCTGATGATGTTTAGCAGAAACAACACCATCAGAATCGGCCCCAGCCACCCGGTGGACTGCTTGACTGCGGCCATCGCCTCGGTGCCTTCGGGGGTCGCCAGAACCGCCACGGCGCCGAAGCTGAACGACAGAATAGTGCCCAGCGTCGCGCCTAGATAGGTGGCCCAGAACGGTTTGGCGATACCGATATCCGCCGGCAGGTAACGCGAATAATCGGACACGTACGGCGAGAAGCTGATCTGCCAGATGATCCCCAGCGACACCGTCGCCAGCCAGCCCGACAGGTTGAAGCTGCCGCGCGTCAGGAAGTCTGCCGGCAAGTCATGGGCGAAGATGTAGATGAATCCGGCGAGCAGCGCGCTGCCCATCACCCAGGTACCGATGCGGTTCAGCGTGTGGATGAAGTTGTAGCCGATCACGCCAATCGCCGTGGCCGCCAGCGCACCGATCAAAATACTCAGCGGTGCCGGTACCGACGGTGCAATGCCGACAATAGATTTACCGGCAAGCACGATGTTGGAAATGAAAAAACCGATGTAGATCAGCGCCGCAAAGAACACGATCAACAATGCGCCGTAACGCCCGAACTGACCGCGACTCTGGACCATTTGCGGAATGCCCATGCGCGGGCCTTGCGCCGACGCCAGCGCGATCACTACCCCGCCGATCAAGTGCCCCAGCGCAATCGCCAGCAGCCCCCAGAGCAAATCGAGATGGAACACCTGAACCACCATGGCGCCGGTGACGATGGGCAGTGGCGCGATGTTGGTGCTGAACCAAAGGGTGAAAAGGTCGCGGGCCTTCCCGTGGCGTTCCGCGAGTGGGACGTAGTCGACCGTGTGATTCTCGATCAACGGATCTTGCCGGGACATCTGGGACATATGCATGAACTCGAGTTTGTCTGTTCTTATCGTTGTATGAAGCCAAACCGGGGGGACTCTGCGGCCACCCCTCAGATGCAGACCATATTATGGTATTCCAAACATTTCACAAGACTGATCCGTAGTTTACGGCGCTATCTGATCCGCCATCCTCCCTGATACTGCGGCCTGCAGGCCAGCCGAAAGCCCAATAAACGCTGAGTTTCCGACGAAAGCCCCACGTTTATCGGTTCAGCCGAAAAGCCCTTGCAAAGAAAAAATACTGGTATACCATCAGACCAACAAATACATAAAAATCGCGTCACAACACCCGAGGACCGTCCAATGATCGATGCTGCCATCTACAAACAAGTCATGGGCTCGTTTCCGTCCGGCGTCACTGTCATCACCACGCTGGACGATGACGGGCAGATCGTCGGCCTCACCGCCAGCGCCTTCAGTTCACTGTCGATGGACCCGGCCCTGGTGCTGTTCTGCCCCAACTACAGCTCCGACTCCTACCCTGTGCTGATCAAGAACAAGCGTTTCGCGATCCACGTTCTGTCCGGCGGCCAGCAGAGCGAAGCCTACGCCTTCGCCCGCAAAGGCAAGGACAAGGCGCAGGGCATCGAGTGGACGTTGAGCGAACTGGGCAACCCGATCCTGGCCAATGCGACGGCTATCATCGAATGTGAGTTGTGGCGCGAATACGAAGGCGGCGACCACGCGATCATGGTCGGCGCAGTAAAGAATCTGATCGTCCCGGAGCAGCACACCGGGCCGCTGGTTTACTGCCACGGCAAGATGGGCGCCCTGCCCGTTCTGGCCTGAACGGAATTATTGTAGGAGTGAGCCTGCTCGCGATAGCGGTCTATCAGATGTCGATGTGTTTGCTGACACACCGCTATCGCGAGCAGGCTCACTCCTACAGGTTTTGTAGCCTCAACAACAAAAGATCCGAGGAAGCGTCATGAAATTTTCCCTGTTCATCCACATGGAACGCTGGGACGAAAGCGTCAGCCACCGCCAACTGTTCGAAGACCTGACCGAACTGACCCTGATGGCCGAGGCCGGCGGTTTCAGCACCGTGTGGATCGGCGAACACCACGCGATGGAATACACCATCTCGCCAAGCCCGATGCCGCTGCTGGCCTACCTCGCTGCCAAAACCACCACCATTCATCTGGGCGCCGGCACCATCATCGCGCCATTCTGGCACCCACTGCGGGTCGCTGGTGAATGCGCGCTGCTCGACGTCATCAGCAACGGACGCATGGAAGTCGGCCTGGCCCGTGGCGCCTATCAAGTTGAGTTCGATCGCATGGCCGGCGGCATGCCCGCCTCTAGCGGCGGTCAGGCCCTGCGCGAAATGGTCCCGGTGGTCCGCGCCCTGTGGCAAGGTGACTACGCCCACGACGGCGACATCTGGAAATTCCCGACCTCCACCAGCGTGCCGAAGCCGATCCAGAAGCCCAACCCACCGATGTGGATCGCCGCCCGCGACCCGGACTCGCACAACTTCGCCGTGGCCAACGGTTGCAACGTGATGGTCACGCCGCTGATGAAAGGCGACGAGGAAGTCCTCGACCTGAAGAACAAATTCCAGACCGCCCTGGACAACAACCCCGACGTCCCGCGCCCGCAATTGATGGTGCTGCGCCACACCCACGTGCACTCGGCTGACGATCCGGACGGCTGGAAAGTTGGCGCCAAGGCGATCTCGCGTTTCTACCGCACTTTCGATGCGTGGTTCGGCAACAAGGAGGTGCCGGTCAACGGCTTCCTCGCCCCGAGCCCGGAAGAGAAGTTCGCTGGCCGCCCGGAGTTTGAGCTGGAGAGTCTGCACAAGACGGCGATGATTGGTACGCCGGAAGAGATCATTCCGCGCATCAAGTATTACCAGGAGCTGGGGGTGGATGAGTTCAGTTTCTGGTGTGACAACAGTCTGCCGCATGCGGAGAAGAAAAAGTCGTTGGAGTTGTTTATCAAACATGTGGTGCCGGCGTTTCGCTGAGCTGACTTGTAAAAAACCGGGCATCAGCCCGGTTTTTTATAGGTGTCTCCGAAACAGTTCGAATATCAGAGGAAATCTTGAAATCAACAATTCAAGACTGGTAATCCGAAAAGAAAAATAGCGCATACAAAAAGAATGCAAAAATTGCTAATGCCGCCCGCCCGGCGGGATCAGCATCCCTGCCCAATCCACCGGGTGCAATGGCAACCGTTGCCCCTCTTAAATAGTTATAAACACCTTGAGCAAACCATAACTGAACAGCAAGTATCGTAAAAAAACGCCCCCCAGCTGCCATTGAACTGAAAGTATCCATTGAGCAGTGCCGCGAGCAATAGCCCCACTCCCACCCAATCACGGTATTTGAATAGCCCGCTGATTATTGATTTATTTGTTATAGGCATCGGCAGTTCCTTTAACGGTATTATTTCAAACGTCCTGCGTACCCGAAAAAAATTGGAAACTCTACCTGCGGTCACGGGCGATAGCCCTTTAACGGGGACAGACCACATTTTCGGAGTGCGTTCTAAACGTGGTCTGTCCCCATTTACCCCCCATTTACCCAAAAGAACGCCCCGTTATAGACGGGGCGCTTTTTATTTAGCGGGCAAAAGCATCGACTGTTTTAATCTGGCTTTTGACAGTTTTATTCGCTGCCAGCCTGGTCTACGCTGGGCAATTTGAAGGAGTGGAAGTTAAAGGCTATTTTCTCGCTATCCTCATCAACCAGCTCATACCGAATCCGATCCAGCCCACCTTCAACTCTCGACACGTAAAGATCCATGAACTGCGTCAAACCACCACCAAATCCCCGTAATTGCAAACCACCTATGTTAAAAAAAGTGATCGCTATATTCTTTGCTCCTGGATGCGAAGACACCGCCAGCGTCATCAACAAGTTGTAACTGGAAAGTTCATCTTCGGAGTCCAGATGAATACTTTCCACATAAACGTATTCGCGCAAAAGCCCATTTAACGCTTCGACATTACTCAATGGTTAACCCTCGTCTCATGTCCATTGTCACCCTTACCTGGCCCGTACTGATAGGTATGAGTATGAGGATCCGTGTGAAAGGTTTTGGGATCCGAAGGGTCGTTGCGCCCATGATCAGTGTAGTCCACACGTTTGACCATCCGCCCCCATTCATCATACTCAATCTTCGAGTATTCCAGCTTCCCCGTCCTGGGGTTGTATTTCTCCTGATTGATTTCTCTTGTGCCCGGGGTGACCTGCATGGGTTCATTTTTGTGCCAGGCCTTGTCCGGCAAAGCGGGCCCTGCCTTGATTCGAGCCCAATACTCATAGGCTTTGTTGATTTCGGCAGATCCGATTACCGACTCTGCCCCAGAAGGTCGAGGCCTGCCTACACCGGTGTAATTTCCAGCAATGCCACCGGCCACACCGGCTATTGCACCGAGCACCGGCTCCCATTGTCCGACCACGTCACTCAGCTTGACTATACTTTTCAATGCGCGATCAGTGAGCAGGAACTTGTAATCACTGCAGACCTGAGTCGTGCATTCCAGCTTGTTAAGTACACTCAGACCGGCAGAAATCTGACCCATTTGATCCTTCGCATAAGCAGCGCCCCCGGTCTTTAGTGCTTGATCCAGCAGTTCGTCGCTGAGTTCGCCAAATCCTCGTTCTTTCCAGGTTTTTACCTGACAACTTTGATCGCCATCACAACTGTTCATCCCCTCGACAAAATCACGCGCATCGCTGTGATTGAGGTTGTTATTGACGGTTGCATTGGCGGTCACCGTAGAAGCAATAGAAGCATCGCCACCGGTTACTGCGGCGGTCAAGACACCAATCAGTTGGGACGCGGCGATCAGTTTAGTGACGCCAGCCTGATAGGCAGGATCGCTCTTGTCGAGGCCCTTGGGCAGCAACTTATCGCCAAGAAAATCAACCAGGGCTTCGTTGGCGCCCGCCGCAATAGCACCTGTGCGGAAGTCGCCGCCCATCGCTTCTGCCATCAAGCCACCCAGTGCGGCGTGCATCACGACTTTGCTGACTTTGCCATTATCGAAAAGCGTGATGTCTCCGATCTTGTTGGCGGTGACTGCACCACCGATCGAAATGACCGATCCCAGCGCGGAAGCAAACAGGTTGTCCTGCAAGCTGCCACCCATGATCGCCGTTTTGGCCAACGCATCGAATGTCGCTTTCATCGCCACGCTTTGCGCACTGTTCAGATCAAACTTCAGATCAGTCGCGGTGTAACCGAACTTGGAGGCGATGCCTGCAGTGACGCCGGCCAACACGTAACCCTTGAGATTTTCCGATGACAGAACATCTTTGAACGTGTCACCCAAATTGCCCTTGTTGTTGATGCCACTCACAGCAGCCTGGCCAACCGCCGCCGAGAATGCTGCCGTCGCAGCAGCCGAAGCAGCTGCTGCAACCGTGGCGATTGTTGATGCCGATGCTCCCGCAGCGACGGCCGCAGTTGTCGCGGCCTGCCCCGCCGCCGCCCCAACGGTAGCTGCGGTGCCCGTACCGGCGGTCAATACCGTCACAATAATGATCACCGCCAGCATGGCTGCCGGTCCCATGCCGGAGTTGCTGTACTTGAACGACTCGTGAGTTTCCTTCACAAGGCGCCAATCCACATCACCGCGCTTCTCGGCGTCCTTGAGCCATGCTAGTCCAGGGTCGGCCTTGACCATGGCATCGATGGTCTGGCTGATCGAACTCTTGTTTATATCCCTGAGGTCGATATTCAAGCCTTCAACCGCATTGATCACGAGATTCCCGTTTGCAACCAGTTCGGTCTGACGCAAGGTTTCGTCGGTATTGCCGCGGCCTTTCGATGAACTCCAGACTGAGCTGGATTTGCTCTTCTCGTGGCTCTCCTGATGCAGGTCTTTGACACCTTCAAACGTAACAGAACCACCACTGGAGATGGTCAGGTCATTGCCACTGTCGAGTTTGGCAGCCTGGTAGTGTTGATCACCATTGCTGACCAGCACCATGTCTCCACCTGAGGTAATCACGCTGCCTATGTTATTGACCTTGGTGACTTCATCGCGCTTTGTTTTGCTGGAACCGAAAGATCCCTTTTTCTTTTTGTCGTACAGGGAATAGTCGGAGTCCTGAGCGGCCAGTATTTCGAGATCTTCGCCTGCAACCAGGTATGCCTCGTCCTCTGCGGTTATTCGGCTGGAGACTACGGTGAGATCTTTACCCGAGCTAAGCGCCAGGCTGCCACCTGCCGTCACTCCAGACATCACCTGGCTGACGTGATCTTCCTGGGTGGTAAGTTTTTTGCTCTTGGACAAGGAATGCTGCTCATCGGCCGCTGAGCTGACGATCAGATTCTCTACAGCCGACATGGAGACATCGCGTTTCGCATCGATCTGGCTGGCGATAACACCAAGATCACGACCTGCCTGCGCGGAAAAATCGCGCCCGGCGGTGACATTGGAACCCTGTTGGGTAATGTCGCTACTGTTGTGCCGGCTATCGTGGAAAACGCTATTGGTGACCTGAACAGCGGAAATATTCAGGTCTCGCTCCGCATCCAGCTTCATATCACGGCCGCTTTGCAATACCGCGCCCACGTTGTCTATGTTCCTGCCGGCGATGACACTCAGATCATTACCAGCCTCGATACGGGCAGCATTGTCCGCAAAATCGTGATGCTGGACGCCGTTTCGGGTATTGCTGTCGAGAGAGGTGATCGTGCGTTCGTTTACAACGTCACCGTTGACCGCCCTCACGCTCACATCACGCCCGCTAATGATCCCGCCGGACTTGTTGATAATGTCATTGGTCGCTAACAGATCCAGACGATTCCCCGCCTCGATCGAACCACTGTTGACCAGATCCTTACCCGCCGTCGCCGACAGATTATTCGTCGCCTTCAACGTCCCGACGTTGTCCAGGTTTTCACCGGCAATCAGCGTCACATCGGTACCGGCAATCAGCGCCCCGGTCGGGCCCAGACGACCATTGGCCTGGGCCAGATAAACCACCGGCACCAGCACTTTTTCGCCGTTCACTTCGTGCTCTTCGAGCCAGACGATGTCGTGGGTCAGCGCAGCGACTTGCTGCGAGGTGAGGCCGACGCCTACCGACAGGTTGAGTGCGTCCTTGCTGGCGATGGCGTTGTTCATCAGGTATTTGAACATGCCCTCGTTGGAGGTCTGACCGTCGATGAAAGCCTGACCGGTGCGTGCAGTGACGGCTTGCTGGATCAGACGTTGCTCGTAGAGACCGTCACCGAGGCGCTTGGCGCTCTGGTCGGGGTCATAGCCGAGCTTTTCCAGCAGGTAGTCGGAGCTCATGAACGA
The DNA here is from genome assembly GCF_044742995.1 of Pseudomonas sp. NPDC087803. Classification (NCBI taxonomy): domain Bacteria; kingdom Pseudomonadati; phylum Pseudomonadota; class Gammaproteobacteria; order Pseudomonadales; family Pseudomonadaceae; genus Pseudomonas; species Pseudomonas sp. NPDC087803. The sequence goes on from NZ_JBIUVO010000001.1 coordinate 546,503, forward strand.
CTTGAGGTCGGTCAGCACCGGGTTGGTTTCGATCAGGTATTTGTGCGCGTTGGACGGCGCCTTGGTGTCCGGCAGACCGGTGACGCGGGTCACCGGGCGGGTGTCGATCGACTCCCTGGCGTCGTTGCCACGGTCTTTCATACCCGGGCCGGCGGGTTTCACCGGCACGTTGACGTCGACCGTACTGGCGACAGCCTGCACCACGCTCGGGGTGCGGTGGAACGTATCCACTGCGCGTGTGCTGTCGGAGACTGCGGGCGGCGCGTCAATAAAAAGATTACGCGGGCCGCCACTGCTGCCCGCCACGACGTGCTCTTCAGTGACGACGGTTTGCCCGCCCACGGTCCAGGTCGGCGCCGGGCCAGTCGCGGCGACTGGCGCGGTATCAGCGGCGCCCTGCCCGCTCAGGCGGAACAGACCATTCTCCCCGGTTGGCAGGGAGAAGCCTGGCAGGGACAGTGGGTTGACTTGCTGTTGAGCCAGGTCCGGTGGCAGTTGGCTGTTGATGCGGATGACGGCAGTACCGGAGTTGCCGACGAGGGTATTGCCAACTTTGTTGGTACCGCCGGTAGAACCGTAGTCGTGATGGATTACGCTGTTTTCCAACTCTTCGGCAGCCATGATCGAGACGTTGCCACCGGCCTGAATAACCGCGTTGCGGCCTGTGTTTGTACTGGCGGCACCGGTGCTGTCCACGGCGACTTCAGTGACAGACTCCGGTTTGTACTGGGTCAACTGGGCAGGCAGCTCAACCAGATTGTCCGGGTTGTACAAAGATGGCGTGTTGGACTCGAAGCCATAGTTCAAGCCAGCCAGAGGAATGCCGTAACCATTAAGCGCGCTGACGACTTTGCCGGTTTCAGTGTCTGTCAGAGACACCACCTTATAAAAGTCACCGGCATATCGGATGGTGCTCGACTTTGCCAGCGCCTTTCGGACTGCGCCTGCTGCATCGATGTAATAAACATACGGGAAGTCAGGGTTATTACGCTGGTTGTAGGGTGTCACGGTGCTTGCAAAGAATCGTCCAGTACCACCATCGGTCATATTGAGAACGTACGTGCTTGTGCGCTCGATCGTTCCGCTTTTCGCGCCAATATTTTTCAGACTGTCAGCGGTGATATTGATGTTGCCACCTGCCGCGACGGTACTTTTGCTATTGAGAAAGGTACCGCCCCGGAAGACGAAGTCCTTACCAGCGTTGAGCATGGCCGAGGCACTGCTATCAGAGTCCGTACTTTGATAAAACTCTTTAGCCATCAGTGTGAAGACGTAATTGTCGCCACGGCAGTCATTGCAGATATTGGCGATATAACCCGAGATCAATTTGCGATCGCCCGACATCACCGGACCTTCGGTACGGTTCTCGAAAACATCGGCGTTGATTTCGAACCCACCACCGCTCTCCATCGAACCGGAGATGTTGTAGACCCCCGCCGCCCGCGCGGCGCCGCCGTAACCCTTGATGGCCACATTCCCCAACCCGTAGAAATCCCCGTTCTGGTTGGTCAGATTGCCCACACTCAGCGTCATGTCGTTGCCGCTGAAAATCAGCCCGCGATCATTGAGCAATGACGGCGTGTTGATGTTCAGGTTCTGCGCCGCACCCAGAGTGCCGTAGTTGATCACGCTGCCGGCGTTGACGGTCAGGTCTTCGCCGGAAGTGATGCGCCCGGCGTTGATGAGCTGCCCGCCGACACTGATGATCGAGGTCGCACCCACAGCAAAACTGCCGCTCGCGCCAATGTTCATCTGTGCAGCGGAGAGGTAAGTGCCGCGCTGGCTCGACAACCGGCCATTACCGCTGTAGCCGCCGCTCAACTGCATATCGATCAGGCCATCACTGGCGATCAAGCCGTCGTTGGTCCAGTTGCCGCCACGCACCTGCAAAAGATCCGAGGCCAGCAACTTGCCGTTGGCGCTCTGACTGAACTGCCGAACATTGACGTTCAAGGTTCCAGCCTGGATGACGCTTGAGTTGTTCCAGGTATCAGCATTGAGTTCCAGCAGCCCACCGGTGGTGATGCTGCCGCCGGCACCGATCACATTGGCCGTGGAAATTTCGAACTTGCCGCGGCCGACGTGGTTGAGTTGCCCGCCGTTATTGAGGAAGCTGCCGACGTTGACGGTCATGTCGGTGTTGGCGGTTTCCAGCACGCCGTTGCGGTTGTCGAGTTGGCCGCCGATCTGGAAATCGGTCTTGCCCCAGTTGCCCAGCGAGCGCAGACGACCATTCTGGTTGTTGACGCTGGCCGCTTTGACGGTGAGTTGCGTGTTGCTTTCAATCACACCCGCGACGTTGCTCAGTGCGCCGCTGAGGCCGAAGTCAATGCGCTCACCGGCAATCTGCCCGGCGCCGTTGTCCAGATTGGTGCCGCTGACGCTCACCAGACCTTTGGCATAAAGCACACCGCTACGGTTATCGAATCCGGCCGTGGTGATGTTCGCGTCCGTCGCTTGCGCGGAGATGCGTCCGCCGTTGTTCTCCAGCCCGGCCAGTGCCGAGAGCTTCAGGCCCTGTGCCTGAATAATGCCGCCCTGACGGTTGTTGTTGAGGTCGTAGCCATTGCGCAGCACCCCCACCGTGCGCGCTTCGAGTGCGCCTTTGATGCTGGACAGGATGCCGCCGCGGTTATCGATGTTGGCGGCGTTGATGCTCACATCGCCGTTTTGCGCGATGACTTTGCCGCTCTGGTTGTCGAGATCGCCGCTGATATCGAGGGTCAGGCCGTTTTCACTTTGCAGCGCGCCTCTGCCGTTACTCAGGCTCGCGGCCTTCAGTTGCAGGGCGGCGTTCTGGCTGTAGATCAAGCCGTCAGCGTTGTTGCGCACTGCGCCGCTGGCAGTGATTTGCAGCAGATCATTGGCGGCGAGGGTGCCCTTGTTGCTGTTGTCCAGCGACCCGGTCGACAGCTCCAGATTTTTCTGGCTGGCGATCTGGCCGTTCTGGTTGCTCAGGTCGGTCACGCCTTTGATCAGTAACGGCCCCGCGCCGGCCAGTCGGCCGCCGTTATTGTTGAGGTCGCCGCTGAGGTTAAGGGTGATCGCAGCGTTACTGGCGATCTGGCCGCCAGTGTTGTCCAGTCGCGACACCGTGGCGTTGATCGCCTGCTGCGCATTGATCGAACCGCCGACGTTGGTCAGCGCCATGCTCAGCAGATCCAGCGCGCCATCGCTGGCAATCAAGCCGCCCTGGCTGTTATTGAGCGCGCCGTTCAGCGTGAGGCTCTGCCCTGCTCCGCTGCTGAGAATGCCTTTGCTGCTGTTATCGAGGCTGCCGGCCTTGACGGTCAGGCTGCCCTCGGCGACCAGTGCGCCGGCGCCGCTGTTGAGCAACGCGTCTTTCAGATCGACCGCGACATCGCCGAGCTTGCTGGAGAGCGTGCCGCCGTCGCGGTTGTCGAGGCTGTCGCCGCTGACGCTCAAGCCCTGCCAGCCGGACAGCAAGCCCTTCTGGTTGATCAGCGAGGTGCCGCGCAGCAACAGTTTTTCACCGCTGATCAACTTGCCGGCGCTGTTGTTCACGGCGCGGGCGATGACCTCGAAACTCAGGTTGCTGGAGATCTCTCCGCGCTGGTTGTTCAGGTCGCGCAGACGCTTGAGGGTCAGCGTGCCTTTGGCCGTGAGCAAACCGTTCTGGTTATCGAGGTCACCGTTGGCCAGGTCGAGCGTGACAGCCTGGTCGCCCAACAGGCGCCCACCGTTCTGGGTCAACGAGGCCAGCGTAAGGTCGATGTCACCGCTGGCAGAGACTTCGCCACCGTTGCTGGAATCCAGACCGGTTGCGGTCAGCGTCAGGTTGCCCTTGCTGTTGATCAAACCGTTGTCGCGGTTGTTCAGCGCCATCGCATTGAGCGTGACCGCGCTGACACCCAACAGCGTGCCGCTCTGGTTGTTCAGGTCAGCACTGGTGACATGCAGCGCCTGCGCGGCACTGATCAGACCGCCGGCATCGTTGCGCAGCAGGCCATCCACGCTGAGCTCGAGGTCGCCACGGCTGACCAGACTGCCAGCGCTGTTGTTCAGACTGCCAGCCCGCACATCAATCGATGCCGCGCCGATCAGGCCTTTGACGTTGTCCAGCGCGTTGGCGATGCGCAAGGTCAGCCCCTGATTGCTCAGCAGCTTGCCGTTGCTGTTGTCCAGGGTTTGTGCGGCGAGGGTGAACGCCTCGGTGCTGGAGATCGTGCCGCCCTGGTTGTTGACACCATTGAGTTGCTTGAGCAACAGCGTGCCGGGCGCACTGATCACGCCGTTGATGTTGTTCAACTGGCCGTGGTTCAGGTCCAGGCTCAGGCGCGTGTTGCTGAGCAGCTTGCCGCCCTGCTGATCGAAGCCTGTCACCGACGCGGTCAGTGCGCCCTGACTGCCGATGCTGCCGGCATCGCTGTTAGTGACCTGCCCGGCGACGAGGTCAAGGGTGTCGGCGCCGCTCAGCGAACCGCTGCTGTTATCGAATGCGCCGGTGGTGACGGTGACTGCACCTTTGCCGCTGAGGGTGCCCTTCTGGCGGTTATCGAGGCCGCTACTGTTGAGCACCAAGGCGCCATCGGTGACGATCCGCCCGCCCTGGTTATCGACGTTGCCAGTGCTGTCGAGGGTCAGATCCGCCGCGCTGGACAGGCTGCCACCGGCGTTGCTCAGTTGTGCACTGGTGACGGTCAGCGCGCCTTCGCTGCTGACCTTGCCGAGGTGGTTGGTGAAATCGCCGCTGAGGTTCAGCAGCATGTCCTGCTGACTCAGCAGTTCACCGCCGCTGTTGTTCAGGGCAGCGCCTTGCACAGTCAGCAGCGTGCCCGCATCGATCAGGCCCTTGTTGCGATTGAGCAGTTGATCGACCGTGAGCGTCAGCGCCTTGCTGGTAAAGAGTTTGCCGCCATCGCTGTTGTCGAGTTTTTTGCCGGTGAGCGCCAGGTCGCTGTTGGTGGTGATTTCGCCACCACGGTTGTCCAGCTCATCGACCGTCAGGGTCATGGCTTTGGTCGAACCGAGCAGGCCGCCCTGACGGTTGTCGAGGCTGTCGGCGCGCAGTTTGAGCACACCGGTGGCGATCAATTGACCGTCCTGGTTGTTCAGGCTTTTGACCTGAACGGATGCATCGGACTTGCCGGCAATACTGCCCTGCTGATTGAGCAATGCATCGGCGGTCAGCGTCAGTTCACCGTCGGCGATGAGTGTGCCGGACTGGTTGTTCAAGGTCTTGTCGGTGGTCAGCAGCAGTGGGCCACGACTACTGATCAGGCCATCCTGGTTGTCGAGGCTGCTGGAGTGGCTGTCGAGCGCAGCCGCGGAAATAATGCCTTTGAGGTTATTCAGCGCTTGAGCAATGCGCAGTGTCAGCCCTTGCTGGCTGATCAGCTTGCCGCTGCTGTTGTCCAGATCATTGGCTGCGAGCGTGAACGCTTGCTGACTGGAGATCTCGCCATTCTGGTTGTTCACGCCATTGAGGTTCTTCAGCAGCAGCGTGCCGGGCGCATTGATCAAACCGTTCTGGTTGTTCAACTGACCGTGGTTCAAGTCCAGCGACAGGCTGGCCTTGCTGAACAACTCACCGCCCTGTTGATCCAGCCCGCGCAGCGACACGTTCAGCGCCTGCTGACTGGCGATCCGCCCGCTGGCGTTATTGACCTGCGCTGCGTCGAGGTCCAGCGTCGCGCCACTGATCAGGCGCCCGCCCTGGCTGTTATCGACATCGCCGGTGGCGATACGGCTGGCGCCATTGCCCGAGACCAGACCTTTACGGCTGTTATCCAGACTGGCGCTGTTGAGGGTCAAGGTGCTCTCGGTGCTGATCGAACCGGCCTGGTTGAGCACTGCCCCGCTGCTGGTGATCCGCAGGACGCCGGCGCTGCCCAGAATCCCGGCGCTGTTATCGATACGCCCGACATTGATGGTCAGCGCACCTTCGCTGCTGAGAGTGCCTTGCGTGTTGATCAGGGCATCGTCGAGAGTAATCACCAGGCCTTTGAGGCTGTCGAAGCGCCCGCCGCTGTTATCCAGGCTGTTGCCGATCAGCGCGGTTGTGCCCTTGGCGCTGATCAGGCCTTTGCTCTGGTTGATCAGTTTCGCCACGGTCAGGCCCAGGTCGGTGCCGGCAAGCAGCTTGCCGCCATCGCTGTTGTCCAGGCGCTGGCCCTTGATGTTCAGCAGCAGGCTGCTGGAGATTTCGCCGCTGCGGTTGTCGATGTCATCAACATTCAGTGTCAGCGCTTTTGTAGTGCCGACCAGGCCGCCGTTGCGATTGTCGAGGGTTTTGCCGGTCAGGCTCAGATTACCCTGAGCGACCAATGCACCACCCTGTTGTTGCAGCAGGCCGATGGTGGCCGTGAGATCGACCTGACTGGAGATCCGCCCTGCGCCGTTCTGTACCTCGCCGGCCTTGAGGCTGAGCGGGCCAACGGCGCTGAGCAGTCCGCCGCTGTTGTCCAGACGCGTGCCGGTGAAGGCAATACCGGCCTTGCCGGTGATCTGGCCTTTGTCGCGGTTGTCGAGACGGTCGACGTTCAGCGTCACCTGCTGATCGGCCTGAATCACGCCTGCGCGGTTGTCTGCCGTATCGCTGCGCAGTGCCAGTGTGGTTTTGCCGATGACTTTGCCGTCGCGGTTGTCGAGACTGCCGGTTTGCGCATCGATGGTGCCCTTGGCCGTGATCTCGCCTTTGTTGCGGTTGTCGAGCAAGCCGCGCACCCGCAAGGTCAGGCCACCGTCACTGACCACCACACCGCCATCGCGGTTATCCAGGCTCGCCACCTGCAGATTCACTGACTGGCCGGAGCCAAGCACGCCGTCACGGTTGTCCAGCGCACCGCTGAGGTCAATGTTCAGCCCCAGATCGCCGAGGATCTGACCGCTGCGGTTATTCACCCCGGCAGCGTTGAACCGGGTGACGCCGCTGCTGGAAACCTCACCGTGGCTGTTGTCCAGTTGGCCAAGATTGCCGTTCAGGTTGCCTGCGCTGTGAATCAGTCCTTGCGTGTTGAATAGCTGATTGGCGCTGACGTTCACTGTCGCGGTACCGAGCACACGGCCGGCATTGCGGTTGTCCAGTGTGGTCGCGCTGACCGTCGTGGTTTGAGCGCTCAACGTACCGCCCTGGTTGTTCAGGGTTTGCGCAGTGGCGACCGTGAGACTGCGGCTCGCCACCAGACTCTTGCCGCTGTTGTTGAGGTTCTGCGCGCTCAGGCTCAGATCACCGTTAGCGTTGCGTCCGCCGTCGGCATTGACCCCGGCCTCGATGACACCCGCATTGGTCAATTGTCCGCCGGCGCTCAGGGCAATACTGTCGCGGGCGGCCAGGGATTGCTGGTTGGTCAGATTGCCTTGGGTTTGCACGTTCAATGCCGTGCCGGCATACACCGGCCCACGCGCATCGAGACTGGCCGCCTTGACGTTGACTGCGCCGGCCGCCGAGGTCTCGGCCAGGCTCAATTGGCCGTTTGCATCGAGTTGAATATCGCCACCGCTGGCGATCAGTTTGCCGTCGAGCTTCACCCCGACCCCGGCCTCGGTGCCGACCAGTTTGATCGCCCCGGCGTACATCCCGCCGAGGGCCGAGGAGTCGATCGCCAGTTGTGGCTTGGCGCTGCCGTCATCGGCGCGGGCCGCGGCGCTCAAGGTCTGCGCGTTGACGTCGTTGCGCCCGGCAACGATGGTCAGGTTCTGCGCTTGGAGTTGCGCGTTGATTTTCGCGCTGCGGGTGATGATTTCGAAACGATCGACGTTGCTCGCGTTGAGGCCTGCACCTTCGATGGCGACGCTACCCTGGTCGACCTGGAAACGCTCAAGTCGCCCATTGTCCAGCACCGGTTTACCAGTGGTCAGCGTAACGCGTGGCGAATTGATGAAACCGCAGCCGTTGCAGGTAATGCCATACGGGTTGGCGACAATCACCCGCGCCGACTGCCCCGCCACCTCGGTATAACCGCGCAACTGACTCGGGTTGCCACCGATGACTTCGTTGAGAATCGTCTGCGCCGAACCGCTGTATTTCAGGTTCGGGTTATCGACGATGTGCCCGCCCAACTGCGTGACAGTATTCTGCGTCGAGCCGTTGTTGAGGATCAGGCCCTGCGCGGTGACGTTGTAATCCTGAAACTGGTTATGCGACAGACCACTGCCATTGGGCGTGGCGATGTTGATGATCGGCACGCCATTGCCGGCTCGATCCAGCGAGGTGTTCGGATTGGCCACGACGATGCCGTCGGCCTGCGCCCACATTGGCTGCCAGAACATGACGTTCGCCAGCAGGAACGCCAACCCGCGCTTGGGCATGCCCCAGAAGGACTCACGGCTTTTCACGGCCGCAGAAGGCTGGCCTGCAAGGAAGGCAAACTGACGAACATCCATGTCGATGATCTCGAAGAGTTGTTATTAGATGAAGAAGTCGAGGCGGAAGTAGATCGGCGCTTCGCGCTCGGTCAGCACATCCGGGCGTTCCAGGGAGTGGGCAAAAGTCACGCTGGCAGCCACGTGTTCACCACGGGCAAACAGTTCCAGCGAGTTGCTGGACATGCGCCCGTGTTGATCGCCGTTGTAACGATCGCCGCGAATCACACCCTGGTCATAACCGAGGCTGCTGCCGTATTCGGCGAACACCGGGCGCAGCCATTCGGCCGTCACCGGGCGGCTCCAGCGCAGATCGTTGCGCCAGTAACCGCCGCTGTCGCCGGACAACGATTGATCCTTGTAGCCACGGATCGACGCAGAGCCGCCGAGACTGGTGCGCTGCGGACTGAACAGCACATCCTCGCTGCGCTGGCCGGTCATCAGGCTGCTGAAACTGAACGATTCGCCCCACAGCTTGAACGGTTGCAGGTAGCTCAGCGTCGCGGTGTATTTGCGGTAGCGTGCATCCGGTTCGCCCGGGCCCGGATCGTGGCTGCCCTGCGCGTCGAACGCGCCGATGCCTTCCTGCAGGCCGGCGTCGAAGTTGACGAAGGCGCTGCCGATGCGGCGACCGTGGTTGAAACCGAACTGCGCTTCGCTGATGCGGTTACTGCTCAGTCTGAGTTTGCTGTCTTCGATGTAGTTGTTGGTGCGCAGGTAAGACAAACCGGCGCTGAGCGAGGTCTTGCTCACCGCGTCGCGATGGATCACCCGTTCGGCGCGCAACTGATGGTTTTCGCTGTCGCCGGTCTGCTTGAAGTTGTAGCCGTTGGCAGCGATCTGCGAGCGGTAGTCACTCTGGCTGTAGGTGTAGCTGAAGTTCCACCAGCCCCACGGCAGGTTGTAATTGAGCATGGCGTTGCTCGAGGTGTGCTGGTGATCGGTCATTGCATCGTGACCGCCACGCAAGCTCAACTGATCCGCCAGGCCCAGCGGGCTGTCCCAGTCGAACGAAGTGCCCCACTGCTGCTCACCGGTGCTGCGCTGGCCATCGTTGCTGCGCGACAGCCCGGCACGCCAGGGCTTCTGCGGGTTGTTGGTGACCAGCACGTTGCTGCCACCGACGTTCTTGCCCGGCGCCAACTCCATCTTGGCCTGGTTCGACGGCAGGCGATTGAGCTGATCGACCATCTGCTCGATCTCGCGCAGATTGACCAGCTCGCCGCTCTTGCCGGGAAACGCCATCGCCAGTTCACGCTCCGAGAGCTTGCTGTTCTCGGCGCCCTTCAGGCCTTCGAGCCTGCCTTCGACCACCAGCACTTTCAGATGTCCCCCGGACAAGTCCTGCTGCGGCAGATAGGCGCGGCTGGTGACCAGGCCTTTCTCGAGGTAATGGTCGGTGATGACTTTCAGCAGCTCGTTGAGCTGCGGCACGCCGAGGCACTGGTCGATGTAGGGCTTGAGCAGACGGGTCTTGTCGCTGTCCGGGAGACTGTCCGCGCCCTTGAGTTCGATGTCTTTGATCGGGAAACAACGGGTGTCGGCGGGCGCCGTCGGCTGTACCGGCTTGGCGTCTTTGCCGGGCAATTCCTTGAGTTCTTCAAGACGCCGCTGCTGCTCTTCAAGCAGGCGATTCTGCCGCTCGCGGATCAGATCGGTCTCACCGGGAGTGGGGGCAGCCGAGGCTACCTGGAGTGGAGAAAGGCACAGCAACGCTACGCACAACCTCGCCGCAAGGGCGGGTGAGGACATGTTCGATCCCTCGACACAAAAGTGACATCAAAATAGTGGCGCGATATTAGATGGCCATCATTTTGACGTCAAACAATCGTTTCGACCGCTTGTCGGGTTTGTATCAAGGAATAAACAAAAGAAACGGGTGCCATCACAACATAAAAAAGGGGCATCCATTGTTCGGAAATGGATGCCCCCTTTTTACGCACGCTGACTCAACCGCGAATACGGTGCTCAGTGAACTCGTAGTCTTCTTGGCAATCACCCGAAGGGTCCTTCGCCACATTGACATAATGCACCGTGTCGGCATCGATCAGCGTGTAGGTGTAGATATCGGGCAGGGGCACGCCGGCGGTTCGCAACTCGTTCTTGCCATTGGCCGCCTTCCAGATGCCGTGTTCGGTCTGGATCGGCTGGGTCTGCTGGGCATCTCGGAAGAAAGTAATGTTGAAGGTGCCGTCAGGTTTAAAGTTGTTTTTCCAGGAGAGGAACTGGCATTTGCCGTTTTCCGAGCGCATACCTTTCCATGCACCGATCAGGGATGGATCGTTAACCGGTTTGTTGGCGGCACAGCCACCCAGTGTTGCAGCCAGGACCATGAGGGCCAGGCAGAGATTGCGTTTCACTTGGCATTTTCCTTTCTTCAACTGAATCCAATGCATCGCGTATGCAAGATCAACCTGTTACAGGAATGCGCTGCTGGGGTTGGGTAACGTCGTAAACGTGCTGCTCGCAGAGATCACCGGAGAACTGGAATTCCACCTGGTACACCTTGCCCTGTTGCGGAGTGAAGGCGCTTTTCAGCGGCCCACAGGTATAAATGCCGGCGCTCACCCGGCTGCTCGAATACCCCGAGACCTCAAACGGCTTGCCGGCATCGGCCTGTGCTTCCAGTTGCGGAAAGCGTTTGACCGTGGCGCTGTTGGCCACTTCGTTGAGTTTGGCGATCCAGCCGAACACCTTGGCTCGACCTGAATCCACAACGGTGCCGAGCACTTCCATGCGGCGGTCAGGATCATCGGCGCGGCGAATGGAAAACTCCACCGGATAGGTGCCGCCAGATGATTTCATGATGACTTTGGCGTGCTGGGCATCCACCTGCACCTGGTCTTGATGCAACTGGATACCGTCTTTCAGCAGGCTGGGGGAAGAGTTACGCACATTGGAATGGCAGCCTGGCAGCGCGAGCAGCAGGGTCAACGTCACAAGCACACGTTTATTCACGCGAGAATCTCTATTGAACAAGCAGGACGGGGAATGACACCAAAACAACGCCGCGATATTAGATGGCCATCATTTTGACGTCAAACCTATGTTGCGCTCGCCTGCCCGTGTTCAACTCCTGTCTTCGTACGGGCGACCGGGCAGGCGCTGCCGTGCGCGCTTTTGCGCTTCACAGGGTGATTTCCATCTAAACCAGCGTGTGATTGCACCTACAACTGTGCTCGCGCAAAGAACCTCAAGCGACATCGCAGCACCTGCATACAAGTGGCGGCGCTCGATTGCGCGGATAGTCAATCCTGCTTTCACCCCCTATTGCGCCCCCACTCAAGCAAGGAGTTTCCATGAGCACATTCACCACCGATGACGGCACACAGATCTATTTCAAGGACTGGGGCAGCGGCAAGCCCGTGTTGTTCAGCCACGGCTGGCCGCTGGATGCCGACATGTGGGAATACCAGATGGAGTACCTGAGCAGTCGCGGCTACCGCACGATTGCCTTCGACCGCCGTGGTTTCGGGCGCTCCGATCAACCATGGACCGGCTACGATTACGACACTTTCGCCGATGACATCGCGCAACTGATCAACCACCTCGACCTGCGCGACGTCACGCTGGTCGGTTTCTCCATGGGCGGCGGCGACGTCAGCCGCTACATCGCCCGCCACGGCAGCGAGCGCGTTGCCGGGCTGGTGTTGCTCGGTGCGGTGACGCCGTTGTTCGGCAAGAAGGCCGACTACCCGCAAGGCGTCGATAATTCGGTATTCGACGGGATCAAGGCCGGCCTGCTCAAGGATCGCGCGCAGTTCATCGCGGATTTCGCCGCGCCGTTCTACGGTACCAATCAGGGGCAGAAAGTCTCCGACGGCGTGCTCACGCAAACCTTGAACGTCGCCCTGCTCGCCTCGCTGAAAGGCACCGTGGATTGCGTCACCGCGTTCTCGCAAACCGACTTCCGTCCGGACATGGCAAAGATCGACGTGCCGACCCTGGTGATCCACGGCGATGGCGATCAGATCGTGCCGTTCGAAACCACCGGCAAACAAGCGGCGGCACTGATCAAGGGCGCCGAACTGAAAGTCTATGCCGGCGCACCGCACGGTTTTGCCGTGACGCACGCGCAGGCGCTGAATGAAGACCTGTTGGCCTTCCTGAACCACTGATGCGCCGCGCTGACCGGGCGCATACCCGGTCAGCGCACGTTGCGATACAACATCAAACGTGCGCTTTCGTGCAGCCCCCGAGTCAGCTCCACCAGGCGCTGGAATTCCTCGGGGTTTTGCCCGGCGACGTTATCCAGCGGCGTGCTCGACGCCAGGTCATGCAGGGTCGGCGAGCTGCCGTCATGTTGCATTTGCAGGAGGAAATCCTTGGTCACCCCGCCAATCAGCGGGAACGTGCCCTCGCGCAGCACCAGCGGCACCACACGCTCACCTTCCGGCGCCGGTTGCTGGACATCGCGGCCCATCGCGCCGTTGCTGAACGGCACGCCGGCCATCCCCGCCACCGTCGGCAGCAGATCCGTCAGCCCCACCGCTTCCTCGATAACCTTGGGCGCCAGCAGCCCCGGAGCATGAATCAGCATCGGCACATGATTGCTTTCCAGGCCCAGTTGCTCGAACGCCGGCGGCATGTGCGGGATCTGGCTGATGCGCGTGTTGTGGTCGCCGAAGAACACAAAAATCGTGTTGTCGTAATAGCCGCCGGCCTTGGCCAGTTCCATCAATTTACCGATATTGAAATCCAGCAGGCGCACCGCGTTGTACTGCTCGACGCTGCGCGAACCGGCAGCCTGCACCTGCTCCAGTGACAGGTTGCTGACCTCGAAGCCATCGTTGTCCTTGGGGATGGTGAACGGCCGATGGTTACCCGAGGTTTGCACGTAGGCGAAGAACGGTCGGTCCTTGGGCAGGTCGCGCAGGATGCGGTCGCTCTCCTTGAACAGATCCAGATCGGAGATACCCCACACGTCCACCAGCGGCGAACGCCAGTCACTTTCCTGATACAGACGCACGCCGTCGATGCTCTGCTGGATCAGCGCATTGATATTGGCCCAGCCAGCGTTGCCGCCGATCATGTAGAGCTTTTGATAATCGGTGAACGCATTGATCAGCGTGTGCTGGCGGGTGATCAGCGGATGGCGCGTTGCGGTTTCGCGGCGGGTCACGTCGGGAACGCCGGTGATGCTCGCCCACACGGTTTTCGCGGTGCCAGTGACCGGCACGTAGAAGTGCTTGAAGAACCAGCTACGCGTCGCCAGTTGATCGAGGTTTGGCGTCGGGTTCAACGGATTGCCGTAGGCGCCGACAGCGCTGGTGCCGAGCGATTCGAGCATGACGAACATCACGTTCGGCGTGCCCTGCAGCCGATACGGCTGCACGCCTTGCTGACGTTCGAACGTCAGACTTTGCGGGTCCGGTCGATCCACGCCCAGATAGCGGGCAATCAACGGATAGTGCTCGCGCACCTGCGCCTCATCGAATTGCGCCTGCCCGGTTTTCAGCGTGTCGTAGAGGAACAGCACCGGGTTCAGACCGACTGCGGCGAGCTGCGCGTTACCGGAGAAGAACGCATCGCTCCAGCGCAACGGCACCGGGTTTTCCAGGTTGAGATTGTCGAACCGACCGAGCAGCGCCAGTAGCACCACGACCACCCCCAGCCCGGTTCCGAGTACCAGCGACGGACGCCGGATAACCTTGGGTGCACGGGCCAGCGTCGCGCGTTCAAGCTGCAAAAAACCGTAGAAACACACGCTCAGTGTCGCCAACCAGCCGAGGGCGATCCACAGCACCGGATAGGTTTCCCGGACCATCTGCTGCGAGATCTGCGCGTCTTGCAGATAACGCAGCACCGTGGCGTTGATTCGCACGCCGAGATAGGCGTAATGACCGAAATCGATGATGTACAGCAGACCAATCGCACCGAGCGCCAGCAGCCAGTAAACCCGTGCGAACCAGCGCAACCACGGCAACCGCATGAGGTTCCAGCGCGGCAGCCAGGCCAGCAGCGCCAGCGGCAGGATCAGCAACACGGCGAGGCGCAAGTCGAAGCGCAAACCGATACCTAGGGTTTCGCGCAGTGCCGGGTTGTCGAAGAACTCGCTGGGCGCGATCCCGGAAAACCCCAGCACGAACACCAGCCGGAGCACGGCAAACAACAAGAACGCCAAACCTGCCGCACCCACGCCGTAGCGCAGGCGTCGCGATTGCAACCAGCCCATCATTGACCTCAGTGTCATTGGTTCAAATAGAAGATGTCGCGCCCGCCGGTGCGACTCGCCACAGACGCCAGACCTCGCGCAGGCACAGCGCCGCGCCGGCGACCAGGCAGTAACCCAGCAGCAGTGGGTCGATCAGGTAATCCCAGTAGTTTTCCGAAGCCTTGAGACGCAAGGCGAACGCCAGCGTACCCAGCGCCAGCATCGACACTGCCAGTGTGTTGCGCAGCCACAACAGCGCCAATGCCAGCAGGCCGATACAGACGATCATCGGCTGCGGGTTGAAGCCCCAGCGGTACGGATCGAAATAGGTCAGGCCCATCGTCGCCGGGTACAACAGCGCGGTCAGTGCGATGAACAGCACCAGCACTTGAACCCGCGCCGACAGCGTCTGCTTCTTGACCACGCCGAGCCGGACCAGACTGGCCCAGCCGAGCAACACCAGCGTGGTGATCGCCAGATCATCGGTAACACTGCGCAGGTAAGCCGCCAGCGGCAGATCGCTGACCGGAGCAAAGCTGACCGCCGCCAACAGCGGCAACAACCATGGGCGCCAGCGTTGCGTGCATTGCAACGAGCCGAGCAAGACAAAACCGAGCAGGATGAACGTCAAATGGGCTTGCCAGAGAATCAGCATCACAGGCGCTCCGCCAGCCACGCTTCATTGAAGCTGACATGTTTGATGAAGGTGTTATTCCACGAATACACCAGGTGATAGAGACCATCGCTGCCGCGACTGAAGTACGGGTATTCGTACTCGAAATCACAGCCCTGCGGCTTGCACACCCGGTAGTCCAGATTGCTCAGAAAGCGTTGTTCCAGCGGCAAGCGCCGGGCACCGCTGGAAGCGCGAAAGCCTTCGCCGATGATCGCTTTGTAGGCTTCGGGGGCGAACGGCTGGCCGAGCGGATCGGGCGATTGATCGAGTTCGATCACGTTGCGCCAGTGGTTCAGGCTGGCATCAGTGCCATAGAGGCTGAGCTTGAAGCGCCCGTCCTGCAGATCATTCAGCGCCACCAGCAAGCCGTTGTCGTCGGTGCCGACAGCGGCCAGCGAAGAATTGGGGTTGGCCGGTTCCAGCGGGTACGGCTCGCTCCAGGTCTGCCCGGCGTCCTCGGTGCGGCTGGCCAGCACGCGGTGATGGGTGTCGCCGGCATAGCGCAACATGGCCACGGCACGTTTTCCGTCCAGCGGCACAATGGTCGGCTGCAACGAATGCTTGCCACGGCTGATACGGAATTTGTCGATCACCGCGCCGTCGGCGCTCAGGTACAGGTACTCGGCGAATTTGCCCATGAACTCGTGATACACCGGCAGGCCGATCGAGCCGTCGGCATGGAACACCGGCGCGGCGCGCACCAGCGTGCTGATGTTGAAAAACGGTGAGGTAATCAACTGCCGTGGCGCCGACCAGTTGCGCCCGAAATCATCCGAGACCATCACGTTGATCGCACTGGTGGCCCAGCCGCCCACGGATACCGAGACATAGAACATCCACAATCGTTGATCCGGCGCGAGGGCAATCACCGGGTTGCCCAGTTTGCGGATGTAGCGCTGGGTGCCGTCGCGGGTTGATTCGCGGGTGGCCAGCACCTGCTCGGCGCCCCACTCCGCGGTGTCGGCGTCATAGCGGGCGGTACGGATCTGCACGTCGGCAGCGCCTTCGCGGGAACCGGCAAACCACACCGCCATCAGGTCACCGCCCGGCAGCGCGGTCACCGACGATGAGTGCACGAAATCATTCAATTGCGAGGAGACGAAGCGACTGTTGTACAGCGGTTCCGGTGCCTGCAGCGAGGCATCGACCGGCGGCGTCGCCACGGCAAACGGTGCCAGCACATGGGCCGGATGACTGCGCCAGGCGCCCCAGAAAATCAGGCTCACGGCCAGTCCGCCAAGGACAAATTTCAAGCGATCGGGAAGCGCACGCATAGTCGACTCACGGCAAAAACAGGATGGAGGGCAATCGGCAAACATCCCTGTCAGCGCGGCGAATCGTCCGGCAAGTGGCGCCGGCGTCCGGTGAGCATCGACAACGGCAAGTTGTCGCGAACCAGAAAACTTTCGAACAGCGCGGCGGCGATGTGCAGACACACCAGCACCAGCAAGCTGTCGACGGCGGTTTCGTGCACCTGCAACGGCCAATCGGCGCCCCACAAGGCGTCGACTTCTTCCATGGCCCAGCCGCTAATTCCGGCGATAAACATCGCCAGTAACATCAACAGCATCACCAGCGCGCCAATCGGCGAATGCCCGAGACGATGCTCGGGCCGTCCGGCAATCAGCGAGCGCGCATGGGTGATCAGCCGCGTCGGCGTCGGCCAGAAATCCGCCCAACGTGCACTGCGCGGCCCGACGAATCCCCACACCAGCCGCACCAGCAGCCAGCCCATGGCGTAATAGCCGAGCCACACATGCCAGTCATCATCGGCTTCATTGAAGAAGTAATTGGCGACGAAGACGCCCGCGATGGACAGATGAAACAGCCGCACCACGGGGTCCCAAAGGCGCAGGGACGCGCTCGGCATCAGCCCTTGATCTCGGTTTTCACCGCTTTGCCGCTGACCGGGTCGTGGTAGATCTCGACCTTGCGCTTGTCCTTGTCGAAGCCGTAGATCTCGTAGCAGTTGCCGTCGGTGACCTTGAATTTGCTGATCTCGTAGCCCTGAGCCTTGAGTTGTTCCTGAAAGGCTTTCTGGTCTTGCCATTGCGAGCGTTCGGCGGTGGTGCATTGCGGGCCGGCGACGGCCAGCGGGCTGGCAACGATGAGGGACAACAGCAGAAGTTTGCGCATGGAAACACTCTCGCTCGATGAGGAAGGCCTCACTGTGCAAAAGCAACCTTAGCCGAAGCTTAGTTGGCAACGAGTCGTTACATCTTTCCCGTCGGGTCAACTGCCACAGTCGGCTGCACAGCGGCATGATGCCGCCGGTCAACCGCCGTCTTTGCACAAGAGAATCCGTTATGCGCCTATTGCTGGTCGAAGATGATCGCGCCCTCGGTCAAGGCATTCGCGTTGCCCTCGGCAGCGAAGGCTACACCCTCGACTGGTTGCAGGATGGGGTCAGCGCCCTGCACGCCCTGCGCAGTGAGAGCTTCGACTTGCTACTGCTCGACCTCGGCCTGCCCCGGCTCGACGGCCTGGCGCTGCTGCAACGCTTGCGCGGCGAGCAACAGGATTTGCCGGTGCTGATCCTCACCGCCCGCGACGGCACGGCGGAACGCATCGCCGGGCTGGATGCCGGCGCCGACGACTACCTGATCAAACCGTTCGATGTCGATGAATTGAAAGCGCGTATTCGCGCGTTGCTGCGCCGCAGTCAGGGCCGCGCGCAACCGGTGCTCGAGCATGCAGGAGTGTGCCTGGACCCGGTCACGCAACAGGTCAGCTGGCACGGCACCGACGTGGTGGTGACGCCGATGGAATATCAATTGCTGCACCAGTTGATGGCCCGCCCCGGCAAAGTCGTCACCCGCGAACGCTTGTCGCGAGCGCTGTATGGCTGGCAGGACCGGGTCGAGAGCAACACCCTCGAAGTGCTGATCCACAACCTGCGCAAAAAACTTTCGAGCGAGTTGATCCGCACCGTGCGCGGGGTCGGCTATGTGGTGGAGCTCAAGCCATGATTTCCATACGTGCGCGGATTCTGGTGCCGGTGCTGATTCTGGTATTGATCGGCGACCTGCTGATCAGTTGGCTGGTGCTGCGCGACAGTCACCATGAAATCGAAGAAGTCTACGATGCCCAACTGGCGCAAAGCGCGCGCCTGCTGCAAGGCGTACTGGCCCAGCGCACGCCCGGCGACAACGACTGGAACCGGCTCTATCAGGCCTTCGATGAAGCCATGAGCCGGGTCGGCGACGGTGAGGCTGCGCACCCTTACGAAACCCGTCTGACCTTTCAAGTGTGGCGCAGCGACGGGCAGTTGCTGGTGCGCTCGGCCGAAGCGCCGGAGCTTGCCGCGCCGCCCACCACCCTCGGCTCCCACGATCTGATGGAGAATGGCCGCGACTGGTGCGCGTTTCTGCTCAAGGATCCGCAACAGGGGCTGCTGATCTGGGTCGGCGAGCGTGACGACATCCGCCAGGATCTGATCGAACGCATCGTCGGCCACACGTTATGGCCGAGCCTGATCGGCGTACCGCTGCTGGCCGCGTTGATCTGGCTGACCATCGGCTGGGGCCTGCAACCGTTGCGCGCCATGGCGCAGAGCATTCGCGGACGTGACACCGAAACCCTGAAGCCGCTGCACCTCAGCCCCCTGCCGCATGATCTGGAGCCGATGCAGACCGCGCTCAATCGCCTGTTACAGCAGATCGACAATCTGCTGGCGCGTGAGCGGCGCTTCATTGCCGACGCCGCCCATGAGCTGCGCACGCCGCTGGCGATCCTGCGCATCCACGCGCAAAACGCGCAACTGGCGGCGACCCCGCAACAACGCGAAGAAGCCTTGGAATATCTGGTCAGTGCGGTGGATCGGGCGACGCGCATCGCCAGTCAGTTGCTGATCATGGCGCGCATCGAACCGCAGCTGGCCAATCCTCAAACCCGCAGCGTGGAATTGACCGAACTGGTGCGCGAAGAGCTCGCCGAACTGGCACCGCTGGCCATGGAAAAAGACGTTGAACTGATCCTCGACAGCGACCACCACTGCCCGGTCGACACCGACCCGGTGGCCCTCGCCATCGCCCTGCAGAACCTGGTGACCAACGCCCTGAATTTCGCCCCGCCGGGCAGCGAGGTGCGGGTTCAGGTGCAACCGCAGGCGGGCGGCGCGGTGTACATCAGCGTCGAAGACGCCGGCCCGGGTATCAACGAGGAGGAATACGCGCGGCTGTTCGAGCGTTTCTACAGCCACGGCCACGGTAACGGCGCGGGACTGGGGCTGGCGATCGTGCAGATGATCGTCAGCAAGATCGGCAGCACGTTGCAGCTGTACAACCGGCCGCAGGGCGGGTTGTGTGCGCAGTTGCGGATCAACGAGGCACCGTGACCCGGACAGCCTTTGCGTGAAAGACATTGTAATGAGGTGATTTAGCGAAGCGTTGCGCCGCCCCCGCTGGAATGCGCAGCAGTCCAGCTCGTCAAAGAGGGGCCGCTTCGCGCCCCATCGGGGATAAATCCCCTCGCCACAGTGATCTCCCAGAACCCAATGCAAATCTGGGCAGTAAGGATCCCTGAGCCAATCGATGCTTTTGACAAAATTTTCATGTTCGCCCAAATAAGATCCGCAGCCTCGTTGGGGAGTAGCCTGTTTCCGAGTCCCTCGGAAGCGTTCGTATCAACATTCTCGGCAACCTGCCGTGGTACGAACACCTTTTGGTTGGTGAGACCGACGACACATCCATGCCTAAAGTCGGGCGTGTGGTTGTGTCGTTGACTCATAGCCCGACTGGAAGTGTGCCCCGTGAATCCTGTTTCCCTCATATTCCTCGCCCTGGCCATGTCCACGGACGCGTTCGCCGCGGCCATCGGCAAAGGCTCCAGCCTGCACAAACCACGTCTGACCGAAGCGCTGCGCACCGGCCTGATCTTCGGCGTGATCGAAGCCATCACCCCGATCATCGGCTGGCTGATCGGCCAGGCCGCCACCCGCTGGGTCGCCGAATGGGACCACTGGATCGCCTTCAGCCTGCTGCTGATCCTCGGTCTGCACATGATCTACAACGGCCTGAAACACGAAGACGAGGAAGAAGAAAAACCCGGTCAGCATTCGTTCCTGATTCTCGCGGTCACCGCGTTCGCCACCAGCATTGACGCCCTCGCAGTCGGCGTCGGTCTGGCGTTTGTCGATGTGAATATCTGGGTGGCGGCAGCGGCCATCGGCGTGGCAACCATGACCATGGTGACCATCGGCGTGATGCTTGGCCGGGTGCTCGGCGCAGTGGTCGGCAAGCGTGCGGAAATCGTCGGCGGTGTGGTGTTGATGATCGTCGGCGCGACCATTCTGTACGAGCACTTGTCTGCCTGATTCAGCCCCGGATCAGCGCCGCCAGTGTCATCGCGTTGCCCAACGCGGCGCCACTGGCGGTGTTGTCGAAGATGCACCAGGTCGCGGCAGCTTCTGCTGCCGCGACTTTCATCTTCTCTGCCAGCGCTTGCAGATAACCGTCATCGTAGGCGCTGTGGTAGATACGTGGCGAACCGTGCAATCGCCAATAACGCACCCCCAACCAGCCCTGCGCTGAGTGGTCGCTACTGATCCGCGACGGATCGACCATGACCTGAGCAATCCGATACGCGCGCAGCATCGTCGCTGCCGCTGCCCAGGATTCATGCCGAGGTTCAACCACCACGTCTCCGTCGAAGCGTTGGCGCAACGCCACGAAAAACGCCTCTGCGCTTGCCGGCGCAAAGGCCAGCGAAGGCGGCAGTTGCACCAGCAAGCATCCCAGCCGATCAGCCAGTCCCTCGCATTGCTCGAGAAATTCGTCCAACGCTTGATCACAGTTTTGCAGACGCAATTGATGGGTGATCTGCTTTGGCACCTTCACCGAAAAACGAAAATCCGGCGGCACCGAATCCGCCCAGCGCGCATAAGTCTGACGCCGATGCGGACGATAGAACGAGCTGTTGATTTCCACACAGTCGAACCGCGCCGCATATCGCTGCAGATGCGTGCCCTCGGCCGGAAACTGCGGCCAATACTCACGTCCCAGACTCCAGCCTGCGCAACCGATGAACATCAAAAAAGCACCTTCGCCGCTTCACGCATGAAAATCTCTACGGTCTTCGGGCCGATTCCGTCGAACGCCATCAGGCGCAGTTCGAATTCAGTCCGATCGGCGCTGGCCTTGACGATGTTGCCGACCTTGCCGGCATATTCATCATTAAGCCGCGCCGCCAGCGCCAGCAAACGCGTGGCCGTGGTTTCGTCGTAACGCACGTAATGCGCTTCGCCTAGCATGCCGACCAGTTGTCGATGCGTGCAGTTCGCGAGCTTGCGCGGCGTGTCGCGCTGATGCCGCTCGGCAATCACTCGATAGGCCTCGGCGGCAATGTCGGCCTGAATGCGTTTGCCCATCAGAAAACTGGCGAGCAGCCATTTGAAC
Organism: Pseudomonas sp. NPDC087803; assembly: GCF_044742995.1. Classification (NCBI taxonomy): domain Bacteria; kingdom Pseudomonadati; phylum Pseudomonadota; class Gammaproteobacteria; order Pseudomonadales; family Pseudomonadaceae; genus Pseudomonas; species Pseudomonas sp. NPDC087803. The sequence continues at coordinate 568,053 of NZ_JBIUVO010000001.1, forward strand.
AACCCCTCCTCGCTTACCGGATCGAGGCTGATGTGCAGGTCGTGGGCGCTGATGGTTTTGCTCATCGGTTTATCCCTCACTGCCCTCTGTAGGAGCTGCCGCAGGCTGCGATCTTTTGATCTTGTTTTTAAAAAATCAAAGTCAAAAGATCGCAGCCTGCGGCAGCTCCTACATGAAGTTATTTTTTGCCGGGGAGGACGCTGGCCAGCACCTGCTTGGCGGCTTGCACGATCACGCCCGCTTCGTCGGGGTCGCCCTTGAGCAGGGTCGTGGCGAATTTCTTCGCCTGTTCGAGCTTGATGTGCGGCGGCAATGGCGGCACGTTGGGGTCGGTTTTGAACTCGATCAGCACCGGCACTTCCGAGGCCAGCGCTTGTTCCCAGGCGGCGGCTACGTCTTCTTCGCGGTCGACGAAAATCCCTTTCAGGCCAATGGAAATGGCGAACAAGTGATACGGCACATCGGGGATGCTTTGCGACGCTTCGAACTTCGGATCGCCCTCCATCACCCGCTGCTCCCAGGTGACCTGATTCAAGTCCTCGTTGTTGAACACCGCACAGATCCATTTCGGGCTGTCCCACTGGCGCCAGTATTTGGCGACGGTGATCAGCTCGGCCATGTTGTTCATCTGCATCGCGCCATCCCCCACCAGCGCAATCACCGCCCGCTCCGGATGGGCAAACTTGGCGGCGATCGCATACGGCACGGCAGCGCCCATCGAGGCCAGCCCGCCAGATAGCGAACACTGCATGCCACGACGAATCTTCAGGTCGCGAGCGTACCAGTTGGCGCACGAACCCGAGTCGCTGGTGATGATCGCCTGATCCGGCAGGCGCGGTGACAGCTCGTACACCACCCGCTGCGGATTGATCGGATCGGCCTTGGACATGGCGCGTTTTTCCAGGGTCTTTTCCCAGGTGCTGCGCCAGCCTTCGATTTTCTTGCGCCACTTGTGCGAGGTTTTCTGTTCAAGCAACGGCAGCAGTGCCGCGAGGGTTTCGGCGGAGTCGCCGACCAGATTGACCTCCATCGGATAACGCAGGCTGAGCATGTCCGGTTGCAGGTCGATCTGCACGCCCCGCGCCTGACCTTCCTTGGGCAGAAATTCGGCATACGGGAAACCCGAACCGATCATCAGCAAGGTGTCGCATTCGTTCATCATCTTGTAGCTCGGCTCGGTGCCGAGCAGACCGATGCTGCCAGTGACCCACGGCAAATCGTCCGGCAGTGCAGCCTTGCCGAGTAACGCCTTGGCGACCCCGGCACCGAGTTTTTCCGCGATGGCAATCACTTCATCCGTCGCCTGCAACGCGCCAGCACCCACCAGAATCGCGACTTTTTCGCCACTGTTCAAAACGTCTGCGGCGCGCTGCAGATCCGCTTCATAGGGCAGCACTTTCGGCTTGGTATAACCGACGCCAGAGTGCGCGGTGCCGTGCGCCCGCGCCGGTGGCTCGTACTCGAGATCCTGCAAATCATTGGGCAGGATGATCGCCGTCACCCGCCGCTCGCCAACCGCCGTGCGCACGGCACGGTCGAGCAAATGCCGCACTTGCGACGGCGCCGACGCCTGCTGCACAAACGCCCCGGCCACATCCTTGAACATCGAAACCAGGTCCAGCTCCTGCTGGTAATGACTGCCGAGCGCCGTCCGCGCCTGCTGGCCGACAATCGCCAGCACCGGCTGGTGATCCATGCGGGCGTCATACAACCCGGTGATCAGGTGCGAAGCGCCCGGCCCCGAAGTGGCGATGCACACGCCCAACTCGCCCGTGAACTTGGCGTGGGCCGACGCCATGAACGCGGCCATTTCTTCGTGTCGGGCCTGAACGAATTCGATCTTGCCATTGGCTCGGGCGAGCGCGCCGAACACGCCATTGATGCCGTCTCCCGGATAACCAAAAATCCGCGTGACGCCCCATTGGCTAAGCCGCTCAACCAGAAAATCTCCCACTGTCGTCGTCATCTCGTTCCTCGCCTGTCACCGATGCATGAAGCCGTCCCGGCAGATCAGCCGCCGGGCGGTACAAGGGTCTGGACAGCCGGGACGCGCGCGAAGTTTCGATTGTTTTTACTCGCCGGCATTGCCGAACCGCCCCTGTAGGAGCTGCCGCAGGCTGCGATCTTTTGATCTTCAAAAACAACATCAAAAGATCGCAGCCTTCGGCAGCTCCTACACGGGGACCATTAGCGATGCGGATGCACCGTCAGCGCCACCAGTTTGATCACGATCGGCCGCACCACGAGGATGCAAAGGAAAGCCACCGGCATTGCCAGCTTGTAGGCGTGCAACGCATTACTCAGGTAGTCGTTATCAATCCCGGAATTGGCCGCAGTGATCACCAGCGACATCAGGAACGCCATGATCGTCGCCATGTACAACGCAAACACGTAGGGCGTCGCACGCGGTGACAGCTTGCGCCGGCTGAGATACAAGGCATCGGTAGTGGTTCTTTGATTCATATGGCTTTTCCATCCATTGACAGGGAGTCGGCACCTTAGCAAAGCGCCCTGCCCTCAACTAGACGGCCCGCCACAGGTACTTTATAAAGCACAACTTACGAATCAAACCCACGCGGCGGGACACCGATGAATCTGTTGGCGGCGATTGCCAGTTTTATCAAAGTGGTCGAAGCCGGCTCCATCGTCGGTGCCGCCAAGACACTGGGCGTCAGTGCGGCGGCGGTCAGCCAGACCCTCAATCGCCTCGAAACGCACCTCGGCGTTCGCTTGTTGCAGCGCACCACCCGCCGCATGGCCCTCACCGAAAATGGTGCGCTGTATTACGAGAAGGTCAGACGCATCGCGGCCGATCTGGAGTCGGCGCAAAGTGCGATTGTCAACGATGAAAGCGAACTGCAAGGTCGCTTGAGCATCGCCTCCACCAGCGCATTCGGCCGCCACGTATTGGCGCCGTTACTCGCCAGTTTTGCCGCGCTGCATCCACGCCTGCTGGTCGAGCTGTCGACCACCAACGGCAAGATCAATCACATTAAGGACGGCATCGACCTGAGCCTGCGGATCAAGCCGCAACTGGAAGACGGCATCGTCGCGCGCAAGATCGTTTCCCTGCCGTTCATCTTCTGCGCCGCCCCCGCCTACCTCGAACGCGCCGGCGTGCCGCAATCTCCGCAAGACTTGCAACACCACGCCTGCCTGACGTTCCGCTATCCACTGGACGGGCGCTTTCTGCGCTGGGGGTTCGTCCGTGACGGCGAGCATTACGACGCCCCGATCAACGCCACCGCCATCAGCGACGACATCGACGCCCTCGCGCAAATGGCAGTCAACGGCGCCGGCGTCACGCGTCTGGCCGAATTCGTCGCCGCGCCCTATCTGGAGAACGGTCAATTGCTGCCGTTGTTCGACGACCTGCAAGGTGCGGCTCATGCTTATGTCGAACCAATGGACATTTACGCATGCGTGCAGGAACGAGCGGCGATGACGCCGAAGGTCAGAGCCTTCATGGATTTTTTGACTGAGCACTTGAAGACACGCTGGCCGACCGAAGATGCTTTGGCCCCGTCGTTTCACGCGCCCACTGAAAAGGATTTGCAGTGAACACACCACGTTATGCAAAAGGCTCAGGGCAGCCACCGGTACATCTCGCGGCGATCAACTCGTCCGACTCGACAACGGGCCATCTGGTCTTCGCCGGCGCTGCTGCCGGAGAACGCACAATGCTCTTCACCTCAAATGCCGAGCTGGTGCACTTGCTCAACGAGCTGATGCTTGCGCGTGTACCTTTCGCTGTCGGAGGCATGTGCCCCGGCCCGGCGGATGAGGTGGCATTACTGATCGCCAACGCACAGCTTGTGGGCCCGTACCTCGAACTATCCTGGACTGGCCCGCAGCAATGGGTAGTACGCCAGATGGCAAATAACCCCGGTCAATGGCAGCTGGCAGCTGACCTCAGCGAGATTGCCAACACATCATTCGATCCGGAGTCGCTGAAAAATCTTATGCTGTCTTGTCTGATGCCTGTCAGATAACCATCGGCAAATCCACCATGAGGTCCATTTCATGAGTAAAGCGCCCTACGTACCGCCCAAAGTCTGGAAACACGATGCGCCGTCCGGCGGCCAGTTCGCCAGCATCAACCGCCCGATTGCCGGGCCGACGCATGAAAAGACCCTGCCAGTGGGCAAACATCCGCTGCAGCTGTATTCACTGGCGACGCCCAATGGCGTGAAGGTGACCATCCTTCTGGAAGAACTGCTCGCACTGGGGCACACCGAGGCCGAGTACGATGCGTGGCTGATCCGCATCAACGAGGGGGATCAGTTCTCCAGCGGTTTTGTCGAGATCAATCCGAACTCGAAGATTCCGGCACTGCTCGACCGCAGCGCACAGCCGCCGATTCGGGTGTTCGAATCCGGTTCGATCCTGTTGTATCTGGCGGAAAAATTCGGCGCCTTCCTGCCGCAAGATCCCGCCGGCCGTACCGAAACCCTGAACTGGCTGTTCTGGCAGATGGGCGCCGCGCCTTATCTGGGCGGTGGCTTCGGGCACTTCTACGCGTATGCGCCGGAGAAACTCGAATACCCGATCAACCGCTTCACCATGGAAGCCAAGCGTCAGCTTGATGTGCTTGATCGGCGCCTTGGCGAAAGCCGTTATCTGGCCGGCGACAGCTACACCATCGCCGACATCGCAGTGTGGCCGTGGTATGGCCAACTGGTGCGCAACAACGTGTATTCGGCCGCCGAGTTTCTAGCGGCGCACGAATACACCCACGTGCAACGCTGGGCAGAGGAAATCGCTCAACGCCCAGCGGTGATTCGTGGCCAGCGGGTCAATCGCACCTGGGGCGACGAGGCCAGCCAGGTTGCCGAGCGGCATCAGGCCAGCGATCTGGATTGACGCCGCGCTCCCACAGAGATTCGTGCTGGACACAGGGATCCGGGATCACAGCAATCCTTGTGGGAGCGGGCTTGCTCGCGAAGGCGCTGGGTCAGCCAACACTGACATCACAGGCATACCGCTTTCGCGAGCAAGCCCGCTCCCACAGCAACATGAGGGCGCGACGCGCAAGTGCCCTGTTTCGCAAGACCCACCGGATAAACCTATCTCCACACCACCACTGTCACCGAAGGATCTGCAATGCCCCCTGGAAAACGAGAACTGGCACGGATCGAGCGACGCTTGATTGCCACACTCACCGACGCGTGTGAAACCGCAAAAGGCGAAATCAAAGGCTTCACCTGGCTCACCCACACCGCTGACCTGAACGCGCTGGCTCAAACCTTGAAAGTCATCTGGGTGTTCGACACCGAGGCCGACAAAAACCTCGCCCTGACGCAAGGCAAGGCACGCATTTTTGAACTGACAGCCACCGCGCTGAGGGAGGCCGACATCGACCTGCCCCCCTCAGAGCGCAACGTGCGTTTCGACTCCGAGGAGGCGTGCCAACGCACGCACGGCGGCAACTGGAGTGAGCGCCTGGCCCGGTATTCCTAGCCCTTGCGTTGCTGCTGATACTGCGCCACCAGCTTGTCGAGGAACTCGAACAGTTTCAGGTTCATCTCCTCATAAACATTGGTTCGTAGCATCGCCGGCTGCTGAACGAAACGCCGATCCACCGCCGCCGCCAACTCGTCGCCGGACGCGGCAATCAAGCGCTCCACGACCTCCGTCGTGAACTCCATATGACACTGGAAGCCGTAGACCAGATCGCCGTATTCGACAATCTGACGCGGGCAGCCCTCACTGACGGCGAGGACCTTCGCATCCGCCGTCAGCCCCGGCATATCGTTGTGCCAATGCCCGACTTCGAGCACATCGCCAAAGTGCGCCACTTTGGCATTGCCCTTCCCCGCCTCGGTCAACGCGATCGGAAAATTGCCGATCTCCTTTTCCGGACTGTGGCCATGCACAGCACCCAGCGCTTCGCCGAGCAATTGAGCGCCCAGGCAAACGCCGACCACTGCCTTGTTGGCGTTGATTGCTCTAAGGATCAGATCGCACTCGGCAGCCGCGTCGAAATGCGGGCATTCTTCCTTGCTCGTCGCCGGCGATTGCGGGCCGCCCAACACCACCAGCAGGTCGATGTTCTCGACGTTCGCGGGCAAGGCCTCATACGCATGAACCCGCGAATAACTGGCTTCATGGCCACGTTCGCGAACCCAGGTTTCATAGGCGCCGGGCGATTCGAATGCTTCGTGAACCACGAAATGAACGTTCATTGGAAATCCTTGGTGGGGCTGGATGAGTGATGTGCGAAAGACTATATGACACTTAGTGTCATTGGCAAATCCGTGGCTGGAACGATCACTTTCACACTCCTCTCAACCGGTGGCATTCGACTCCACAAGATGCACTTGCGCAGCACTGCGCCCCGCAAACCAGGCGAGCACAGACGCCATCACCAACACCGCAGCGCTCAGCTCGAAGGTGGCTTTATAACCGCTCAGGTCAAACGCCAGTCCACCGACGATTGCCCCTCCGGCGATTGCCAGTTGCACGATGGCCACGAGCAGCCCTCCGCCGGCTTCGGCATCCTCCGGGAGTGTCTGCGCCAGCCATGTCCACCAGCCAACGGGAGCCGCCGTAGCCACCAGACCCCATAGCCCGAGCAGCACCGCGGTCAGCAGCGGCGATGCGCCGAAGTTCACCAGCGCCAGTGCGATGACCGCCATTACCAGCGGGATAACCGTAAGCGTGCGGTACAGGCCGGTGCCGAGGAATCTTTCGATCACAAAGGTCCCGATGAAACCCGCAAGCCCCAGTCCCAGCAACATCAAGGACAGTGTTGAGACGCTGACCCCGGTGACCCCCTCCAGAAACGGCCGCAGGTAGGTGAACAGCATGAATTGCCCCATGAAAAATACGCTGACAGCGACCATCCCCAAGGCGACCGGCCATTGCTTCATCAGCCGCAGGGCATTGCCGCCACCGGCCTGACGCTCGAGCTGGAAGGACGGCAGACTGATCAGCAGCCACACGGCCGCCAGCGCGGCGACCGGAACCACGCAGAAGAATGCGCCGCGCCAACCTATCAGCGAGCCGAGGAAGCTGCCCGCCGGAGCGGCGATTACTGTCGCCAGTGCGTTCCCGCCGTTGACGATCGCCAGTGCCCGAGACACTTGGTCAGGCTGCACCAGACGCATCGCGGTCGCCGCCGACAACGACCAGAAACCGCCGATCGCGATGCCGATCAGGGCCCGCCCGAACATGAACGAGGGGTAGCCCGGCGCGAACGCGACCACCGTACCCGACACGATCATCAGCAAGGTCAGCCCCAGCAGCAACTTCTTGCGCTCGACACGCGCGGCGACCGCGGCAATCACCAGACTGGTCATCAGGGCGAATGCACCGGACACGGAGATCCCCTGCCCGGCCTGGCCTTCGCTGATGTGCAGTTCGGCGGCAATGGGCGTCAGCAGGCTGACCGGCATGAATTCTGAAGCGACCAGCGCGAAGGCGGCCAACGACATGGCCAGCACTGCGCTCCAGCCGCGCTTTTCTGTAGAAAGGGAAGTCATTGGAACTACCTGTATTGCGAGAGGCGTCCGGGCGATTGCCCGGACGCGCTGTTGTTCACGGTGCCTGGATCGCGTTTTCGAATCGCGCCAATCCTGTAATGGTTTGACACATTCTCCCGGTCGATTGACCTCTGCCCTAGTGCATTTCTCTTGAATGCTTGCCTGATCCTCTGAGGTTGCAGGGTGATGTATAGGAAACCGCTGTGCAGCGGACTAGAGTTCGATCAACAGGAGTTGCCCGACATGATCACTACCCCGCTGCGCCACGAATCACCTTTGGCGTTGAACATCGACCCGCGCGTGAGCGAACCGGATGACTTCGCCACGGCCATATCCGGGCTGTCGCTGTTTCGTCGCGACCAGCCGGTGGCGCCGGCCGTGTGCATGATCGAGCCGAGCCTGATTCTGGTGGGCCGTGGGGAAAAGCGCTTGTGGGTCGGGGGTGAGGGTTACAGCTACGACCCTTCGCGGTTTCTGGTCACCTCACTGGATCTGCCCGCCAACTCCGAAGTGCTGACTGCCAGCCCTGAGCAGCCCTGTGTCGGGCTGGTACTGAAACTGGACGTCGGCATGCTCGCCGAGGTCATCACCAAGGTGGGCTTGCCGGCCAAGCGGCATTCATCCACGGGTTCAGGCGCTGGCATTGGCGACATGACGTGCGCCCTGCAAGGTGCGCTCGAGCGCCTGTTGGCATTACTCGATGAACCCGAGGCGATCCCGGTGTTGGCGCCGCTGGTGCTGCGGGAAATCCACTATCGGCTGCTCCATACCGATCAAGGCGCGCGGCTGCGGCAGATCACTGCCGTCGATGGCCAGGGTTATCGCATCGCCAAAGCCATCGACTGGCTCAAGGTCAACTACACCACGGCGCTGCGCATCGATGAGCTGGCGGCGCGGGTGCAGATGAGCGCACCGACCTTTCACCATCACTTCCGCCAGCTCACCGGCATGAGCCCGCTGCAGTACCAGAAGTGGCTGCGATTGAACGAAGCCCGCCGGCTGATGTTGATGGAACGTCTGGACGTTTCGCGCGCGGCGTTTGCGGTCGGCTACGAAAGCCCCTCGCAGTTCAGCCGCGAATACGCACGCCTGTACGGCACCGCACCCAGTCGTGACATCGCGCTGCTGCGCGGTGAACCCTTCGCCGCAGAAGCACTGGGCAACGCGGCAAGCTGAGCAAAGAACACGCGTTACCGGTGAGGCGCCACGCCGCGTTTCACCGCCTATAAAAATGCACGTCAACCGATGATCGAGCGGGTGAACCATGGAACTACGAATCAACCAGAAAACCTATCAGGTCGATGCCGACGCCGATACGCCCCTGCTGTGGGTGATCCGCGACGATCTGGGCATGACCGGCACCAAATACGGCTGTGGACTGGCGCAGTGCGGCGCCTGCTCGGTGCTGGTGGACGGCAACGTGGTGCGCTCGTGCGTCACGCCGGTAGCCGGTGTGGTTGGCCGCGAGGTCACCACCATCGAGGCGATCGAGGCCGATGAAGTCGGCAAACGGGTGGTCTCGACCTGGGTCGATCTGCAGGTCGCCCAGTGCGGCTACTGCCAGTCCGGCCAGGTGATGGCCGCCACGGCGCTGCTCAAGCAAAACCCCAAGCCGAGTGACGCGCAGATCGAAGCGGCGATGGTCAACCTGTGCCGCTGCGGCACGTACAACGCCATTCATGCCGCTGTGCATGAGCTGGCCGGCAAGGGAGAAGCCTGATGAACGTGCGTATCGATCCTGCTCAGGAAGCATCAGCCCTGGCTCTGCACGAACCGATCAACGTGTCGCGCAGACGTTTTCTGGCCGGCACTGCCGTCGGTGCCCTGGTGCTCGGCTTCGGCCTGCCGCTGGGGACGACTCGCGTGCAAGCGGCAGTGGCGGCCGCGACTGCCGAGCGCGGTACGCAGGTGCCGGCGTTTCTGGAAATCCGCCCGGACAACCGCGTGCGCCTGCTCTGCCCGTTCATGGAAGGCGGCCAAGGTACGTTCACCGCGATGGCGCAGATCGTCGGTGAAGAGCTGGACGCCGACCCGGCAACCTTTCTGGTCGAAGCCGCGCCGCCCGGCGAAGCCTATGTGGTGATGGAAAACGGCATGCGCATCACCGGCGGCAGCATGTCGGTGCGCATGAGTTACCCGGTGATGCGCCGCCTCGGCGCCCTCGCCCGCGCCATGTTGCTGCAGGCGGGCGCGCAGCAGCTGGGCGTGCCGGTGAGCGAACTGACTACCGAACCCGGCAAAGTCGTGCACGCCAAGTCGGGGCGATCCGTGGCCTACGGCGAACTGGCCGAGCACGCCATGGATCTGCCGGTTCCCGATCCGGCCTCGGTGCAGCTGCGTGATCCGAGCCAGTTCCGCTGGATCGGCAAACCGGTGAAGCGCGTCGATGCCTACGACAAGTCCACGGGCAAGGCGCTGTACAGTATCGATCTGAAGGTCGACGACATGCTGCATGCCGCCGTTCAACATGCCCCGCGTCTGGGGATGACGGTGGGCAAGCTGCGCAACGAAGAGCAGGTCAAGGCGATGAAAGGCGTGCATTCCGTGCATCGTCTGCCGGGTGCCGTGGCGGTGGTCGCCGAGCGTTGGTGGCACGCCAAACGTGCAGTGGAAGCGATACAGGTCGACTGGCAGGAACCCACGGCCGACAGCCAGGTACGGTCGATGCCCGCCGACTTTTCCAGCGATGCCTGGCTCAAGCGCCTGGCTGAAGACAAAGGCCCGGCCAAGGATGATGAAAATGAGGGCGACGTGACTGCGGTTCTGGCCAGCGCCAAGACCCGGATCGACGCCACTTACCACAACCAGTACCTGAACCACGGCCAGTTGGAGCCGCCATCGGCGCTGGCCCGATTCAATCCCGACGGTTCGCTGGAGGTCTGGCTGCCGAATCAGGCGCCGGACATGTTCCGTGCGGACATCGCCAAACGCACCGGGCTGGATCCGTCGCGGATCACCTTGCATTCGCCATTGCTCGGGGGCTTCTTCGGTCGGCATTTCCTCTACGACGCCGCCAGCCCCTACCCGCAGGCGATCGAGTTATCGAAAGCGGTTGGCCGCCCGGTCAAACTGATCTGGAGCCGCGAGGAAGAGTTCCTGCGCGACGTGCTGCGTCCCGTAGCCGCGGTGAATTTCCGCGCCGCACTGGACAACGACGGCTGGCCGCTGGCAATCGAAGCGATCAGCGCCACCGAAGGTCCGACCGAGGCGCTGGCCGACAAGCAGGGTGAAAAACTCGACCCGACGGCGCTTGAAGGGTTGTCGGGCAAGTCCTATGCGATTCCCAACAAGCGCATCGCGCAGATCTACGCCAAAGGCCCGGCGATGCTCGGTTACTGGCGTTCGGTGGGCAACTCGCTCAACGACTTCTTCTATGAGTCGTTCCTTGACGAACTGGCCGACAAGGGCGGCAAGGACCCGTTCGAACTGCGCCTGCATCTGTTGCGCGACAACCAACGACTGACCACGCTGCTGCAAGCGGTGGGCGAGCTGTCGGGGGGCTGGAAGCGCGGGCCGTTTACCGCCGCGGACGGCAGCAAACGTGCGCGAGGCGTGGCGATGGCGTCGCCGTTCGGAACTCAGACGGCGGTGATCGCCGAGGTTTCCATTGAGAACGGTCAGGTCAAGGTGCACGACATCTGGCAGGCGATCGACCCCGGCAGCATCGTCAATCCGGCGATTGTCGAAGCGCAGGTCAATGGCGCGGTGGCGCTGGGCCTCTCGCAGACGCTGGTGGAGGAAGCCGTGTGGATTGATGGCAAACCACGCGCGCGCAACTACGACTTGTATCCGATCCTGCCGCCTGCGCGGATGGCTCGGGTCCACGTGCGTGTTGTCGAGAGCGGGGAAAAAATGGGCGGCATCGGCGAACCACCGCTGCCCGCCGTCGCGCCCGCCGTCGCCAATGCGGTGGCAACGCTGACCGGGCAACGGGTGCGCAGCCTGCCCATGAGCCGACACACCTTCAGTTGATCAGCGCCGGAGCGTCCATGAATAACCACCGATTCGCAAGAACCGCTGGCTGGCTGGCAGTGCCGTGCCTGGTCGCGGCAGGCCTGCTGGCCTGGTATGTCACCCGCGAGCCCGTCTCGCCGCTTGACCATCAACCCGTCGTCGTGGCCGATATCGACCCGGCGCTGGTGGCCCGTGGCGAATACGTCGCCCGACTCAGCGATTGCGTCGCGTGCCACAGTGTGCCGGGCGGCGCACCGTTCGCTGGCGGCCTGGAAATGGCCACACCACTGGGCGCGATCCACGCGACCAACATCACCCCGGAACCGGAAACCGGCATCGGTCGCTACAGCCTGGCGGACTTCGACCGTGCGGTGCGCCACGGCGTGGCACCGGACAGCCGCCGTCTGTACCCGGCGATGCCCTACCCGTCCTACGCCAAGCTCAGTGACGACGATGTGCGAGCGCTGTACGCGTTTTTCATGAAAGGCGTGGCACCGGTCAAGCAGGCGAATATCCCGAGTGCGATTCCTTTCCCGTTGAACCTGCGCTGGCCGATTGCGCTGTGGAACGGTGTCTTCGCCGATACCGAACCTTACGTGGCCAAACCGTCGCAGGATGCCGTGTGGAATCGCGGCGCTTATCTCGTTCAAGGCGCCGGGCACTGCGGCAGTTGCCATACGCCGCGCGGGCTGGCGTTCAACGAGAAGGCCCTGGATGAATCCGGCGCGCCGTACCTCGCCGGCGCCTTGCTCGATGGCTGGTACGCGCCGAGCCTGCGTGATGATCACAACACTGGCCTGGGTCGCTGGAGCGAACCGGAGATCGTGCAGTTCCTCAAGACCGGGCGCAACAAACATGCGGTGGTTTACGGCTCGATGACCGAGGCGTTCAACAACTCCACGCAGTTCATGAGCGATGACGATCTGACCGCGATTGCCCGTTATCTCAAGTCATTGCCGGGGGACCGTCAGCGCGACGGCCAGCCATGGCAGTACCAAACGGTTTCGGCGATGGAAAGTCTGGACGCGCCCGGTGCTCATACCTACGTCACGCGCTGCGCTTCGTGCCACGGCCTCGACGGCAAGGGCCAGTCGGAATGGATGCCGCCGCTGGCCGGCGCCACCTCGGCACTGGCCAAGGAAAGTGCTTCGGCGATCAACATCACCCTCAACGGTTCGCAGCGGGTGGTGGCCGCCGGAGTGCCGGACGCCTACCGCATGCCGGCCTTCCGCGAGCAGTTGTCGGATCAAGAGATCGCCGAAGTGCTGAGCTTCATGCGCAGCACCTGGGGCAATCAGGGTGGTGCCGTTGAAGCGCAGGCTGTCAACAAGCTGCGTGAACGTACGGGTCCGGCCAGCAGCAGCCCGATCATTCTGCAAATGCGTTAGAGGAACTTTGATGGAAAGCATCGACTTGCTGGTCCTGCGCACCGCGCGGGACTGGCTCGCCGCCGGCGAGCGAGTATTGCTCGCCACGGTGGCGCGCACATGGGGCTCTTCGCCGCGCCCGACAGGGTCGATGATGGCCTTGCGTAACGACGGTCGCGCGGTCGGCAGCGTGTCCGGCGGTTGCATCGAGGACGACCTGATCCAGCGCTACACCACCGCGCATGGTGGCAGCGGCTTCAAGGACGCTGCGCCCGAGGTGGTGCGCTATGGCGTCAGCGCCGACGAGGCACATCGTTTCGGTTTGCCCTGTGGCGGCACGCTTGAGCTGATTCTCGAGTTCAACCCGTCGTGGCAGGTGCTGGACGAACTGCTGGTGCAACTGGATGCCGGGCAACTGGTGCGCCGCTGTCTGGCATTGGATAGCGGTCAGGTTACGCTGCAAGCCACGGCCACCCCGGAGCAATTCAGTTTCGACGGCCAACAGATGCTCAATACCCTCGGGCCGGGGTATCGGCTGCTGATGATCGGTGCCGGCGCGCTGGCCGAGTACCTGGCGACCATGGCGCTGTTCAACGGCTTCAAGGTCGCGGTTTGCGATCCTCGTGCGGAATACATCGAAACCTGGGCGGTGAACGGCGTGGAGCAGATCATCGGCATGCCGGATGACGTGGTCCGCGACTTCGCGGTCGATCTGCGCACCTGCATCGTCGCCTTGAGTCATGATCCGCGACTCGACGATCTGGCACTGCTCGAAGCCCTGCACAGCCCGGCGTTTTACATCGGCGCCATCGGCTCGCGGCGCAATAGCCAATTGCGTCGCGAACGTCTGATCGAGCATTTTGGTGAGACCCAGGCATCACTCGAACGCCTGCACGGGCCAATCGGCATCTACATTGGCAGCAAGACGCCGGCGGAGATCGCCGTCAGCGTGATGGCCGAGATTCTGGCCGCGAAGAATGGCGCCAGCCTGCTAAAAGAGTTTTCAATCGCGAACTCTAAGGCGCAGGAAGCCTGACTGGCTGGAACAATAACGATCAACAGAGCCGTTCGCGGCTTGCGCGTAATCAAGGAGCACCGCACAACATGGAACACATCACTTACCGCACCGCGACGGGCGCAGACGCGTTGAGCATGTGTGAGCTGGGGCAATTGCTCAACGACGTGCACCACACTGCCCGCCCCGACATCTATGCCCCGCCCACCGCCGATTTTTCCCGCGACCTGCCCCACTGGTCAGGCCTTTTCGAAAAAACCGGTCACGTTGTGTTCATCGCCCATGTCGACGATCAACCTGCGGCGTTTATCACGGCCAGTCTGTAGGCCAGTTCAGGGCCGTTGATGCAACCGCAGAATGTCGTTCGCATCGGCTCGGTGTGTGTCGCCGAACAGTTTTCGGGACAAGGCATCGGCCGTGGGCTGATGAATCTCGTGAAAAACTGGGCGATCGAACAGGATGCCCAGGATCTGCGGTTGACCGTCTGGCCATTCAATCGCCGTGCCGCGCGGATGTATGCGGAGTTCGGTTTCGAGACTCGGGCTGTCGAAATGGGCATGCGTTTGTAGCGGTTTGCCCCTGAGGCAAGCAGGCTCAGCCCAATCGCATCGACAGCTCGATGTCATCCGCAAACGGCACCGACAGGTAACCGTTCTGTGGCGCACGCACGTGAGCCAGATATTCCGGGCAATAGTTGGTGTTATCCGCCACCACCAGCGCGCCCGGCTTCAGGTGTTTTTCCACCAGCCTCAAGACGTCGCCATACAACGCCTTGGCCCCGTCGAGCAGGAGCAAGTCGACCGACGGCGGCAGGTCGCTGGCGAGGGTGACGAGTGCATCGCCTTCGCGGATTTCCACCAGATCGCTGACGCCGCCCTCGATGAAGTGATGGCGCGCCAGGGCGATTTTCGACGGTTCGAATTCGCTGCCGATCAGTACGCCGCCACCGTTGTCGCGCAGTGCCGCCGCCAGGTGCAGAGTGGACAGGCCGAACGAGGTGCCAAACTCGACAATCGCTTTAGCCTTGGTATTGCGCGCCAGCATGTACAGCAGTTTGCCGGTGTCGCGCGAGACCGGCAGCCACAGGTCCTTGAGCATGGCGTAGAGTTTCAGGTACTCGGTCTTGCTGTGCATCAGGCGCTCGCGCTCGGTGCCGGACACCGTTTCCAGCACCGGGCTGGTGGCGGCGCTGGCTTGGCTGTAGAGGCGTTCGATGAGGCTGGCCAATGGCTCAGAAGTCAGGGTGGTCATGATTACTTTCCGTCAATGGGGGATTAAGATGCGAGTGATTCGTCGCATTTAAATGATGCGAGTGATTCACTCGATCCGCTATTCGCGTTTCCCCCGAGGCCCGAGCCGCCCATGAGCAATCGTCAGACCGCCCGTATTTCCTCGCGCAAACAGCCGCAGCAGGCACGCTCGGCTGACTTGGTCGCGGCCATTCTGCAGGCGGCTATTCAGGTTTTGACCGAGCATGGCGCGACCCGATTCACCACCGCCCGGGTCGCGGAAAAGGCTGGCGTGAGTATCGGTTCGCTGTATCAGTACTTCCCCAACAAGGCGGCGATCCTGTTTCGTTTACAGAGCGATGAGTGGTTGCACACCACGCAAATGCTGCGGCGAATTCTGGAAGATCAGCAACAGCCGCCACTGACGCGCCTGCGCACACTGGTGCAGGCGTTCATTCGTTCGGAGTGCGAGGAAGCGCAGATGCGCGGTGCGCTGAATGACGCGGCGCCGCTGTATCGCGATGCGCCCGAGGCCCACGAAGTGCATGCTTCAGGACGGCAGATCTTCGCCACGTTCATGCTGCATTTGCTGCCGGAATCCGATGAGCCAACCCGCGTCGCGGCCTGCGAGCTGATCCTGACCACACTCAGTTCGGTGGGCAAAGACTTTTCCGGTACTGCGCGCAACGATCTGGAAATCACGGCCTTCGCCGACCGGCTGGCGGACATGTTCAGCGCGTACGTGGTGACGCTGAAGCAACCTTCAATGTGAGTCAGCGACTACGCTGGGTAAACGGCGGACAGTATCCGGTCGACAAACCTGCCGGCAGGTTTCACCATGGCCCCTTCCCCTGAAATGACAGCGAGGCGTCGTAATGAGCCAATCCACCATCCGCGCGTTGATCCTTGATGACTACGCTGAAAACAGCTTTCGCGAAGCGCAGATCGAGCGCCCGGTGCCGCAGGCCAACCAGGTTTTGGTGCGCATCATCGCCAGTGGCGTAAACCCCATCGACTACAAGATCCGCACCGGCAACGCGCCGTACGCGATGCCGGAACTGCCGGCGATTCTCGGAACGGACATGGCCGGCGTGATCGAAGCGGTCGGTGCCAGCGTTACCCATCTGGCGGTGGGCGATGAAGTGTTCGGCATGGTCGGTGGCGTGCACGGCTTGCCAGGGTCGTTGGCCGAGTATCTGGCGGTGGATGCTGATCTGGTGGCACGCAAGCCGAAAAATCTCGGTTTCCGTGAGGCGGCAGCGGTGCCGCTGGTGTTCCTCACGGCGTGGGAAGGTCTGGTCGACCGGGCGCACGTCAAGGCCGGTCAGAAGGTGCTGGTGCACGGCGGCGCGGGCGGTGTCGGGCACATGGCGGTGCAAATTGCCGCAGCGCTGGGTGCCGAGGTGTTCGCCACGGTGTCGCCGGGCAAGCGCTCGATTGTCGAAGGCTACGGCGCCACGGCCATCGACTACCAGAGCGTGCCGGTCGAGCAGTACGTCAACCAGTTCACCGATGGCAAGGGTTTCGACGTGGTCTACGACACCGTCGGCGGCAAGAGTCTGGATGACTCCTTCGCGGCGATCCGCCTCTACGGTCACGTCACCAGTTGCGCGGCGTTCGGTACTCACAACCTGGCCACCGGTTCGCTGCGCAGTGCCACGCTGTCGGGGATTTTCGTGTTGCTGCCGATGCTCACCGGCGTCGGGCGCAAGCACCACGGGGAAATCCTCGGCTACGCCACGCGGTTGATCGAAGAAGGCAAGGTCAAGCCGTTGATGCATGCCGAGCGCTTCAGCCTCAGCCAGGCGCGCCAGGCACATGACGCGGTGCAACAGGGCACGGCGATTGGCAAGGTGGTGATCGACGTCGCCTGAGCCGCATAAACTCCGGCAAAAAAAAGCCCCGCAACCGAATGAGGTGCGGGGCAAAGTATTGGTTGGTTGCGGCCAACCAAAGGAGCTCGGTTAAAACGGTTTGCGCAGCCGGGTCAGATGCAATCCTCGGCGGCGCGTTCAAAACTGGACGGCAGGAAATTCGAGGCCAGCAAGTGGCGCTCGTAGATGAACACTTTGCCGCCGTCGCCGGCCTTGTAGGCTTCCAGCACGTTGTCTGCCGACACCTTGCTCGGCACCACGATCCGGTAGCTGCGCTGGGTCTGCGATACCGTCGGGTTCAGCGCACTGCCCTGCAGCTTCGGCACCACGCAATCGGCGTATTGCGCCGGGGTCTTGCTGGTGTGCAAGGTCAGCGTCGGGGCGTTCGGCGCGGAGGCGCAGCCAGCGAGCAGCAAGGAGGCAACGGCCAGGGTCGGGGCAAACAAAGCACGCATCGGGGTAATCCTGAAATAAGGTTTCGGTTCAACTGGCAACGGTTCAGCGTCACGGCGCCGCCGCTGCCCTTTATGTTTTGAGTGTTCAGCTGGAAGCCACCAGCGCCTTGAGCGAGGCATCGAACTGCTTCAAGGCATTGAGTTGCAGGTCACGTTGTTTCTCGATCTGCGCGGCAATCTCTTGCGCCGCCTTGTCATGCACCCAGACTGACGGGATCTGTTTCTCGACTGAACCTTCCGCCTTGCCGATGTACTGCAGGTCGGCGTCATAGAAACGCGCGATGAAGTGCGCTTCGAACAGGCTGTTCTGCTGGGTCAGCAAGCGGTTGAAGGTGTCGAGTTTCACCACGATGTCCGGATGCGCCAGAATCAGTGCATCGAGGTTGTCGTAAACGGTCACCGACATGAACTGACGCTGCAACGAGCTGAGCAACCAGTCGATCGCCAGTTCCGGGTCGGAGCTGCGCACAAAGGCTGCACGAATCCGCGAGTCCAGCGCATCCTTGGCACCGTGCAGCGCCATGTCGTGGTAACGCGTCAGGTACTGCAGGTTTTCCCTGGTGTTTTCGCTGTACAGCACGCCCACGGTCTGCGAATGCTGCAAAGTCGCGCTGCTGCCGGCGATCGGTTGAAGATGACACGCACAGGCGTCGTCTGCGTAAGACGGTGCCGTGGCTACCACGCCGCTCATCAGCAGAGCGATCAACGCCAGTCGGGTCAGTGTCTTCATCGCGCAATTTCCTTGAGCTGCGTGTTCAATGAAAGCGATTTTCCGCCTATTGAATGCAAAGCTGAACTTGCGTTTCGTGATGGTCACTATTACTTCTAGCGATAGTCATCAACGAAAAAGTTTGATAGCCGCTCATCCCTAATGACTAAAACAACAGTGAGGAAGCCGATTTGAGAACCTTTGACCTGATCCGCGACGCGGTTTTGCCCGACTTTCGCGAGCGAGTGGCCGAGTACCTGGTGCAGTACGAAAGCGTGTTGCTGGACAAGGACATCACCGATGCGCAGCTCAAGCGCGATACCGCCAACCAGTTGCGCGGCTATCTGCGCGGCTTGAACACCACGCGGGTGCTGGGCATGGCCTACTGGGAAGAACTGGATCGACGGGTCGTCGCCACCTGGCTCTAGCACCTTGGTAATGACCGGCTAGACTTTGCGGGCTGCCAATGTCCCCGTCAGTCGAACCGGAGGTGTCCCCCATGAGCAACAGCGAACCTGCAACTTTCAACGGCTGGGCCGCCACCGCCGCCCGCGCCCCGCTGGAACGCTACAGCTACGATCCCGGCCCTTTGGGCGAAGAGGACGTGGAAGTCGCGGTGGAATATTGCGGCGTCTGCCACTCCGATCAGTCGCTGATCGACAACGACTGGGGCATCAGCCGCTACCCGTTCGTGCCGGGCCACGAAGTGGTCGGCAAAATCGTGCGCATGGGCCCGCAGGTGCGCGGCCTCGAACTCGGCCAGCGCGTCGGCATCGGCTGGTACAAGGGCAGCTGCATGCATTGTTCGTCGTGCATCAGCGGCTCGCAGCAACTGTGCGGCACCGCCCAACCGACCATTATCGGCAGCAACGGCGGTTTTGCCGATCGCTTGCGTTCGCACTGGGCCTGGGCGATTCCGGTGCCGGCCAATCTTGATCCGGCGATGGTCGGCCCGCTGTTCTGCGCCGGTTCCACCGTGTTCAACCCATTGCTGCAGTTCGGCGTCAAACCCACCGACCGGGTCGGCGTGGTCGGCATCGGCGGCCTCGGTCATCTGGCGCTGCGGTTTCTCAATGCGTGGGGCTGCGAAGTCACCGCGTTTACCTCGTCGCTGAACAAGCAGGACGAAGCCAGACGCCTGGGCGCGCACAATGTCGTGGCCTCGACCGACAGCAACGCACTGAAAGCGATTGCCGGCACCCTGGACTTCCTGTTGATCAGCGCCAACGCCGACCTCGACTGGACGGCGATGCTCGCCACCCTGCGTGGCAACGGACGTCTGCATTTCGTCGGCATCGTGCCCAACGCGATTCCGGTGCATGTGTTCGACCTGATCCCCCAGCAGAAATCCCTGTCCGCCTCCCCGGTCGGTTCGCCCGGCACCATGGCGACCATGCTCGAATTCTGCGCCCGGCATCAGATTCTGCCGCAGGTCGAGATGTTTCCCATGAGCAAGGTCAACGAGGCCGTCGACCATCTGCGCAGCGGCAAGGCGCGCTATCGCGTGGTGCTGGACGCCAGTCAGTGACAATCCGGTGCGGCGCCTGTCAGCGCAGACGCCGCACCTCCTGCCAAAACAGCCCCGAACGCTTACAATCGCCCGTCTAACCGACTCTCAGACAGGCTCCCCAAGAAATGCCGCTCGACCCACCAACGATGCTGACCATCTCGATCGCTCTCGCAGCCGCCGCCGCGCTGTATCTGGCGGTCGAGTGGCGCAGCATTCGTGAGCCTTCGCTGCTGTTCTGGAGCGCCGGTTTCGCCACGATTACCGTCGGCTCCACCCTGGCCCTGTTGCGCAGCAACGGCTTTCTGCTGGTCGGCATCTGGTTTGCCAACGGCTTGCTGGTGACCGCGCATTTCCTGTTTCTGCTCGGTGTGGCGCGCTTCACCCAGATTCGCCTGTCCCGCGCCTGGTACCTGATCTTCGTCACCTGGCTGTTTTTGCTGTTGCTGCCGGACGGGCCGTTGTGGTCGAAAGTCATGCTCGCCGCCAACTCGCTGCTGGTCGCCGCCTCGACGCTCAAGGCCAGCCTGTTGCTGCGCCCGCATGGCAAATCGCTGAGCGTCGGCGCGGTGCAATTGCGCTACGTGCTGCTCGGTCATGGGATTTTCTATGTGGCCAAGGCCCTGACCGTGATGATCCCGGGGACGTTGATCGACCTGGCCGCATTCCGTGGCGTCATCATCCAGATTTCGCTGGTAGAGGGCGCGATGGCGATCATGCTGATCGCACTGTCGATGACCGGCACCGAACGCTACCGCCGCGAAGAGCAGATCGCCCGACTGGCCGCGCGCGATCCACTGACCGCCCTGTATAACCGACGCGCCCTCGACGTGCGCGCACCGCGTCTGCTGCGGGACGTGTCCCCGGCACATCCCGGTGCTCTGCTGCTGATCGACATCGACAACTTCAAACTGATCAACGACCAGTACGGGCACAGCGCCGGCGACCGTTTGCTGGTGGCGTTGAGCGAGATGATCCGCGCCGAAACCTCCGATGAGGCATTGGCTGCCCGTTTGGGCGGTGACGAGTTCGTGATTTTGCTCGGCAACGCGCCGAGTGAACACATCGTCACACTGGGCGACGCCCTGCGCGAGCGGTTTCAGCGCAGCGCCGCCCAGGCCTTCCCCACCGCCGAACCGGTGACGCTGAGCATCGGCGCCACCCTGTTCAACCAGCCGCCGGCCAGCCTCGCGGCACTCATCGAACAAGGCGACGCTGCGCTCTATGAATCCAAGCGCGGCGGCCGCAATCGCCTGCGCCTGACCGGGCTCACCACTTCAGGATGACCAGACCCATGACCCGTTCCGAGACTCCCCTGCAAGACCTCGCCGCCCCCGAAGGCGTCTGCTACGGCTGCGGCGGCCGCAACCCGCATGGGCTGCACGTCAAAAGCTACTGGCACGAGGACGGCGTGCACGTCATGGCCGAACACCTGCCGGAGGAAAAATACTGCGGCTGGCCGGATCTGGTCTACGGCGGGTTGCTGGCGATGCTGATCGACTGCCATTCCAACTGGACCGCCATGGCCTGCCACTACCGCCACGAACAACGTGAACCGGGCAGCCTGCCGCGCATCGACTGCGTGACCGGCAACCTCGGCATCAAATTCATCAAACCCACGCCGATGGGCATCACCCTGACCTTGCGCGCCAGGGTCGAAGGCGAAGTCGGACGCAAGACCCGGGTGATCTGCGAGGTGTACGCCGGGGATGTGCTGACGGCGGTGGGTGATTCGGTATTCGTGCGAGTCGACACCGGGCAGTTAGCGGACGCGGCGCACGGCCGCTGACACCCCGCTCCTCCTGTAGGAGCTGCCGCAGGCTGCGATCTTTTGATTTTGACCTTCAAAAGCATAATCAAAAGATCGCAGCCTTCGGCAGCTCCTACAGGAATGACACTTGAGCAAACCCGGCTAGGCATACCCACCCGGAAATCGACGAGGCTATAGCAGACCGCACTTCCAGGAGTCTTTACCCAGTGTCCGACCTGCCGACCCACCGCGCCTACACCCGACGCTTCAACGCCGTGCTCGCCTACATCGACGCGCATCTCGAAGGCGACCTGTCGGTGAGCACGTTGAGTCAGTTGGCGAATTTTTCGGTGTTTCACTTCCATCGGCAATTCAGCGCGTTCGTTGGCGTGCCGGTCTCGCGCTACGTGCAACTGATGCGCTTGCGCCGGGCTGCGCATCGGCTGGCCGCGCAGCCGGATCATTCGATACTGGAGGCCGCGTCTGGCGCCGGTTTCGAAAGTCCGGAAGCGTTCAGTCGAGCGTTTCGGCGTGACTTCGGCATGCCGCCGAGTGCCTTCAGGAAGCAACCGAACTGGCAGATCTGGAATGCGGTATTCGCCATCCCTCACTTTTCCAGGAGCGTCATCATGCAAACCAGAATCGTCGACTTCCCCACTGTACGGGTCGCTGCGCTTGAGCACTGCGGCGCGCCGGGAGCGGTGCAGCAAAGCGTGCAGAAATTCATCGCCTGGCGCATGCACAGCGGGCAGTCGCCCGTAGCGTCGAGCCGCACCTTCGGGATTCCCTACAACAATCCGGACACCACAGCAGCGGAGGACTTTCGCTTCGCCATCTGTGGCGAAATTGATGAGCCGGTGGCGCCGAATACGTTCGGCGTGCAGGAACTCGTGATTCCCGGCGGGCGTTGCGTGGTAGTGCGGCACGTGGGTTCACCGGATCACATTGGCGAAACCATCTATCCCGTCTACCGCGACTGGCTGCCGGCCAGCGGTGAGGAATTACGTGATCATCCGCTGTTTTTCCATTACCTGAGCGTCTATCCCGAGACCCCGCAGGATCAGTGGCAGACAGACGTCTACGTGCCTCTGCAATCGTAAGACTCACTTACCTGTTTTTCCGCTTGTGGTGCGCAATGCCAACCCCTTATAAGGGCGGCTCACCTTAGCGAATTGAAGGATGCACCCATGAGCAATGCCTGGAACGAAGGGTATTTTACCGACGAGGGCTACACCTACTCGTACAGCCGGGAAATCAACCCGGTGTTCCAGCGTTATTGTTTGTTGCTGCGCGGTTTTGCCACTCTGGAAGGCAGCGCCGGCTACCACTGCGAACTGGGCTTCGGCCAAGGTGTTTCGATCAACATCCATGCCGCCGCCAACCCCGGCAACTACGTCGGCACCGACTTCACACCGTCCCAGGCCGCGCATGCCATTGCACTGGCAAATGACTGGAACAGCGAGGCGCGGCTGTATGACGACAGCTTCGAGCAACTGCTGGCCCGTGATGACCTGCCGGCTTTCGACAGCATCAGCCTGCATGGCATCTGGACTTGGGTCAGCCGCGACAACCAGAAACTGATCGTCGAGTTCGCCCGCCGCCACCTCAAGCCCGGCGGCATGTTGTACGTCAGCTACAACTGCTTTCCGGGCTGGTCGCCGTCGGCGCCATTGCGCAACCTGTTCAGCCTGCACAACCGGTTTGCCAGCCAGACCTCGACCAGTCCGGCCAAACGCATCGATGCTGCGATGGAGTTTTCCGAAGCGCTGTTGGCAGCCAATCCAAAGTACGCCAAAGCGGCGCCGGCCCTGGGGGCCCAGTTGCAGAGCATCAAGGGCCAGAATCGTCAGTACGTGGCTCATGAGTACTTCAACCGCGACTGGAACTGCATGTATTTCGCCGACGTGGTCGAGGCCATGACCGCGGCCAAACTCGACTACGCCACCACGGTCGTGCCGCTGGATACCGTCGTTGCGCTCAACTTGAGTGCAGAAGGCGTGGACTTTCTGGACGGTATCGAGCATCCGATCATGCGCGAACAGGCGCGCGACTACTTCATCAATCAGAGTTTCCGCCGGGATCTGTACGTACGCGGCGCCAATCGGCTGTCTGCTGCCGAGCAGCGCGATGGCCTGCTGCGAACGCGTTTTGTCCTGCTGCAAGCAATTGAGAGCATTCCCGGCACGGTCACTGGTCCCGCCGGCGAGGCTGCGCTGCAAGCAGAGATTTACAGCCCGGTGCTCCGAGCGCTCGCCGCCAGTGCCTACGCGCCGAAAACCCTGCAGCAGTTGTCGATGGCCGTCGACTCCGTTTCCTACGACGACCTGGTGCAGGCTGTCACCGTGCTGATCGGCATGGGCGTCGCCGCCCCGTGCCAGAGCGAAGCCGCCGCAAGGCAGGTGCAGGAACGCTGCGACACTCTCAACCTGCAACTGTGCAAGCGCGCGCTGTTCAACAACAATATCCAGGTGCTGGCCAGCCCGGTCACCGGCGGTGGTGTGGCGGTCAGCCGCGTGCAGCAACTGTTCCTGATTTCGATCAAGCAGGGCATGAGCGACCCACAAGACTGGGCGCAGTTGGCGTGGGCCGTCATCGGTGACCAGGGTGAAGTGCTGCTCAACGGCGACCAGCCGCTGCTCACGGCCGAAGAAAACCTGGCCGAGATGACTGAACGGGCGCGGGCATTTGCGCAAACACCGCTGGATATTCTCATGGCGCTGAAAATTGCTTGATCCTTTCATGCGCGCCAACTGACGCGCAGGCAAACCGGACGACGGGCCGCGAACAACAGCGGCCCGTCGTCTGCGTTTCAAGGCCCTGAGCGCCGTTTTCAGTCACCACCGCCGCGTCTATCACCTCGCCCCCTGGCAAAAAAGCCAAATTGCCATGTGTTTCCATCGTTCCTTCTTGCGTCGCACTGTTCATTGCCCGTCCCTGTCTGCCTGGAGTTTCTTCGATGCCGTCGCCCAAATCCCTGCCCTCTGTCCTGCTGGGCCTGGCCCTCGCCTGCCCGGTCATGGCCGAGGAACCCAAAGGCATGGAGTTGGGACAGGTGCTGATTTCGGCTGAAGAACAAAGCGGCGCCGATGCCTCCGTGGCCGAGGCCGAAGCGCGGCTGGCGCAGGTGCCAGGCGGCAGCAACGTGGTCGACCTGCGCCAGCCGTTGCAGGGCAAGGTGGCGAGCAATCAGGATGTGCTGGCGTATCAGCCGGGGGTCTACGCGCAGTCGGCGGGCAACGAAGGGGTGAAGATTTCGATCCGTGGTTCGGGGATCAACCGGGCGCCGGGCGCCCACGCCTCGGGGTTGTACACGATGCTCGACGGCCTGCCGCTGACCGGCCCCGGCGGCACGCCCTACGAATTGCTCGAACCGCTATGGCTCGACCATGTGGAAGTGCTGCGCGGCGCCAACGGCTTTGATCGCGGCGCCCTGGCGCTGGGCGGCGCCGTCGATTACGTCAGCCACAGCGGCTACGACGCGCCGAAATTGCAGGTGCGCTATGCCACTGGCAGCCATGGTTATCAGCAGCGTCAGGTGAGCTCCGGGCAGGTGCTGGGCGACTTCGATTACTACGTGTCGCTGACCGATTCGAACGCCGACGGCTATCAGGATCACACCGCCAGCGAGAGCAAAGGCGTGATCGCCAACTTCGGCTATCGCTTCAACCCGAACCTGGAAACCCGCTTCTATATCCGCTATCGCGAGACCGACAACGACCTCGCCGGCCGAGTGACCAAGCACTCGATCGAGCACACTCCACGGGCGGCCAACCCGGCCTACGTGTCACGCGATGACAGCCGCAAGCAACCGGGCAGCACCTTCATCGGCAACAAGACCACCTACTACATCGACGACGATTCGAGCATCCAGACCGGCCTGGTCTATCACGATTACCCGATGGACCTGCGCGAAGGCCCGAACCGTCTGAAAGTGGCCTACACCGACGTCAGCGGCACGTTCGACTACAAGCGTCGCGACACTTTGTTCGGCATGGAAAGCCGCAGCACCGTGGGCCTGCGCACCACCAAACACCTGCCCAACGACGGCGCCAGCGAATTCGTGCGCATCCCCACCGGCAACACCGCCGCGTATGCGCCGGGCACCCGCATGCGCAATTTCACCTATCAGGGTTCGGACACCGTTCTGCATGCCGGCAACGACCTGGAAATCGCCGACGACCTGTGGTTGACCACCGGCCTCGCCGCCATCTACACCCGCCGTGAAAGCGCCGTCACCTACCCGCAAAGCGGCGGCAAGACCAGCATGAATGACTGGGATTACGCCCCGCGTCTGGGCCTGCGTTATCAGCTCACGCCGGATCTGCAACTGTTCGGCAACCTCAGCCGCTCAGTCGAGGCACCACACCCGTGGTCGCTGATCTACAGCTCGAACATCCGCTTCCCCGCCGACAACGGTGCGGCGACCGGCACCCAGAGCGACCCGATCAAACTGCAGAACCAGACCGCAACCACCCTCGAACTCGGCGGTCGCGGCGACAGCGCAATCGGCCAGTGGAGCCTGGCGTGGTACTACGCGCAGGTACGCCACGAATTGCTTTCGGTGCTGCCGGATGCCAATGCCGTCACCCCGTACGAACTCAACGCCAGCCCCACCGTGCACCAAGGCGTGGAAGCCAGCCTGCAAAGCACACTGTGGTCGGCCGCCGACGGGCGTAAATTGAGCCTGCGCCAGGCCTACACCTTCAGCGATTTCCACTACCGCGACGACCAGCGTTTCGGCGACAACCGCCTGCCCGGCCTGCCGATGCACTACTACCAGAGCGAACTGCGCCACGACTGGCCGCAGGGCTTCTTCGCGGCGGTCAATACGCAACTGGTGTCCAAAGTCGCCGTGGATTACGCCAACAGCTACTACGCCGATCCCTACGCGCTGTTTGGCGCCACCGTCGGCTACAACGCGCCGAAAAACGACTGGCAGACCTGGCTGGACCTGCGCAACCTGACCAACAAACACTACGCCGCGACAGTCACGCCGGGGTATGACGACAAGGGCCAGGACGCAGCGCGGTCCACGCCGGGTGAAGGGTTGGGGGTTTATGTCGGGGTGTCGTGGAGCCTGCTCTGACGGCATGACCTGACCAGCAGCAGAACAACGCAGCGGGTCAAAACGGCCCCTGCGTCATCACCCGCGTCTCGATGATGCGACGCAGCGCAACGACGCGCTTCTGATACAGATCGGTCAAACAATCGACCTTGGCGCCACAGGCCTTGCGGCTTTTCAGGAAGTCCTGCTGCTCACCGATCAGAGCATCGCGCCCGCCCATCGGCAGCAGGCGTTTATCGAGGCTGAACAGCTCGCCCATGGTGACGTCCAGGTCGTTCAGGGCGCGATTGGCGCAGACGGCTTTTTCGTCCATGGATTTGGCCTTGTCGCAGTCGAAACTGGCGGCTTGCGTCGAATTTGCAGCGATCAGCAGCGCACAGCCAAGGGCGGCAGCGGTCACCCGTGAAATTTCTCGAACTCGCGTCATGGCTTCGTATCCAACGTAGTAAGTCAATGGAGGTATGAGAAATGAAAAGCACCGATGACCGCAAGCCTGCAACCCCTCACAACGCGCCACCGCTCGACTCCTCGGGCAAACCGGTGGATGTGGTGAACCGCGATCTGCAGGACAGCGACGACGATACCCGCGCCGTGGACGAGGTGATTACCCCCACCTCCACCCGCGTCATGGAACAGGACACCGAGGAACTCAAGCGTAAGACCGATGCGATCGAACGCAAGGTGGCCGACGGTAATTGACTGCCGCCGGACGGCAAATCAACGCTATATGCTTGGCGGGTGGATTGCTTATCGCGAACGAATCCACCCGTCGTGCACTGCCTCGCGAAACTTGGTTTTTCACGAAATATCCCGTCAAATCAAGTTCTTGATCACCTAAGCCAAGCGCGTCATGTACAACGCCAACACGCTGTACATGACCGTTCGGCGCTTTGTCTGGCAGGACCGCTGAATCGGATCTAGGGTTGCGTGGCTGGCGATATGCCAGCCAACTTGCGAGCGTCTGAAAGGCGCGCGCCCGTAGTGGCACTGGAAAAGAAATCAGGGATGGTTTTTGTGCTTGCGGTTCTCCTGCGCTCTTGCCGAGCGCGCCACTGGTCCCTGCGTTTCGTTGTGTTCTATCAAGGACAGAAAGATGAACAACGTACCGGTCAATTCTCTTGGTCTGCCACTCAGACAGGCCACCCGCGACGCCCCCGAAGCCCCGCCCGGCGGCTTCGGCTGAGATCGTCGGCGCCGGCCCGGGCGTATTGACGTCTGCGCTGCGCGCATTGAAACCAGCATTCGATCAGATCCCGACGGATCAGGCTGCACGCTCGTCGAGAACAACGCTTGCCGCTGTTCTCGCAGGTCGCGGCTGCCTGGCTGTCAGGTACGGCGCCCCTTGTCCGCGAGGGGCGGTTTTGCAGCACGGATGAGGAAAACTCGCTATGTCCCGTTCAACGGCCAACATCCCTCCTTACGGGGTCGCCATTCAAAGCGCGATCAAGCAAGGCGATGTGCAACACATGAAGACTTTGTTGCAACAACGCGACACCAGCAAGTCTGAAGCGCAAGACCTGAAAGACGCGTACGAAAAACTGGCCAAGGAAGTTTCCAGGCGCGAAAAGTCCTGAAGCCATCAATCATATTGCAATGGAGGCAATCAACATGTCCGGTTCTACTGAAAATGTCGGCCTGTTCCCGGTGAGCTATCGCATCGGCACCGGCGCGCCCGGTGCGCAGTCACTGGCCCTGCACCTGCTGGTCTCGACACCCAATACGAAAGTCAATGGCACCGCCGCGATCACCCAGGCAACCAATCCGCCACTCGACGTGCATTCCGACGTCTGGGGCGAGTACACCTACCTCACCGTGATGTCGCCCGGCGTCAGCAAAATCCTCGTGACCGCTCAAGGCAATCACGGCGGCCCAGGCGCCAACTCCATCGTGAATTTCAAAGTAAAACTGGTGGTGGGTACCGACTGGCGTGAAGGCGTTGCCAATTACAGTTACTTCGATGGTCAACGCTGGCATGAGGTCAACAACGCCCCGGCGCATCTGGTGGAGTCGATACCTTCACCGTTTAATCCCGGCCCGGTGATCAACCCGCATCCACCGATCCTGCCGCTGTATGCCGCGCCGATTCAGAGTGCCATCGCCAGCGGTGATCTGGCGCAGATGAAGAACCTGGCCAGGCTCGCCGAACAGCAACTGGAGCAACTGCCGAAATTGCGCGACGCACTGGACACCGCGAAGAAAGAGGTCAGCCGGCTGCAGAGCCACTGAGTCAGGCCACTTGATCCGCCATTCACTTAGGGAGTAGCACCATGTCGATTGGACTTTTTCACACCCGTCTCAGCATCAGCAATGCACTGCCCGGCGCACCGGTTCTGAACCTGGATCTGCTGGTCGATACCGTGAACAAACGTGTCAGCGGAATTGCCAGCGTGTTTCAGGCCACCTGGCCGACGGTCAATTTCCGGACTCAGGTCTGGGGCAGTTTTTCCGAAACCAAACTGACTGCAAACGTCGAGAACCACATCATCCTCACCCTTGACGGCGGTCCGAGCGGCCCGCTCAGCCAGATCGCGCAGACCTTCCACCTCAGAGGCATTCTGGGCGGCGACTGGGCCAGCGGCTTTGTCGATTATCGCTATGAAGAACAGGGTCAGTGGCACGAAGTGAAGCACGTCGCGGTGCATCAGGCGCCCAGCGAGCAACCGCACCCCACGCCGCACCCGCAGCCACTGTACGCCGTGGCGGTGCAGCAAGCGCAGACCGGCGGCGATCTGGCGCAACTCAAAACCGTAGTGCAACAGGCCGAGCAACAGGTGGCGCACGAGGGCGCCTTGCGCAGTGCCCTTGAGCATCTGAAAGCAGAAATCGCGCGCCTGGAAACGCGCTAACCGAACGGCCCCGGGCGCGATTGCAAAGGATCGCGCCCGGGACTTTTTCAACTGCGGTCAATCCATTCGTATCGCGCACAGGATGGTGCGCAAGGATTTCCAATGTCAGACGTCCGCCCTGCCCGCTACCTCACCGACACCGATCTCAAACGCTATGTGCCGGTGCACGTGGTCTGGGAGATCACCCTGGCCTGTGACCTGAAATGCCTGCATTGCGGCTCCCGCGCAGGGCATCGACGCCCTGACGAACTCAATACCCGAGAGTGCCTCGACGTCATCGACTCGCTGGCCGCGCTCGGCACTCGCGAGATCACCCTGATCGGCGGCGAAGCCTATCTGCGCAAGGACTGGACACAACTGATCAAGTCCATTCACGACCACGGCATGTACTGCGCGATCCAGACCGGCGGACGCAACCTGACCCCGGCGAAAATGCAGGCAGCGGTCGAAGCCGGGCTCGACGGCGTGGGCATTTCCCTCGATGGCCTCGCGCCGCTGCACGACGCCGTGCGCAACGTCCCCGGCTCGTTCGACAAGGCCGTGGACACCCTGCGCCGGGCCAAGGCCTCGGGGTTGGCGGTGAGCGTCAACACCCAGATCGGCGCGGCCACCCTGCCCGACTTGCCGGCGCTGATGGACACCATCATCGAACTCGGCGCCACCCACTGGCAGATCCAGATCACCGTCGCCATGGGCAACGCGGTGGATCATCCGGAGTTGCTGCTGCAACCCTATCAACTGCTGGAAGTGATGCCGCTGCTCGCGCAGCTGTATCGCGAAGGCGTCGACCGTGGCTTGCTGATGAACGTCGGCAACAACATCGGCTATTACGGCCCGTATGAACACCTGTGGCGCGGCTTCGGCGACGAGCGTGTGCACTGGACCGGTTGCGCCGCCGGCCAGACTGTTCTGGCGCTGGAGGCCGACGGCACGGTCAAGGGCTGCCCGTCCCTGGCGACGGTCGGTTTCTCCGGCGGCAATGTGCGCAACATGAGCCTGCACGATATCTGGCACTACAGCGAAGGCATGCATTTCGGCCGCTTGCGCTCGGTGGATGACATGTGGGGTTACTGCCGGGGCTGTTACTACAACGATGTCTGTCGTGGCGGTTGCACCTGGACCTCGCACTCGCTGCTCGGCAAACCCGGCAACAACCCCTACTGCCATTACCGCACGCTCGAGTTGCACAAGCGCGGGCTGCGCGAGCGCATCGTCAAGGTCGAGGACGCGGCGCAGAAATCGTTTGCCGTCGGCCGTTTCGACTTGATCACCGAACGCATCGACACCGGCGAGAAAGTGAGCAGCGTCAGTGACAGCGGTCAGGTGGTGAAGCTGGCGTGGATCAATCAGGGCCAGCAGTCGCCCGAGCAAGGCCGGATCGCCCCGCAACTGAGCCTGTGCCGCAGTTGCTTGCAGTACATCTATCCGCACGAGGTGATCTGTCCGCATTGCGACGCCGATGTCGCCGCCGCCGAAGCCGAACACCAGACCAATCGCGCGCGGCAGCAGGCGATCATGAACACGCTGAGCGGGCTGTTGGGCGTCGCGCCCAGTCACTTGAACTGAGCGCTTGCTGCCCCTGCAGTCGATATTTTCCAACTCTGTCCCGGGTTTTCCTGCCCGGGGCAACTCTCCCCCTACCCTGCAAGCCGCGGTTTTACTGGCTTCATCCCTTCTGCTTCAGCAATTTGTATTCACATCCCAGCTTAATAATATTTTACCGATACCCCCCTCCTGCCTAGTCTGACCGCAAGCAAAACGGACAAGCCTGAAGCGATCCGAATCCACTTGCCTGGCCAGGAAGGATGTAGAAATGACCACTGAAATAATAAAAACAGACACGCTTGTCGTGGGGGCCGGACAGGCCGGTGTGGCGATGAGCGAGCACCTGAGCAAACTCGGCGTGCCGCACCTGGTGCTTGAGCGCAGCCGCATCGCCGAACGCTGGCGCACCGGGCGCTGGGACTCGTTGGTGGCCAACGGTCCGGCGTGGCACGACCGCTTTCCGGGGCTGGAATTCGATGATGTCGACCCCGACGGTTTCGCCCCCAAGGAGCGCGTGGCGGACTACTTCGAAGCCTATGCGAAGAAGTTCAACGCGCCGATCCGCACCGGCGTCGAAGTCAAAAGCGTGGTGCGCAATGTCGGGCGTCCGGGCTTCACCGTCGAGACCTCCGAAGGCGTGATCGAAGCCAGCCGCGTGGTAGCGGCAACCGGGCCGTTCCAGCGCCCGGTGATCCCGCCGATTGCGCCGCAAGATCCGCGTCTGTTGCAGATCCACTCCGCCGACTATCGCAATCCGCAGCAACTGCCCGCAGGCGCAGTGCTGGTAGTGGGTGCCGGTTCGTCCGGCGTGCAGATCGCCGATGAACTGCAGCGCTCCGGCAAGCAGGTGTACCTCTCGGTCGGCGCCCATGACCGTCCGCCGCGTGCCTATCGCAACCGTGATTTCTGCTGGTGGCTGGGGGTGCTCGGCGAGTGGGATCAGGCGGCGATGAAACCCGGCCGTGAGCACGTGACCATCGCCGTCAGCGGCGCGCACGGCGGGCGCACCATCGACTTCCGTGGTCTGGCCCATCGCGGCATGACCCTGGTCGGCGTGACCGAGTCGTTCAACGACGGCGTGGTGACCTTCAAGCAGGATCTGCGCGACAACCTCAAGCGCGGTGACGAGAACTATCTGGCGCTGCTGGATGCCGCCGATGCCTACATCGAACGCAACGGTCTCGACCTGCCGGAAGAACCTGAAGCACGCGAAACCTATCCAGATCCCGAGTGCGTGAAAAACCCGCTGCTCGATCTGGATCTGGCCGAAGCCGGGATCACTTCGATCATCTGGGCCACCGGGTTTGCCGTGGATTATTCCTGGCTGCAGGTCGCCGCGTTTGACGACAAGGGCAAACCGCAGCACCAGCGCGGGGTATCCAGCGAGCCGGGGGTGTATTTCCTCGGGCTGCCATGGCAATCGCGACGCGGTTCGTCATTCATCTGGGGCGTGTGGCACGACGCCAAACACGTGGCCGATCACATCGCCACCCAGCGCAAATACCTCGACTACAAGGATGCCGAGCAGCGTGAAGCCGCCCTGCATGCGACCTCCCACAGCAAAGCCGCCGACACCGTCGACGCTTGATTTCCCTATTTCGCGGCGGTGCCCGGTGCGCCGCTGCACACCTAGTCTGGAGCTGTACATGAGCAAGCCAACCCACACCCGCATCCGTATGTTCAACACCAAGGACACCTACCCGAATCAGACCCTGGACAACGACCTGTGCCAGGCCGTGCGCGCCGGCAACACGGTGTATGTCCGGGGTCAGGTCGGCACCGATTTCGACGGAAATCTGGTGGGCCTCGGGGATCCGCGCGCGCAGGCTGAACAGGCGATGCGCAACGTCAAGCAACTGCTGGAAGAAGCCGGCAGCGACATGAGCCACATCGTCAAAACCACCACTTACCTGATCGACCCGCGCTACCGCGAGCCGGTGTATCAGGAAGTCGGCAAGTGGCTCAAAGGCGTGTTCCCGATTTCCACCGGGCTGGTGGTGTCGGCACTGGGGCAGCCGCAGTGGCTGATGGAGATTGATGTGGTGGCGGTGATTCCCGAGTAATCAGACGCACCGAGTCGCGGCCATCGCTGGCAAGCCAGCTCCCACAGGTATTGGAGGTGCCTTCAAGTTTTGTGATCACCCCAATTACTGTGGGAGCTGGCTTGCCAGCGATGAGGCCCACAAGGACAACAAATTCCTCGAAAGGAGTTAGACCATGACCTTTTCAATCGCAGCCCGTTGCCCCGAAACCGGCCAGTTCGGTGTCGCCATCAGTTCCTCCAGCATCGCCGTCGGCGCGCGTTGCCCGTGGCTGTTGCCGGGTGTCGGCGCGGTGTCGAGCCAGAACATCACCCTGCCATCCCTCGGCCCGGAAGTCCTCGCGCTGATGGAACAAGGCCACGCGCCAGACGCAGCGCTGGATCAGGTGCTGACCCGCAATGGCTACAGCCAGTACCGGCAGATCACCGCGATCAACCACCTCGGCCAGACCGCGCACTTCAGCGGCGCGCAGACCCTCGGCGTGCACAACGCAGTCTCCGGCGAGCAATGTGTGGCGGCCGGCAACATGCTCGCCGGGCGTGCGGTGATCGAGGCGATGGTCAGCGCCTTTGAAGACGGCGAAGGCCAACTGGCCGACCGCCTGCTCAAAGCCCTGCACGCCGCACAAGCCCTCGGTGGCGAAGCCGGGCCGGTGCATTCGGCGACCGTGGTGGTGGTCGGCGAACAGACCTGGCCGATCGTCAATTTGCGGGTCGACTGGGCGGATGAAGACCCGATCGGCCAGTTGCAGAAACTCTGGGACGCCTATCAGCCGCAGCTGCAGGATTACATCGACCGTGCCCTCGACCCGGCCAAGGCGCCGGGTTATGGCGTGGCCGGAGATGACCGATGAGCAACAGCGTCGCGTTGCTGAAGACGCTGGTGGGGTTCGACACCACCAGCCGCGAATCCAACCTGCAACTGATCGAGTTCGTGCGCGACTACCTCGCTGGCTTCGACGTGCCGTGCGAACTGATCTACAACGCCGAACGCAGCAAGGCCAATCTGTTCGCGACGATTGGCCCGGCCGAGCAACCGGGCATCGTGCTCTCGGGGCACACCGATGTGGTGCCGGTCGACGGC
The DNA here is from genome assembly GCF_044742995.1 of Pseudomonas sp. NPDC087803. Lineage (NCBI taxonomy): Bacteria > Pseudomonadati > Pseudomonadota > Gammaproteobacteria > Pseudomonadales > Pseudomonadaceae > Pseudomonas > Pseudomonas sp. NPDC087803. Next base: position 601,978 of record NZ_JBIUVO010000001.1, read on the forward strand.
CAACCGTGGACAGTAGCGCCGTTCGAACTCAACGAGCACGACGGCAAGCTGTTCGGGCGAGGCACTGCCGACATGAAGGGCTACATCGCCTGCGTGCTGGCCTTGGTGCCGGCGCTAGTCGCGGCAGACCTGCGCATGCCGGTGCACATCGCCCTGTCCTACGACGAAGAAGTCGGCTGCCTCGGCGTGCGCTCGTTGCTCGCCGAGTTGCAGCAGCGCCCGGTCAAACCGCTGCTGTGCATCATCGGCGAACCCACCGAGCTGAAACCGGTGCTCGGCCATAAAGGCAAACTGGCGATGCGCTGCGACGTGCACGGTCATCCGTGTCATTCGGCCTACGCACCGCTGGGGGTCAACGCCATCGAGTATGCCGCCGAGCTGATCGGCGAGCTGGGGCGCATTGGCCAGCAACTGAAGGCGCCCGAGCATCACGACAGTCGTTTCGATCCGCCCTACAGCACGGTGCAGACCGGAGTGATCAGCGGCGGAAAAGCCTTGAACATCGTGCCCGCCGATTGCCGTTTCGACTTCGAAATCCGTGCCCTGCCCTCGCAGGATCCAACCCAGGTCGCACAACAGTTGCAGGCGTACGCCGAGCAGCAAGTACTGCCGCGCATGCGTGCGATCAGCCAGCACAGCGCGATTCGTTTCAGTGAGCTGTCAGCCTATCCGGGCCTGGTCACCGATGCGCAAAGTCAGGCGGCCGAGCTGATTGCGACGTTCTGCGGTTCACGGGAATTCGGCACCGTGGCGTTCGGCACCGAGGGCGGGTTGTTCGATGCAGCGGGTATTCCCACGGTGGTCTGCGGCCCCGGCAGCATGGATCAGGGGCACAAACCGGATGAGTTTGTCAGTCGTGCGCAACTCGATGCCTGCGACGCGATGCTGCAACGGCTGTTGACCTCGATCCGCGCTTGAAACACGGCTCGACGCACGCTCAGGCGTACAGTCGGGCCAACTCCTCACGGCAGTGATCGACAAACAACTGCACCGGTTTGGTCAGTTGCACCCGCCGCAGCCAGGCTGCCGACAGTCCTGAGCCGGTCACCGTTTCCGCCAGCGGCACGCACACCACTTTCTGCCCGTCGTAGGTGTACTCGCCGAACGGCCGGGTCACCAGAATCGAAAAGCCGAAACCACGCCCGACCATGCCGCGCACCATCTCGATCGACGGTGAGCTGAAGACGATGTGCGGGGTCAGTCCGCGCTCTTCGAAGATGCTCACGAAGTAGGTGCGGCTGGGCACCACGTCGAGCAGGATCATCGGTTCCAGCACCAGATCGTGCAGCGAGACTTTCGCCTGTTGCGCAAAGCGGTGGTCGGCCGGCAGCAACGCATAGGGCTGCTGCGGCGGCATCAGCGAGGTGGTTTCGATGGTGGTGTCGAGGTCATGTTCAAACAGCATCGCCACATCAATACTGCCAGCGGTCAGCGCCTGCACCAGTTCCTGCTGTTCGCCATCGCGAATACGGATTTCCACCCCCGGCCAGCGTTGCTTGAACCCGGCGATCAGGCGCGGCAGGTACAGCGGCGCGACCGTTTCGAAACAGCCGATATCGATCTGCCCGGAGACCACATCGTTGTCCGCCAGCGCGTTCTGCTCGAACTCATGCGCCACTCGTAATAACTCCAGCGCCTTGCGGTAAAACCGCGAGCCGCTGGGTGTCAACGACACGCCCTGGGCATGATGACGGATGAACAACTGCACACCGAAGCTTTCTTCCAGATGCTTGATCGCGGTGGAGACTGACGGCTGGGCGATATAGAGCTTGCGCGAGGCTTCGGCGACGCTGCCGCAGTCGGCGGTGGTGACGAAGTATTTGAGCTGGCGCAGGTTGTAGGCGGCCATATAAAACCTCTGCAAGTGAGACAACGCGTCTGTGGCGAGGGAGCTTGCTCCCGCTTGAGTGCGCAGCACTCACAATATCAAGGACATGGCCGCCGTTTTTGGGGCCGCTGCGCAGCCCAGCGGGAGCAAGCTCCCTCGCCACAGGAAAGGGTTCGCCTCTGAAAATTTTTGTTGTTGATCACGGTTGAACATACCGGACAGCCCCCAAACCCGGGGCATATATTTTTTAAGGTCTGAAGCAACAAACTTACTAATTTATCTATCCCGGGCCTTTGCACATGATCGCTTCAACAAGAAATGCGCCGTCCGTGTCGGCGCTTACCGAAGTACGTCCACGTACTCATCCTTGCCTTGGAGTTCGTCATGTCCACCTCTGCAACAACGTCCGCCCCGCTCATTGAAAAACACACGATAGGATACGTGCCCCCCGAAGATCGCCACGGAAAGGTCAGGGATCTGTTCACGCTGTGGTTCGGCGGCAACATCGCGCCGTTGCCCATCGTTACCGGCGCGCTGGGCGTGCAGTTGTTCCACTTGAATCTTGTCTGGGGCATCGTCGCGATTCTGGTCGGGCATCTGCTCGGCGGTGTGCTGATGGCGCTGCACTCGGCGCAGGGCCCGCAGATGGGCATTCCGCAGATGATCCAGAGCCGCGCGCAGTTCGGCTCGCTCGGCGCGCTGCTGGTGGTGCTGATTGCCGGGGTCATGTACATCGGCTTCTTCGCGTCCAACATCGTGCTGGCCGGCAAGTCGCTGCACGGCGTGGTCGACAGCGTGCCGGTGCCGGTCGGCATCGTCATCGGTGCCATTGGCTCGGGGATCATCGGCATCATCGGCTACCGCTTCATTCACGTGCTCAACCGCATCGGCACCTGGGTGCTGGGGATCGGCATCGTCGTCGGTTTCGGCTACATCTTCACCCATATCCAGACCGATGACTTCCTCACCCGCGGCAGCTTCAACCTCTCCGGCTGGCTCGCCACCGTGTCGCTCGCGGCGCTGTGGCAGATCGCGTTTGCGCCTTACGTGTCGGACTATTCGCGTTACTTGCCGGCCGATGTCAAAGTCTCGTCGACATTCTGGACGACGTATCTGGGTTCGGCACTGGGCTCGAGTCTGGCGTTCATTTTCGGTGCCGTCGCCGTGCTGGCCACCCCCGTGGGCATGGACACCATGGATGCGGTCAAACTCGCCACCGGCTCGATCGGGCCGCTGATGCTGGTGCTGTTCCTGCTCAGCGTAATCAGCCACAACGCCCTAAATCTATACGGCGCGGTGCTGTCGCTGATCACGTTGGTGCAGACCTTCGCCTACCGCTGGATTCCAACCGCGAAAAGCCGCGCAGTGATCTCGGTTATCGTGCTGCTGGCCTGCTGCTTCGCTGCGGTCGGCGCGTCGAAGGACTTCATCGGTCACTTCGTCGACATGGTGCTGGTGCTGTTGGTGGTCTTGGTGCCATGGACCGCGATCAACCTGATCGACTTCTACGCCATCCACAAGGGCCAGTACGACATCCAGTCGATCTTCCAGGTCGATGGCGGCATCTACGGACGCTACAACCCGCAGGCGCTGCTGGCCTACGCGATCGGCATCGCGGTGCAGATCCCGTTCATGAACACCCCGCTGTACGTCGGTCCGGTATCGGCGCACATCAACGGCGCGGACCTGTCGTGGCTGGTGGGGTTGCTGGTGACCTCGCCGCTGTACTTCTGGCTGGCCAATCGCGACAGCGCCTATCGGCGGCGGATGATGGGCGGGAAACTGGTGGGCAGTCTGTGACTGTGTCTGGATGACAAAAGAAGGCCCGCCACTGTGCGGGCCTTCTGCGTTGCAGTGTGGTATTTCTTGATGCCCCGACAGGCACCCACGAGACAGGGAAAACTCATGCTGCGAATACTGGGCAAGGCTTCATCGATCAACGTGCGCAAAGTGCTGTGGACCTGCGCCGAACTGCAGATCCCGTTCACGCGTGAGGACTGGGGATCGGGCTTCAAACCGACTGATACGCCGCAGTTTCTCGCGCTGAATCCCTGCGCCATGGTCCCGGTGATTCAGGACGGCGATTTCACGTTGTGGGAATCGAACACGATCATTCGTTATCTGGCGGGCACCTATGGCGGCACGGTCCTCTACCCCGCCGAGCCAAGAGCCCGCGCGCGGGTCGATCAGTGGATCGACTGGCAGGCGTCGGAGCTCAACCGCTCGTGGTCGTATGCGTTCATGTCGCTGGTGCGCCAGTCACCGGATCACCAGGACCGCGCCGCTGTGGCCAAGGGCATCGAGCAGTGGTCACAGACCATGGCCATCCTCGATCAGCAGTTGCAGAAGACTGGCGCCTACGTCAGTGGCGAACGGTTTTCCCTCGCCGATATCCCCATCGGGCTGTCGGTCAACCGCTGGTTCGAAACCCCGCTGGCGCATCCGGACTATCCCGACGTCAGGGCGTACTACGAGCGTTTGAGTCAACGCGACGGCTTTCGCCTGTACGGCAGAAACGGTACGCCATAACGCAAAAACCTCTGCTTCCCGACAACGGAAGCAGAGGTTTTTTATTGGCCGCCAATGTAGATCAGGCCGGAACACCGAGAATGATGTGCGACGCTTTGATCACTGCTGTGGCGCTCACACCCTTGGCCAGACCCAGCTCGGCAACGGCATCACGGGTAACGATCGAGTAGACCTTAGAGCCGCCGGCCAGCTCGATCACCACTTCAGCATTGACCGCACCGTCGGTGACGCTCAGTACTTTGCCTTCCAGGCAGTTACGCGCCGACAGGCGAATGTCGCTGGATTCGGTCATCAGCATCACCCACGGTGCCTTGACCAGCGCCACGGCTTCTTTGCCGACGGCAATGCCAAGGGTCTTGATACTTTCCATGGTCACGACGGCAACCAGTTGCTCGCCGCCAGCCAGGGTCAGGACCACTTCGGCGTTGACCGCACCGGCCTGAACCTGGCTGACTTGGCCTTTGAATACGTTGCGTGCGCTGACTTTCATGACGGGCTTCCTTTTTTGACTTTAGAGTTAGGAAAAACGGCCTGCATCATCGGAGTAAGCGCTATGTAGAAACAACTACAGCGCTGCGCTCTGTTGTCACACTTCAGATCTGCCGAACAACGATAGATCAGATCAACAGATCTTCATAAAACGCGCCGAACGGTCGCTGCGGGTGGGCGATCTGGATTTCGAGAATCCACACCCCGGGATTCGGCGTCTGGTCGAAATCACCGAGATTGCCGCCGCGATGGATCGCATGAGGGAAATCACTGACGCGGTGGCCCTTGATGTCGAGGTTGAGTTTCCAGCCCATGGCTTCGGCCTGATCGCTCGCATAGCGATAAAGTTCGACACCGCTCACGCCTTGGCGCCACAGCGCCTCGACACGCTTGAACAACTCCTTGGACCCCGCCGCGCAGGCAATCATTTCCGGATCGGAGCCGGTGGTGAAGGTTTCGCCCGCATCGCCTTCGTGCCCCTGCCAGACCACGCCCATGTCGATGAAGAAAATATCGTTCTCACCGAGCACTGGATCGCCCTCGGAACGCTCCTTGAATGCCTTCAGCGTGTTGGCGCCGAAGCGGATCAGCAGCGGATGCCAGATGCGGTCCATGCCCAATTCGGCGAGGATCTGTTTGCCCCGCTCCTGGGCTTCGGATTCACGCATGCCGGGCTTGATCACCTTGGCGATGGCATCAACGGCGTTCCAGGTCAGGTCCTGCGCATGGCGCATCGTTTCTAGCACAAACCGCTCACCGACTGCTTCTTTACCACTCAGGGCTGCACTCATGTCCTTGTCCTCATGGCTACGCTGTATAGTTTTTTATATTGCGAAACGCCGATCAAGATATAGCCATGACACAACGTGTCAATTACTCTTCTGCGCGCACCACGCCGCGCTCCTCCAGCAAACGCACGAACATGCTCAAGCTGCGCGACACCGTGCCCCGGCGCCACACCAGCCAGGTGGTCAGATAGCGAAAGTCCGCCGCCAGCGGCCAGACGCTGACCGTCGCGCTGCCGGGCATGCTCTGCAGCATTTTGCGCGGCATCAACGCCAGCCCGGCGCCGGCGCTGACGCAGGCGAGCATGCCATGATAGGACTCCATCTCGAAGATCTTGCCCGGCACGGCGGCGTCGGTGCTGAACCATTTTTCGAAGTGATGACGATAGGAGCAGTTGGAGCGAAACGCATAGATGTTCTCGCCGTTCACATCCGCCGCGCGCTGCACCGGCGCGTGATTGAGTGGCGCGATGATGACCATCTCTTCCTCGAACGCCGGCACGCCTTCGAGCGTTGGATGCAACACTGGGCCGTCGACAAACGCAGCGGCCAGACGCCCAGAAAGCACGCCATCGATCATCGTCCCGGATGGCCCGGTGGACAGGTCCAGATCGACTTTAGGGTGAAGCTGGTTGTACGCCGCCAGCAGCTCAGGAATGCGCACCGCTGCGGTACTTTCCAGCGAGCCTAGGGGAAACGCGCCCTGCGGCTCTTCACCAGCGACCGTGGCCCGCGCCTCCTGCACCAGATCGAGAATGCGCCGGGCGTACTCGAGAAAACTCCAGCCGGCGGGCGACAGACGCAGACGACTTTTCTCGCGAATGAACAGGTCGACGCCCAAGTCCTGCTCCAGTTGCTTGATCCGCGTGGTCAGGTTCGATGGCACGCGATGAATCTGCGCCGCGGCGGCGCTAATGCTGCCGTGCTCGGCAACGGCCTTGAAGATTTCCAGCTGCACCAGATCCACAGTCATTCTCCAATCGTGAAAGAAACGATCTTTATTATTCAGTTTCCAGAAAACAAACGCCACCATACTCTAGGCTCATCCACTGAACTCGCAGGAGCCAGCCATGAGCCAGATTTCCAGCCAGACCCACGCCATCTCGATCAACCCCGCCACCGGCGAGCAGATCGGTCACTACGCCTTTGAATCCGCCGAAGCCCTCGACGCTGCGCTGACCCGCGCCGCGTTCGGTTTCTCGAAATGGAAACGCAAGCCGCTGCAGGATCGCTCCCGCGCCCTGACCGCCCTCGCCGGCGCCCTACGTGACGGCGCCGAAGCCATGGCGACCATGATCACCCTGGAAATGGGCAAGCCGATCGCCCAGGCCCGTGGCGAAATCGAAAAATGCGCCAAGCTTTGTGAGTGGTACGCCGAAAATGGCCCGGCCATGCTCGACGCCGAACCGACTCAGGTTGAAGGTGGCAAGGCGCGCATCGAGTACCGACCGCTCGGCCCGATCCTCGCGGTGATGCCGTGGAACTTCCCGATCTGGCAAGTGCTGCGCGGCGCCGTTCCGGCACTGATCGCCGGCAACACCTACGTGCTCAAGCATGCACCGAACGTGATGGGCAGCGCCTACCTGCTGCGCGACGCGTTCAAGCGCGCCGGTTTCGCCGATGGCGTATTTGAAGTGATCAACGTCACCCCGGAAGGCGTTTCCAGCGCCATCGCCGACCCGCGCATCGCCGCTGTCACCCTGACCGGCAGCGTCCGCGCCGGCATGGCCATCGGCGCTCAGGCCGGTGCCGCGCTGAAGAAGTGCGTGCTGGAACTGGGTGGTTCCGACCCGTTCATCGTGCTCAATGACGCCGATCTCGACGAAGCCGTGCAGGCTGCCGTGATTGGCCGCTACCAGAACTCCGGCCAGGTCTGCGCCGCGGCCAAGCGCCTGATCATCGAAGAAGGTGTGGTCGAGGAATTCACCCGCAAATTCGTCGAGGCGACCCGCAAGCTGAAGGTCGGCGATCCGCTGTCCGCCGACACCTACATCGGCCCGATGGCGCGTTTCGATCTGCGTGATGAACTCGATCAGCAAGTGCGCGACACCCTCGAAGAAGGCGCGACCCTGCTGCTCGGCGGCGGCAAGGCCCAGGGCCCGGGCAACTACTACGAGCCGACCGTGCTGGCGGATGTCACCGACCGCATGACCTCGTTCAAACAGGAACTGTTCGGCCCGGTCGCCTCGATCATCACCGCCCGCGATTGCGCCCACGCCGTGGCTCTGGCCAACGACAGCGACTTCGGCCTGACCGCGACGATCTACACCGCCAACGTGCAACTGGCCCAGCAACTGACCAGCGAACTGGAAACCGGCGGCGTGTTCATCAACGGCTACTCCGCCAGCGACCCGCGCGTGACCTTCGGCGGCGTGAAGAAAAGCGGTTTCGGTCGCGAACTGTCGCACTTCGGCGTGCGCGAGTTCTGCAACGCACAGACCGTGTGGCTGGACCGCAAATAACCCGAAACATCACCGCCCCCTGTAGGAGCTGCGGCACGCTGCGATCTCTTGATTTTGATTTTCCAGATCAGGATCAAAAGATCGCAGCCTCGTTTCACTCGACAGCTCCTACAGGGTGTTACGTCACTGCAACGCACAGACCGTGTGGCTGGACCGTAATAACCCGAAACATCATCGCGCCCTGTAGGAGCTGCGGCACGCTGCGATCTTTTGATTTTGATTTTGCAGATCTAAGATCAAAAGATCGCAGCCTCGTTTCACTCGACAGCTCCTACAGGTTGTTACGCCGCTGCAACGCACAGACCGTGTGGCTGGACCGCAAATAACCCGAAACAACATCGTCCCCTGTAGGAGCTGCGGCACGCTGCGATCTCTTGATTTTGATTTTGCAGATCAAGATCAAAAGATCGCAGCCTCGTTTCACTCGACAGCTCCTACAGGGTGTTACGTCACTGCAACGCACAGACCGTGTGGCTGGACCGCAAATAACCCGAAACAACATCGTCCCCTGTAGGAGCTGCGGCACGCTGCGATCTTTTGATTTTGCAGATCAAGATCAAAAGATCGCAGCCTCGTTTCACTCGACAGCTCCTACAGAGTGTTACGCCGCTGCAAAGCACAGACCGTGTGGCTGGATCGCAAATAACCCGGAACATCACCGTCCCCCTGTAGGAGCTGCGGCACGCTGCGATCTCTTGATTTTGACTTTGCCGATCAAGATCAAAAGATCGCAGCCTCGCGTTGCTTGAGCGCGAGCGCAGTGGTCACTAGGGCTTACAGATACTTCAGCCAGACGATGTCGCGGCGCCGCGATTTCAGCGCGGAAAACCAGCGTACCGCCGGGTACAGCGCCACTGCCAACAGCACCGACACCAGCCAGATTGCCGGCACCGAATCGAAACCGAAATGGCTGCCCTGATTCAGTCCGAACAGTGCCAGCGCCATCAGGTACAGCACCTTCAGTACGTACAAGTGCAGCAGATAGAAGAACATCGGTGCCGAACCGAAGACCGTCAGCCAGCGAATCCAGCGGCGCGTCTGCAGCCGTTCGAACACCAGCAGCAACAGCAATCCAATACTCACCGTCAGGGTGATGAACAGCAGCGATGGCGGGTACTTGGTGATGTTGAAAAACCCCATCAGCGTTTGCACGGTGCTGTCGCCAATGATCCAGGGCTTTTCGCCATAGGCGTTGATCAGCCGCAGTCCCACGAAACCCAGCAGACCAGCGACCCCGGCCAGCAACAGGGCCTGCTGACGGCTCCAGGCATCCGCCCCGCGGGCGAACCACGGGCCCAGCGCATAACCCAGACCGATCACGCCGATCCACGGCAACAGCGGATACGAAGTGCGCAAGCGCAGACTGTCACCGACCTCGATCCAGCCCCGGTCATGCAGAATCGCCCATGGCACGTGCAGTGCCGACTCCGCCGCGAAATGCAGCCCATCAAGCAAGTTATGCCCGGCAATGATCGCCAGACTCAATGTCAGCAACAGCCAGCGCGGCAGCCAGACCAACAGCGACAACGCGATCATGCTCAAGCCAATCGCCCAGATCACCTGCAGATAGATCACGCTCGGCGGCAACTGAAACGTCCAGGCGAAGTTCACCAAGGTGAATTCCAGCACCACCAGAAACAGTCCACGCTTGAACAGGAAAGCACTGACATCGGCCTTGCCCGCGTACTTCTCGCCGAACAGCCACGCCGACAATCCGGTCAGCAACACGAACACCGGTGCGCACAGATGCGCCAGCGTGCGACTGAAAAACAACGCCGGCTCAGTGCTGGCGATCTCCATCGGGTCGGACACCTGACGGTGCAACAGGAACGTCTCACGCACGTGATCCAGCAGCATGAACAGAATGACCAGACCTCGTAGCGCATCAATGGACAGCAAGCGGCAGGTCGGCGGCGGGTTGGAACGGGTACACGCAATCGTCATGGACATTTCGCCATCGAGTGAATGAATCGGCGGATCGCAATGGCGAGCCTCGCCAAAAATTCGCGTTACTCTATAACATAAAATGTCGATTCCCAACCCAAACGCCATTTGCCCAATCACGTCAGGCTTCTATAGTGATCAGGCGCCCCCTGCCCTTTGCGCCTGCCGTCGAGCGTTGCCCATGACCTCAACCGAACACCTGATCATCTGCGAGCATTGCGATTGCGTGTACGAAAAAGTCGTGCTCGGCAAACACCAGAAAACCCTCTGCGTGCGGTGCGGCGGCGTGCTGCAGCGCCATAACGGCTTGACCGTCGAGCAGCGGCTGGCCCTGAGTTTCACTGCGGCGATGCTGTGGCTCTTCGCCAACTTCTATCCAGTGATGAGCATCAGCATGAAGGGTCTGAAGAACAGCGCGACGCTGTGGGATTCGGTGCTGGCACTGAGTCAGGGACCGATCACGTTCATGGCGATGGTCGCGGCGATTTCGATCATCATCGCCCCGGCGTTTCAACTGGTGCTGTTGATCTGGGTGCTGAGTTTCGCCCTGTCATCGCGCCGGGCGCCGGGCTTCAAAATGTGCATGCGCTGGCTGGAAACGCTGCGCCCCTGGAGCATGCTCGAAGTGTGTCTGCTGGGGGCGATGGTCGCGGTGTTCAAACTGGCCGGGCTGCTCGATGTGTTGCCGGGGATCGGCCTGTTTGCCCTGGCCGTGTTGAGCCTGATGATGATCCGCATCGCCGGCCGCGACATTCGTGATCTGTGGGACATTCTATGAAGCGACCCGCAACCGCCAGCGAACTGAATCTGTGCCTGTGCCACAGCTGCGGGCTGGCCTGTGACATGACCGGCGAGCCGCACCAGTGCCCGCGCTGCGATGCGCCACTGCATCGGCGCAAGACCAATTCCCTGACCCGCACCTGGGCTTTTCTGTTTGCCGCGCTGGCGTTCTACGTGCCGGCCAATCTGCTGCCGGTGATGAACACCATGATGCTCGGTAACGGCGCCGACAGCACGATCATGAGCGGCGTGCTGGAGTTCTGGGAGGGCGGCGCGTGGGACATCGCGCTGATCATTTTCATCGCCAGCATCGCGGTGCCGGGGATCAAATTCGTCGCCCTGTCGCTGCTGCTGATCACCGTGCAGCGCGACAGCGACTGGGCACGCCGTGAGCGTTCGAAGCTGTACCGTTTCGTCGAGCTGATCGGCTACTGGTCGATGCTCGACGTGCTGGTGGTCGCACTGGTCGCGGCGCTGGTGAAGTTCCAGGCGCTGGGCGATATCGAACCACGCCCGGGCATCCTGTTTTTCGGCATGGTGGTGGTGTTCACCATGCTCTCGGCGATGAGTTTCGACCCACGGCTGATCTGGGACAACGCCCCGGACGACGAACTGCTCAGCGACGTACCACCTCAAGCAGCACCTGCAACGGATGGCGCAGCGCCCGATCCGACTGGCGCTTGACCTGACTGCGGCAGGAATAACCGGTGGCCAGTGCTTCGCCCTGCTCCGCTGTGGCCTCGACCTGCCGCGCCCACGATTGCTCGTAGATCACCGCTGAGGTTTCGCGGTTGCGCGCTTCATGGCCGTAGGTGCCGGACATGCCGCAGCAACCGGTGGCCTGCGTCACCAGTTTCAATCCGGCTCGCTCGAACACTTGCTCCCATTGGCGGGTGGCGGCCGGCGCGTTGGTTTTCTCGGTGCAATGTGCCAGGAGCCGGAATGCACTTGCTGATGTGTTATTCGCCTGCTCCGGCATCACCTTGAGCAGCCATTCCTGTACCAGCGCGACTTCCGGGCATTGGTTCATGCCGGGCACTTTCAGGTATTCCTGGCGATAGACCAGGGTCATCGCCGGATCCAGCCCCAGCAGCGGCACACCGACGTCGGCAAGTTCGCGCAGTTGCCGGGCATTGCGCAACGCCGCGCGGTTGAACGCTGGCAGGAAGCCCTGCACATGCAGCGGCTTGCCGTTGGCACTGAACGGTGCCAGATACACCTGATAGCCGAGCCGCGAAATCAGTTCCAGCAGATCCGCCAGCAGCGGCGCTTCGAAGTAACGGGTAAAAGCATCCTGCACCAGCACCACGCTGCGCTCGCGCTGGGCCTGAGTCAGCGCCGACAGCGCGGAAACCGTCGCCGGCTTCACGTTCCAGCGGCGCATGGCGGCGTGGAAATCAAAGCGGCTGAGCAACGGCACATCGACCATGCCACCGAGACGTTCCAACTGTTGGCGCACAAATGTTGCGCCCATCAAACCGTTGTACAGCGCCGGAATCCGCGCCATGTAGGGGATGCTGTACTCCAGCGAAGCAATCAGATAATCCCGCGCCGGGCGCAGATAACGGCTGTGATACAACTCCAGAAACCGCGAACGGAATTCCGGCACATTGACCTTGACCGGGCACTGCCCCGCGCAGGATTTGCACGCCAGGCAACCGGCCATGGCGTCATACACCTCATGGGAAAAGTCTGCTGCCTGCCCACGGCTGTTGCGCCAGCGCGTCCACAGGTTGCGGAAAAACGCCGGACGGCGGATCGCATCGGACAGCACATCCACCCCCGCCTCGCCCTGCAACCGCAGCCATTCGCGGATCAGCGACGCACGGCCCTTGGGCGATTGCGCACGCTCGCGGGTGGCCTTCCACGACGGGCACATGGCGTCGTCGGGATCAAAGTTGTAGCAGGCGCCGTTGCCGTTGCAATGCATGGCGGCGCCGTAGCTCTGCCAGACCTTTTCGTCGATCTGCCGGTCGAGTTCGCCGCGCAGGGTCACTTCGTCGATCTTCAGCAATGCCGCAGCGGTGTTGGCCGGGGTGGCGATCTTGCCCGGGTTGAACTGGTTGAACGGGTCAAACGCGGCTTTCAGTGCCTGCAACGCCGGGTACAACTCACCGAAAAAGGCCGGCGCGTATTCCGAGCGCAGACCCTTGCCGTGTTCGCCCCACAATAGGCCGCCGTAGCGCTGGGTCAACGCGGCTACACCATCGGACACCGGACGCACCAGCGCCGCCTGCTGCGGATCCTTCATGTCGAGAATCGGCCGCACGTGCAGCACACCAGCATCGACGTGGCCGAACATGCCGTACTGCAAACCGTGGCTGTCGAGCAGTTCGCGCAGTTCAGCGATGTACTCGGCGAGGTGCTGCGGCGGCACTGCGGTGTCTTCGACAAACGGCTGCGGCCGCGCTTCGCCGGCGACGTTGCCGAGCAGCCCCACCGCGCGTTTGCGCATGCCATAGACCTTGTTTACCGCTGCTTGGCCGACCGCCAGGGTATGGCCGAGGCGTTCGACCGTGGTGTCGCTGCTCAGGTGTTCAAGGAAGGCTTCGACCCGGCGTTGCAGGTCTTCAGGATCGTCGCCGCAGAACTCTACGAGGTTGATCCCCAGTGTCGGGCGCTCGGCGCTTTCCGGGAAGTATTCGGCGACGCCGTGCCAGACGATGTCCTGCATCGCCAGCAGCAACACTTTGGAATCGACGGTTTCAATCGACAGCGGCTTGAGCGCCATCAGCGCCCGGGCGTCGCGCAACGCATCCATGAACCCGGCGTAGCGGATGTTCACCAGCATCGTGTGCTTGGGAATCGGCAGCACGTTGAGCCTGGCCTCGACCACAAACCCCAGCGAACCTTCCGCGCCGCACAGCACGCTGTTGAGGTTGAAACGCTTGTCGGCCTCGCGCAGGTGCGCCAGGTCGTAGCCGGTCAGGCAGCGATTGAGGTCAGGAAAGCGCTGTTTGATCAGCTCGCCCTGCTCATCAATGATCTGCCGTGCACAGCGATAGACCTCACCGACCCGATCTTCACGGGCGCACAGCGCTGCCAGTTCGTCTTCTGCCAGTGCCTGGCCGTGCAGGCGCTCGCCGCCGCGCAGAACCATGTCGAGTTCCAGCACATGGTCACGGGTCTTGCCGTAGGTGCAACTGCCCTGGCCGCTGGCGTCGGTGTTGATCATGCCGCCGACGGTGGCGCGGTTGGAGGTCGACAGTTCCGGGGCGAAAAACAGCCCGGCGGATTTCAGCGCGGCATTCAGCTGATCCTTGACCACCCCGGCCTGCACTCGCACCCAGCGCTCTTCGACGTTGATTTGCAGAATGCGGTTCATGTGCCGCGACAGGTCGACGACGATGCCGTCGGTCAGCGACTGACCGTTGGTGCCGGTGCCGCCGCCACGCGGAGTGATCACTACCTGCTGATAAGCCGGCTCGGCGATCAGCCGTGCCACCCGCGCCACATCGTCTGCATCCATCGGAAACACCGCCGCTTGCGGCAGGCGCTGATAGATCGAGTTGTCGGTGGCGAGCACTACGCGGCTGGCGTAATCGGCACTGATCTCGCCACGAAAACCACTGGCTTTCAGGGCTTTGAGGAACTGTTGGTAATCGGCGGTCAATGCGGTAGCGGGCGACAGCTGGGCAATCATCGGTGAGGAAATCTCGGTCAAAATCGGGCCGTGTGGCGGTGAACAGTTGTGCGCAATGAATGATTGCGTCACGCTCCCGCCATCTCATGGTGCTTATGTTCATTGCTTGGCGCCGTCGGGACAAACGTAAAATCGACCCGCAATCCATGACTAAAACGAATGAATCCGCGAACCCTCACCCCTTCCATGTCGTTATTGCTGGCTTTCGAGGCTGCCGCACGCCATGAAAGCTACACCCGCGCCGCCCACGAACTGTCGCTGACGCAAAGCGCGGTCAGCCGGCAGGTGCAGATTTTGGAAAAGATGCTCGGCATGCGCCTGTTCAGTCGCGAAGGCCGGCAAGTGGTGCTCACCGATGTCGGGCGCATGTATCAGCGCGAACTGGCCGAAGCCCTCGGGCAGATCCGCAGCGCGACTTTACAGGCCATGGCATTCGGATCGGGCATTCACAGTCTGCGTCTGGCGACGCTGCCGACCTTTGGCTCGAAATGGCTGCTGCCGCGGCTCAAGGACTTCTACACCGCGCATCCGGGTATGACCGTGCACTTGCATTCGCGTATCGAAGCGATCGACTTCGACACCAGTGAGATTGATGCGGCGATCTGTGTCGGTGCGGGAGACTGGCCGGGCTTGAGCGCCCTGCCGCTGCACACTGAAGAACTGGTGGTGATTGCCAGCGCGCAGTTGTCGTCGGCCGAACGCGCCGACGCCGAGCAGCACATCGCCGGGCAGTTACTGCTCAATGTCAGCAGCAACGCCCAGGCCTGGGCGGAATGGTTCACGCATCATGGTTTGCCACACCGCAGCATGCGCATCGGCCCGAGCTTCGAAATGACTTCGCACCTGATCCAAGCGGTGCGGGCGAATATTGGCGTCGGGCTGGTGCCACGGATTCTGGTGGAGGATGAATTGCTTAACGGCGAGCTGCTGCAACTGGGGGAGCCGATCACCAGCCGGCGCAGCTATTACCTGGTGTATCCGCCGCGTAATGAGGCGTTGCCGTCACTGAAAGCGTTCAGGGACTGGTTGGTGGATACGCTCTGAGCGCAGATCCCACAAATGCACAACATAACGAAACGCCGCTCGATGAGCGGCATTCAGTCAATCCCGGTATTGGCGCTTCAGCGGTGGCGGCGCACTCGGCCCTTTGACCAGTGGCTTGGCCAACAGCTTGCCGTCCGGGCCATAAAAGAGCCGCCGGACGCTGGGCGGCATGGGAGTAGGCTCTTTTGCGCTCATGATGAAACCTCTTCGACAGAACTGAATTCGACCCACTGAACTTTCGAGGAATCTATCACTAATAGTTCGGCGCCAAAAGGCAACGCCACGCCATCCGCCCCCAGCCAGCCTGGATTCAGCATGATGAATTGTCCCTCCAGCGGACCAGAAGGCCACTCGACGGGCCAGCCAAACAATCGCCTTTCATCCGTCAAATGCAGCGTAACCAGCCGATTGTGGCGAGCAAAGGTGCTGTACCACTCGCTGGGGTAAGAGTTTTTATTGGTTACATTTTTTCTTCGTAACCATTTGTGCAATTTGTCATTCGAAGCCAGAGCACACGACAACAAACCGAGCCCCATTGAAACCATAAACGCCCACATCGCCTGGGCTTTGCCATCCCATTTCCCTACAGAAAAGCCCTTCGAGCCTATCCATAAGCCAATAGCCCCGATCCCCAACACCACCCCATGAATCACAAACGTAAAAATCAACGCCTGCACAATCTGCCCGAACGTATCCGGCCGTTTGAATGAAGTGAGCGTGTAAAAAATCCAGGTAGAAACAAATCCGGGAATCAGATACTGCAACAACGGAATAACTTCTTTGACCAGATCATCCATGATCCGTGGCTCCTTGAAAGGCTTGCCCCTCCGGTTACCGGGTGGCACTCAGAAGCCTAGCGCACACTCGAATACGCCACGTGCCGATCTGTCACAGCGCATTTCGCAAAATCGCAAAGCAAAAAAAAGCAGAAACCGGATGCGGTTTCTGCTTTTTTGCATTCCAGAGCAACTTTACAGGCAGTCACGCACCGATTTGCGCAACGACCCGGACTTGGCCCATGGCGGTCCCTGATACAGCGAGACCCGGCTGCCGTCCTTGTATTTGATGATGTCGAGAATCTCGTCGGCGGTGACCAGGCTCGGCGCCTTGATCCGGTAGCCGTTGGAAATAGACGTCTGCGTGGTCTTGGGAATGTCCTGCTGCCACAACGGTAACAAGCACGCGGCATAGTCTTTAGGCGCCTTGGTCGTGGTCTTGCTGAGATTTGGCTCGCCCGGTACCAGCGATGCTGGCAATGAGCAACCTGCCAGCAATGCCAACCCCAAACTCCCGATCCATATCCGCATGGTGTTTCCCTGTTCTGAAAAAAAGCGAATGTAACGTGTAACCGGGTGTACATCCAGCGCGGCACCGTGCCCACGAGGGAGTTTGGACAAATATTTACATGCATCCGCCCGGTGGCAGACAAGCTGTACATCAGCGTCGAGAAATGCGACTACTCTGTTCTACCGAGAATGTTCCGGAGGTGATCATGCGGCTCAATCAATACGAACACGAACTTCAGCGCGACCTGCAAGCCGTTGCATCGGACCTGAGATGGTCGGCCGTCGACCTCAAGCGCATTGCCGAGCAACTGCGCAAGAACGGCAACGAGGCAGATGCCCAGGCGGTGCTCAGGTCTTGCGAGGTGCTGCAAAGTGATGAAGAACGATTGCAGTTGTACGCCAGGGAAGTGAAGACGCGTTCCATCAGCCGAACCAAGGTTCACTAATACTGCCCCTGCCCTAAAAAAAGCCCCGGTAATCACCGGGGCTCTTTCGTTACATTTGCTCCAACTCGCGATGTGACTTCGCGCCCGCGCCAAGCGTTGTCTGTAACCCGGCAACGCAGCGGCATCAGCCAGCTTCTACTCTGCTACCAAGCCACGCACGTCGCTCACTCTGCGCGCAAACCCGCTACCTCACCGCCAGCCATGCGCCAAGGCTCTGGCACTTTTAACCCGGGCCAATGATCAAAAACCCTGAAGGAACCATTAAACCGCTGCCCGGCTCGAATATTGCAGTTTTATTTCATTTATGTGACACGCGGTAAACAGGTAACAGATGAAAGTACGCGCAACCGTTATTTGCGAGCAGGATCGACACGTTCTCCTGGTGCGCAAACCCCGCTGTCGCTGGACCTTGCCCGGCGGCAAGGTCGAGCCTGGGGAAACCAAAGCCGGGGCGGCGACGCGCGAGCTGCAGGAAGAAACGGCGCTGGATGCCGAGCAGATGTTGTATCTGATGGAACTGCACAGCGGCAGCACCCAGCATCATGTCTACGAGGCCTCAGTGCTCGACCTTGAGCAGTTGCGCCCGCAAAACGAGATTACCGAGTGCATCTGGCATCCGCTGGATGCGGTGCAGAATCTGCCCACCAGCGACGCGACGTTACGCATCGTGCGGGCGTTTCAGCGGCGTTTGTGAGGCATCAGCCGGCGAATGCCCGGCGCCCGGCGCTCATCTCCGTGCGCAATTCGCCGATGAAGTTGGATATATCGCGGATCGTCACCAGATGTTCCGGCGACACGCCATTGAGTAACAACTCGACTCGCCCGGAGTCTGGCTCGTAAACCTTGATCCGCAACAGTCCCTGCTCCACTTGTGTGCATTCGCATTCAAGCGACGGAAAGCCGGATTCGACAATCCGGCAAATGTCGGTGATGGCTAGCATGGGCGCACGCCTCGCAGGCGATGTGTCGGTCGACCTGATGAGCATAGATGAGCCGCCAGCAACCTGCCGCCCCGGCAATTGCCAACCCGATCACATTTTTCGCGCGGCCTCAGTGCGCGTCGTGATCCCAGATCCAGTTCCAGATTCCCGGCAACTGCACCGAGTCCGAACTGTGCTGAACCGTGCGCGCCAGCGCCGCCTTCAACAGCGCAGCGTGATCATCGTAGAACGGTTTGTCCGCCAGTTTCACGCCAGTGGCGGCGGCGCTGTCGAGCAGGATCTGCAGGTATTCGCGGGTATGCCGCGCGGTGTAGCGGTTGAGGTCATGAAAGGTCACCACCACCGGAATCACCCCGTCCACCGTGGGAAATTCGCCAAGGGCAATTCGCTCGCGAACTTCCGATAGCTGCCGCAGCATGTTCGCCCGGCGTCGGGGGCTGGCATTGAAGCCCCAGATCTTGCCGTCGTTGGCGCTCAAATCGGTCAACAGCACGTGCATGCCGTGTTGCTGATAGGCGGCGAAGGTGCGCTTGTCGTAGTTCCAGAATGGCGGGCGCAGCAGAACCGGCGCTGCCCCGGTGATCGCGGCGATATCGGCGCTGCCGTTGCTCAACGACTGCTCCAGTTCCTGCGGATCGAGCGAGCGATGATTGGTGTGCCAGTGGGTCGCGGTGTGGAATCCGAGGATGTGCCCTTCAGCGTATTCACGCTGCATGATGCCGCGACCAATCTCACTGTTGCCAGCGCGTGGCGCGCGGGTCTGGACGAAGAACACCGCTTTGATGTCCGGTTGCACCGGGTTAACCTTGAGGCTGTCGAGCACGGTCGCCGAAGGGTTCCAGAAACTCGACGCGCTGGGGCCGTCATCGAAGGTCAGCAGAAAGCGCACCGGCGCCTGGGCTTTGAGCCGGGTTGCGGTTTGCGCGGTCATCTCGATGGGCGCGGCAATGCAGCCGGCCAGCCCGAACGCGATGGCTGCTGCACAGAGAAGCTGGAAAGCGTGTTTCATGTTTTGCCTTGCGCCTGACCCTTACGGTCCTGTTGTCGACTGGCAAAACTCCCTCGCCCTGATCCATCCCTGCGCCCGGCTACGCGAGCCAGGTCTGGACAGGGTACACAGGCTTTGGATTCGGCGCTCGCTCAGTCAGCCAGAGCCTGTTGAAACGAGGTATCAATGACCCCGGCGGTGGCCAGCGGCGCCGGCAGTGCCTTGACCTTGAACAGGAAGTCCGCGGTGCCCTGCAAGTCGGCTGCCGCTTGCTGATCCACCGGCCCGACGGTCATGTGTGCCTGGCGCAACCAGTGCCGTGAAACCTGCTGATCGAGATTGGCTTTCTTCGCCCACAGGTCCGCGTATTCGTCGGTGTGGCTGTCGACCCAGGCCCGCGCCAGTTTCAACCGCCCGAGAAAATCGGCAATCGCCTCACGCTTGCTGTCGATCGACGGCGCCGACGCGGCAATCGCGCTGAGGCCCGGCATCAGGTTTTTCGCGGTGAGAATCGGCCGCGCACCGGAGAACACGATTTGCTGCGAGATGTACGGTTCCCACACCGGGAACGCGTCAATGCTGCCCTGCGGCAACGCGGCCGCGGCATCAATTGGCATCAGTTTGACGAAGTCGACGTAGTTTTCCGGCAGACCGCCCTGCTCCAAGGCACGCAAGGTCAGTTGCTGACTCCAGGCGCCGGGCCAGTAGGCGACTTTCTTGCCCTTCAGATCAGCAATGGTTTGCACCGGCGAATCTTTCGGCACCAGCAAGGCGATGGTGTCCGGGTTCTGCCGCGACACGCCGATCAGTTTCACTGGAGCCTGTTTGGCGGCGAGAAACAGAAACCCCGAATCGCCGAGAAAACCCAGATCCAGCGAGCCGGTCTGTAACGCCTCGGCCAATGGCGCGGCGGCCTGGAAGTGCTTCCAGTCGACGCTGTATGGCGCGTCCTTCAGCACGCCGGAAGCCTCCACCGAGGCGCGGATGTTGTAGTAATTCTGGTCACCGACATGCAGAACCAAGGGCTCGGCGGCGTGGGCAAGCGGTGCGGCGAACAGGGCAGTCATCAGTGTGCTGCGCAGCAAACGGGAGAACTTCATGGCGGGTCCTGCGAGGGGATTTTGCATAGACCATAACGCTGTTGATAAACCGATTTTAAATTCGATTAATGCATAAGCTCAGCACCCCGGATGCTCACTGTTGGCTGTGCAACAGCGGCATTGCACAGTGTTGCTCAGACAACAGTCGAACGCTGAAAATCCTCTTGGTAACCCCGTAAACATTGGCCAGGGCGCACATGGCACAGAGCCTGCAATATTCCATTCATGCAGGACGCAGCCGATAAAAATATCTTTTTGGACATAAAAAACAGTGCCTTCGCCGGAGCGCCCCCATGACATCGTTCTTACCGTTTTCCCGCCTCAAAACGCTGCTGGTCGCCAGCGCCATGGCATTGAGCCTGCAACCCCTGGCCCACGCTGCCGAAGCTGCGCCTGCGGAAGTCCATCTGGACTACGCCTACTATTCCCCGGTGAGTCTGGTGCTCAAGCATTTCGGCTTTCTCGAAAAGGCCCTGCCGCAGACCAAAGTCAGTTGGGTGCTGAGCCAGGGCAGCAACCGTTCGCTGGAATATCTGAACAGCGGTGGCGTCGATTTCGCTTCCAGCGCCAGCCTTGCTGCGGTGTTGAGCCGGGCCAACGGCTGCCCGATCAAATCGGTGTACGTCTACAGCCGCGCCGAATGGACCGCATTGGTGGTGCGCAAAGACTCGCCGTACCAGAGCGTCGCCGACCTCAAGGGCAAGAAAATCGCCGCCACCAAAGGCACCGACCCGTACCTGTTCACTTTGCGCAGCCTGCAACAGGCCGGGCTGAAGAAAGACGACGTGGAACTGGTGCACCTGCAACATCCGGACGGTCGTACCGCGCTGGAAAAAGGCGATGTCGACGCCTGGGCCGGACTCGATCCGCACATGGCCGCCAGTCAGGTTCAGGCCGGTTCGCGTCTGCTGTATCGCAACCCGGCATTCAACAGTTACGGCGTGGTCAGCGTTACCGAGCAGTACGCCAAGGAGCATCCGCAGACCATCGACACCGTGATCAAAGCCTACGAGCAGGCGCGGGACTGGGCGCTGAAGAACCCCGACGAGTTCGCCGCGCTGCTCGCCAAGGAATCCGGTCTGCCGCTGGACGTGGCCAAATTGCAGTTGTCGCGCACCGACCTGAGCAGCCCGCAACTGACCGCCAACGACGTGCAGGCGTCCAAGGCTGCGGCACCGATTCTGGTTTCCGAAGAACTGGTGCGCCGTGGGGTGAATGTCGATCAAGTGATTGATCAGTTGCTCGACAGCGGTGTGCAACAAGCCGTCGCCCGCCAGTAACCGACCAGACTCACAGCCCATCCGCGCCCGACGCGGATTCGCTGTGAGCGGAGCCCACGTATGACCACTCGCAGTAACGAACTGCCCGCGCCTGCGCAGCGCTTACCGAGGCAGCGTCCTTCAACCCTCAACCCGACATGGCGACGGCGCCTGAAAGGCCTGGCCCTGCCGTTGCTGATCGTGGTCGCCCTGGAATTCATCGTGCGCGTCGGCTGGCTGCCGGCCTATCAGATGCCCGCCCCGAGCGAGATCGCCCTGACCCTCACCGACCTTGCCGAAGGGGCATTGTGGAAACACATCGGCGCCAGCCTGATTCGCGTGTTGCTCGGGTTTGCGATTGGCGCCAGCCTCGCGCTGGGGTTCGCCGCCTGGGTCGGTCTGAGCCGCGAGGCCGAGGCGTATCTCGAGCCGACGTTTGCCGCCCTGCGTTCGATTCCAAGCCTGGCCTGGGTGCCGCTGTTGCTGCTGTGGCTGGGCATCGACGAAACCTCGAAGATCGTGCTGATCGCCATCGGCGCGTTTTTTCCGGTGTACGTCAATGTGGTCGCGGCGATACGCAACATTGATCGCAAACTGGTCGAGGTCGGGCACATTTATGGCTTCAGCCGCTGGCAACTGGTGCGGCGGATCCTGCTGCCAGCCGCCCTGCCCGGCCTGTTCACCGGACTGCGCAGCGGCATGAGTCTGGCGTGGATGTTTCTGGTGGCCGCCGAACTGATCGCCGCGACCAAGGGCCTGGGCTATCTGCTCAGCGACGGCCGCGAAACTTCGCGACCGGACATCGTGCTGGCGGCGATCATCGTGCTCGCCCTGCTCGGCAAACTCAGCGATGGCCTGCTCGCCGTGCTGGAGCGCCGCTGGCTGGCCTGGCGCGACACGTTCACCGGTCAAGAGGCAAAGGCTTGATTGGCCAGAGCCAACTAAGCTGAAAGCGTCCAACCGGAGATTCAGCGCATGTGCGGAAGACTCTCGCAGTATCGTGGCATTCACGACTTCGTCGCGGTGCTGAGCATTCCCGATGCACTGATCAATCACGTCGGCGACGCCGCGCTGGAGCGCTACAACGCGGCGCCGACGACTTCACTCGCCGTCCTCCATCAACATGATCGACGCCTGTATGCCGACAACCTGCGCTGGGGCTGGCGCCCGCATTGGGCCAAGGACCGCGCCGCACCGATCAATGCCCGCGTGGAAAAGGTCGCGCATGGCCCGTTCTTCCGGGCGATCTGGCGTCATCGGCTGATCGTGCCCATCGACAACTGGTTTGAATGGGTCGACGGCCCGGATAAAACCCGACAGCCGTGGCTGATCCGGCGTGCCGATCACGGGCCGGTTTTCTGTGCGGCCATCGGACAATTTCCGACACCCGGCAGCGATGCCCGAGACGACGATGGCTTCGTGATCATCACCGCCAATAGCCTTGGCGGGATGCTCGACATCCATGATCGCCGCCCCGTGGTGCTCAACCCCGAACTGACCCGCGAATGGCTCGACCCGGCCACACCTGCGGAGCGCGCCGAACAGATGCTGCTGTTCGAAGGAGAACCCAGCGAGGCCTTTTCCTGGCACAAAGTCGGCAAAGCCGTCGGCAACTCTCGCAATCAGGGCGCCGGGCTGATTGATGCAATCGCCTAAAAATCCCCGGCCCTCCCGCGTTAACTCTGTAGGAGCTGTCGAAGGCTGCGATCTTTTGATCTTGCTTTTAAAAATGAAGACCAAAAGATCGCAGCCTGCGGCAGCTCCTACAGGTGATTACAGGTGACGCAAGATCTTTACAGAGGTTGTTTCATCGCTGAGACAGCCCGAAAAAAACAGTCGTTTGAGCGAACTAACCGCCTGTCTGACATTTCAACCGTCATACATACATTTAGATGCGCTACGGATAGCATGCGCGCCGCATTTCCAATTGGCATACCAGTTGACCAAAGAGTCAACAAACCAGGAATCCCCTACAACTTTCACCACGCCTTGCAGAGAACTAAGTTGCGCGACGATTTTGCAATCAAACAGGCCAACGGCCTGGAGTGTATTTATCTGTCCATGACAGAACGCTTTCAACTCGACTGTTTTATCGGCCACTACATCAAGACCCGAAACCTGCGTTCAGTGCCGGACATCGAACGCATCCTGCGCACCACGCTCGAAGGCTATCCCGGTCACCCACCGGTAATGGTCAACGAACTCAATGCGTGGATCGACAAGACTCTGGGCTATCGGGCGTCACATCCGGACTTCCCGTCTCTGGAAGACCTCTGAAACACCAAAAAGCCCCGCTGTTGCGGGGCTTTTTGCGTGTCGACTTCAGAATTTCACATCGGGCCCGGTGAGTTCCTTGTCGTCATCGTGCTTCCAGGTCTGTTCCTTGCGTTTCTCGCGCTCGATTTCTTCTTCGCTGGGCTCGTCTACTTCTTCGTCTTCATCCGGACGCTGTTGCTCGGTCGTCATGTGCACCTCGCCTGATCGAAAATAATCATCCAACAAGCGTAGAACAGTTTTTTCCCGGCAACTTACAACCACCAGCGCAGCAAAAAGAAAAACGCCATGCTCAAGAGCATGCTGAGCAACGTGTTACGGGTGTACAACACCAGACCGATCGCCACCAGCGAACTCAGCAAATACGGGTTATCCCACTGCAAATTCAGCTGTTTGTCCGGCATGAACACGATCGGCCCGCAGATCGCCGTGAGCATTCCCGGTACGGCAAACCCGAGAAACTGCCGTGCGTTACTGCTCAAGCGCAGCGGCAGGCGCGGTTCGAGAAACACGTAGCGGTTGAGGAACACCAGAATCCCCATGCCGAAAATCACTGCCCAGACCATCATGTGCGCCCCCGATACAGCTTGTTGCAGACAAATCCTGCGGTCATCCCGGCCAGCCCTGACAACACCAGCGCCGAGCCCCACTGCCAATAGCTGAACAGCACCGAGCAGAACAGGGACACCGCCACGCACACCACGGTCGGCACGTTGCGCACCACCGGAGTGATCAATGCGATGAACGTCGCGGCAATCGAGAAGTCCAGCCCCAAGTGCTCAAGCCCCGGAATGCTGCTGCCCAGGACGATGCCGGCGAGGGTGAAGAGGTTCCAGGCGATATAGAACGTCAGGCCGACGCCCAATGCGTACCAGCGATTGAACTGCTGGCGATCATGCTGGCTGGTCAGGGCGAACAGTTCATCGGTGAGCAAAAAGCCCAGGCCGATGCGCCAGCGCCCGGGCAGCGGCGAAATCACCGAGCGCATGCTCATCCCGTACAACAAGTGCTGCGAGGTCAGCAGCAGCGTGGTCAACAAAATCGAGAAAATCCCGGCACCGCCCTTGAGCATGCCCATCGCCACCAGTTGCGCGGCACCGGCAAACACGATGCTCGACAGGCCCTGCCCCTGTAACGGCGTGAGGTTGGCTTCGATCGCCATGGAGCCGGCCAGCAGCCCCCACGGCGCCGTCGCCAGTGATAACGGCATGATCGCCGCAGCCCCGCGAAGAAACGCACTGCGCGGCATAAGTGAGTCAGACATAACGCTCTTCAACCGAGGAAACGATCGCAGACTCTGCCAGCAAATGCCCCTTCGCGGCTTGAACAATCTTGCGCACTTGCGCTAAATCGCCGCGCTCATGGGCCGCTGCCGGCGTACCATGAGAACCTTCACAATCGCGTCAGGGAGACGACATGCTGTACCGAATCGCAGCCGACGGGCTGGTGCTGTTCCATCTGTCATTCATTCTGTTCGTGCTGTTCGGCGGGCTGCTGGTGCTCAAGTGGCCACGCGTGATGTGGCTGCATCTGCCGGCAGCTGCGTGGGGGGTGGCGGTCGAGGTGTTGCACCTGACCTGTCCGCTGACCTACTGGGAAAACCTGATGCGCCACGCCGCCGGGCAGACCGAATACGCCGGCGGCTTCATCGAGCACTACATCTGGCCGATCATCTACCCCGCCGGCCTGACGCCACAGATTCAGTTGGCGCTGGGCAGCGTGGTGCTGGTGATCAACCTGCTGGTCTACGGGCGCCTGCTGCGGCGCTGGAAACTGCGCCGGGCCAGCCGCATCCCGTTTTAATGCGCGACGGGTTTCAAGGCTTGCAGCCAGGCCGGATCCAGGCGCTTCTGGTCGATCTCCAGACCCAGCGCCTGCATCCGCTCCTTGTGCGCTTCGACTTCCCGCTGCAACTGCGCATGATCGCTGGAGTTACCGTCGAGTTGGTGCATCTGGGTCAGCCCCAGATGATAGAAGCGCAGCACCTTCATCGCGGTCGGATCGTGCTGCTCTACCGCCGCGGTCACCTGATGCATCACGTTGGTCACGCTCATCAGGCTGCGCTTGAGCCGCCAGCTGTAGACCGCCGGCGCCATCCACGCCTGCTGCCAGAATTGCCCGCGCAGCAGCGCCGCCGTCAGCAGGAAGGCGACGAACACCCCGCCGACATTGAACCGCAGGTTATCGCCGCCCGGTTCGCCGAACAGCGCCACCGCCGCCGTCGACAGCAGCATCGCCAGCACCAG
This sequence comes from Pseudomonas sp. NPDC087803, assembly GCF_044742995.1. Lineage (NCBI taxonomy): Bacteria > Pseudomonadati > Pseudomonadota > Gammaproteobacteria > Pseudomonadales > Pseudomonadaceae > Pseudomonas > Pseudomonas sp. NPDC087803. Next base: position 628,022 of record NZ_JBIUVO010000001.1, read on the forward strand.
GAACAGCACGGCAATGATCAACGTGCTGCGCCGCGTCTGCTGACGAAACGTCGCTGGGTCCATCGGCTGGATCTCGAACATCAGGCATGACTTCCTTGAGCGATAAAAAGGGCAACGGAAAAAACTCGCTGCGCATTATCGCCTCTCTCGGGGATTTAGCTATGCTGGGGGCCCTTTTCATCTTTTCGCGTCCAACGGGGGACATGGCGGTACAGCGCAGATCGTGCCATCTTCATTCATGGATACACACTATTCGGATGCCATTTGCCTGCCATTGGAATGACATCGTTTTAAGGATCATTGCATGACCCAACGACACGTAATCAACGCCTCGGTCAGCCCGAAAGGCAGCCTGGAAACCCTTTCTCAACGTGAAGTTCAGCAACTGAGCGAAGCCGGATCCGGCAGCACCTACACCCTCTTCCGCCAGTGCGCCCTGGCCATCCTCAATACCGGCGCGCATGTCGACAACGCCAAGACCATCCTCGAAGCCTACAAGGACTTCGAAATCCGCATTCACCAGCAGGATCGCGGCGTGCGCCTCGAACTGCTGAACGCCCCGGCCGACGCCTTCGTCGACGGCGAAATGATCGCCAGCACCCGCGAGATGCTGTTCAGCGCCCTGCGTGACATCGTCTACACCGAAAACGAACTCGACAGCCAACGCATCGACCTCAGCACCTCGCAAGGCATCAGCGACTACGTCTTCCACCTGCTGCGCAACGCGCGCACCCTGCGCCCGGGCGTCGAGCCGAAAATCGTCGTGTGCTGGGGCGGTCACTCGATCAACACCGAAGAATACAAATACACCAAGAAAGTCGGCCACGAACTGGGCCTGCGCAGCCTCGACATCTGCACCGGTTGCGGCCCAGGCGTGATGAAAGGCCCGATGAAAGGCGCGACCATCGCCCACGCCAAGCAGCGCATCCACGGCGGGCGCTACCTCGGCCTGACCGAGCCGGGGATCATTGCCGCCGAAGCGCCGAACCCGATCGTCAATGAGCTGGTGATCCTGCCGGACATCGAAAAACGTCTGGAAGCCTTCGTGCGTGTCGGCCACGGCATCATCATCTTCCCGGGCGGCGCCGGTACAGCCGAGGAGTTCCTGTACCTGCTGGGCATCCTGATGCACCCGGACAACGCCGGCCTGCCGTTCCCGGTGATCCTGACCGGGCCGAAGCATGCCGCGCCGTATCTGGAACAACTCGACGCGTTCGTCACCGCCACCCTCGGCGACGCGGCCAAACAGCACTACCAGATCATCATCGACAACCCGGCTGAAGTCGCGCGGCAGATGACCGCCGGCCTCAAAGCGGTGAAGCAGTTCCGCCGTGAGCGCAACGATGCATTCCACTTCAACTGGCTGCTGAAGATCGACGAGAGCTTCCAGCGCCCGTTCGATCCGACCCACGAAAACATGGCCAACCTCAAGCTGCACCGCGACCAGCCGCCCCACGAACTGGCGGCCAACCTGCGCCGTGCGTTCTCCGGGATCGTCGCCGGCAACGTCAAGGACAAGGGCATCCGCCTGATCGAAGAACACGGGCCGTACCAGATCCGGGGTGACGCGGCGATCATGCAGCCGCTCGATGCACTGCTCAAAGCCTTCGTCGCCCAGCACCGGATGAAACTGCCGGGCGGTGCGGCGTATGTGCCGTGCTATCGCGTAGTGGCGTAACTTTCTAACTATCACACTGTCTTGTGGCGGACAGGAAACTGGCCCCACAAGATGACGTTCCTGCGAGGTAAAGTGTCAATCAGGCCGAAACCGAATCTCACGATAACGGGGTACTGCAAGATGCCAACCTATGTTGCCGATCCATTGCTCCCGGAATGCTTCAGCACACCGTAAGGCTTGCTCGCGAATGACCACGTCGCAGCCCAATCGATCCAGCTCATCAGGTAGCCGCGTCTGTAGATCGAAAAACATTCTGGCCCATACTTCGATCCGTAGCCGCACTTCAGCCGCCGCCTGATCAGGGCTCAAGCCTTGATGATGGCGCAGGTGAGTCAGCAGGTTGTAAACATCTTCGTCGGGATTTTCCATAATGCGATATGACAGAAGATCATTGACCGCTTTCATCAAATTCAAGGTAATTGTGCGCAGCGTTTGCCATTGCGCGCTGAAATAGACCACCGAGGGAAGATCTATTCGGGTTGCAAAATAGGTAAATTCGATACACACCTGAAAACCGCCAGCATGGCGCCAGATGCTTTCATAATCTGCAAGCACCGGTTGAGTCCCCTCAACTCGATGAACGGCAGCACACATACAGGCATGGATATAACTGGTGTATTGGTCGAGGGTCCTGCCTTTCCATCGTTCGCTCATGGAAAACCCCGCCCGCTCAATGATATTTGCCAATCCCCCGGCCACCCCCTTATGCATCAGAGCAACACGACCACTGGCAACGTCATGCACTTGGCGCAGTACCTTTTCCAGTATTTCGGGTGATCGACTAAGGTCTTCATCAGCCAGGTCATCCTGACAACTGAACCAACCCGTCAGATCAGAAAGGATGTACAGATCTTCGCGTTCAGCATTGGGCCACATGTATCCTCCGTATTTGCCTGGAAGATAAAGATCGAGCTGATGTGTCTCGTGCCCACCAGCTTCAAGCCCGACACCTTTGAGCCATTCACGGGTATGTCGCTCAGCCTCTTCGCTCAAAGGGTTCAGTGGAATCTCAAGTCCCTGCAGAATGAGAGGGAGGGAGTAATTCACAATGCACCTCGTGGACTTTTCTCATGACAACGGAAAAACGCCGGACGGTGACTTGGCTGCCCAAGAAACTTCGTGATCGAAAGCGCTATACCTTTTGCATCCAGCGCACACTGTTCGAGGGCTTCCTCTGGCGTGGCATGTTCGACAAACTCGTCTTCAAAACCGAGTTGCAAGGCAGGACGGAGTAAGCCAACGCGGTTCAAATACTCAAGGCAAGCTGACCCAGCACCACCTTTGATACAACCTTCCTCAACAGTAATCAGCACATCGTGTTCACGCGCCAGCTCATCCAGCAGGTTATGATCCAGCGGCTTGATGAACCGCATATTCGCCAGGGTTGCGTCCAGCACGCTCGCAGCCTCCAGAGAAGCGGCCACAACCGAACCGAACGCGAGTATGGCTACTCTCGGATAATCGGAGTGCGAGGATAAACGACGTACCTCACCCCGACCTATAGCCAGGCCTGCGAGTTTTTCATCAGAGGGAACACCAACAACTCGCCCTCTGGGATATCGCAGTGCAGCCGGGCCATCATGTATCAGCGCAGTCACGAGCATCTGCCGACATTCGTTTTCATCGGCCGGCGCCATCAGCATCAAGCCCGGGATACAACGCAGGTAAGCAATATCAAACGCTCCGGTATGCGTCGCACCGTCCGCCCCGACAACGCCTGCCCTGTCGATAGCCAGCACGACTGGCAAATGCTGAATTGCTATGTCGTGGATCAATTGGTCGTAGGCTCGCTGCAGAAAGGTCGAGTAAATAACCACCACCGGCTTGAGCCCCTCTGCTGCCAGACCTGCGGCAAAAGTCAAGGCATGCTGTTCGGCAATCCCGACATCGAAACAACGACTCGCGAAGCGCTGCCGGAACTCGACCAGTCCCGATCCTTCGCACATTGCCGGGGATATGACCATCACCCGCGCGTCGTACTCAGCGAGCTTGCACAACCATTGCCCAACGACATCCGCGTAAGTCAGAGGCGCAGCTTTCGCGGCCCTGAATCCGCATGCGGGATCAAACTTTCCCGGTGCGTGATAGAGCACCGGATCATGAACCGCCGGCGCATACCCGTTACCTTTGCGGGTGACAACGTGCAGCACTCGTGGTCCGCAGCGTTTGCCGAACACCCGCAAGGCTGAAACCAGTTGGTCAAGATCATGACCATCTATTGGCCCTGAATAGTCAAACCCCAGCGCCCGAAAATATTCGGGAATGGCCTGCCTGCCATTACTACCCTCCAACCGCTGGAAGTGCTCACACAGAGCGCCAACCGATTTGGAAATGGACATCTGGTTATCATTGAGTATGACCAGCAATGGCAAATGCTGGTGCACGCCCGCATTATTCAGTGCTTCGAATGCGAGCCCGCCGCTCAGCGCCCCATCGCCAATCACCGCAATACACTGCTTTGACTCACCCTTGTGTTTTGCTGCGACAGCCATGCCTAACACTGCTGAAATGGAAGTACTCGCATGAGCGGTTCCGAAGCAATCGAATTCAGACTCCTGCCGGCGAGGAAAGCCTGAAATGCCACCACGCTGCCTGATTCCGGACATGGATTCGCGGCGTCCGGTAAGAACCTTGTGCGCATAGGCTTGGTGTCCAACATCCCAGACGATCCGGTCAAACGGTGTCTGGAACACGTAGTGCAAGGCGATAGTCAGTTCAATAGCGCCCAGATTTGCCGATAGGTGTCCCCCGGTCGCCGCCACGCTATGCAAAACAAACCTACGTAGTTCCTCAGCCAATCGAGGTAATGCTGACTTATGCAGACGGCGCAAATCGTCGGGCGAATCAATCATGTCGAGCAGACCCGATCTCGGTAATGCGCAACCTGTCGAGAGGCCGCTCCATACCTTGAGGCGTGCGATACCTTGCTGTTGAACAATCATCTGAAACCATGCGGTGTACATCGAAGGATGAGATTCCACGCCCCGATCAAGCTCTTCGAGCGTCACCCACTTCCAGTCGAGTGCTTCATCGGTATTGGCCAAAGGGTCAAAAGAACTCAAGCCCACCAGAACGTGATCGTATTCATGTTCCGTCAGTTGGTTGGTGACGGTGGCTCGATAGACAAACGCATGAACTTCGGCCAGAGGTTCACACGCCAGTCCCATCTCTTCACGCAGTCGCCGTTTTGCCGCGTCAAGGGTGGTCTCGCCCCAGCGCGGATGGCCGCAACAGGTATTGGTCCAGAGCCCTTGCGAATGATATTTGCCGAGTGCTCTTCGCTGTAGCAGCAAACGGCCTTCATCATCAAAAATAAATATTGAAAAGGCGCGATGTAAAAGCCCTTGCTCGTGAACATCCATTTTCTCAGCATGACCAACGATATTGTCCCGTTCGTCGACCAGAATGAGTCTTTCCACGATAAAACCTCGCCACATGCCCAATACGGCAACTCGCACTTTTCAAACACGACTATCAACGACAATAGCTGACAGTTAAAAAAACTCAAAGAACTTATACCACCACCCCATTATCGTTACAGCTCTACAGACCTGTCATAGAACGCAATCTGGAAAAATCTATAATTAATCGTTCTTTAAATAGATTCACGTAGATAAGGCCGTTGAGCTACCATCGCAATTATGTGATCAGACCTTATAGTGCCCACCATGGATTGGCCGGCAGACGGAGACTGCTATGTACCCGGCACGCCTTCTGCAATACGAAATGGCCAAAAACAGTTGGATCATGCCCTTTGACTATCAGGAGAAACATGACGGAATGAAAGTCAGAACTTCCCTGACGCGAGCATTGGCTGCGTGTTATGGAATCGAAACTGATCTGACCCAAACAATTTGTCAATGTGTCGAACGCTTCAATACCGCGTCACTGGTACACGATGATATCGTAGACGAGGACCGCGTTCGGCGCGGAGCACCGTCTGTCTGGGTAAAGTATGGCGTCGCCACCGCTCTTATCTCAGGAATGTATGGATACATCGATGGCCTGCAGAAGATGTGTGACTTGCAAAACACCGGGTTGATGAAAGTGGCACTCGACAGCCTGGAGTCATTGCACATTGGCCAGTATCTGGACACACAGATTAGCGAAGGAACGGTATTACCCACTCTTGACGAATACCGTTTTGTCGCTCAAACCAATACCGGCTGCTTCTTTCTGTTCATTCTGGAAGCATTCCAGAACATCCAACCTTTACCCGAGCACTGCCATCGCAAACTAAAGGAAATGTTATTGGAACTGGCCGTGTACTATCGATTCATTAATGACTACTGCGACATCAATCACATTCCACACTTTAAAAAGAAAGGTTTCGCGCCAGACCTTGAAGGGGGCCCCAAGTCATTTCTGATGATTCTGGCAAATCAGCCCCTTACCAAACAAAAACTAAGCGAATCGCAAAAAAAGAAAATAATTATCGCCTGGGGCAGCTCCGGCGTTTTCATCCGAGCACTCAAGTTGATGGAGGACAGTTATCAGCGTATTGAGCAGTGCTTCTATGATGCACAACTTAATATTAACGATCGGGATTTTCGTCAACTTGAAGGTTTTTTGCAGAATGTGCATTTCGAGCAAAATATACAAGATAACTTCTATGAGTCCCTGATCCGCTGACAGTTGGTGGCCAAGCCCTGTAAGACCATCACCGATAAAGCTTGTTTCTGAAGCAAAAGGCCAGCGCATTTCCCATGACAGCCACCCCCGGCCCGTACTAAGCTTCGCGATCTATTTTTCAGGGACGATTCATGAAACGGATTGCCGCGTGTCTGTTGTCACTCCTGGCCCTGACGGCCAATGCGGCGGACCTGCAACTGCTCACCGACAATCACCCGCCCCTGCATTTCCAGCAAGGCGATCAACTGGTGGGTTACGGCGTGGACGTGGTGCGCGCACTGGCCGAACAGACCGGTGACCGGATCGAGCTGCAACAAGTGCCGTTGCTGCGTGCCTTGCGCACGGCCAGTGAAACGGCGAACACCGGGGTATTCACCGTATTGCGCACTGACGAGCGCGATGACCGTTACCAATGGGTCGGGCCGCTGATCGAAGTCGAAACCGCGCTTTACGCCCATGCCAACAACCAGCCGCCGGTGAAAACCCTGCAGCAGGCGGATCAGGCCGGGCGCATCAGCGTGCCGCGCAAATGGCTGATTTACAGCTACCTGCAACAGCAAAACCTGAAGAACCTCGAAGGCGTCGAAACCCCGGAACAGATGATGCGTCTGTTCAGCCTGGGCCGGACCGATTTCGTAGTCTCCGACACCCTGTCCACCGCCGCCCTGGCCCGTACCCAGGGCATGGAACCGGGACGCTTGCAGTATCAGATGTCGCTGATGAAACAGGACACCTACATTGCCTTTTCGCTGCAGACCGATCCGGGTCAGGTGAAACGCTGGCAACAGGCGCTGGAAACCTTGCGCGCCGACGGGCGCCTGGAGCAGATTCGCCAGCGCTGGCTGATGAATGCGCTGCCGAGATGATAATTGGCTGAACCGGCCCCATCGCTGGCAAGCCAGCTCCCACAGTGGTTTGTATTGTTCACAGATTTTTTGATCCATGCAAAAACCTATTGGGGCCGGCTTGCCAGCTCCCACAGTTTTCTGTGCTGTTCGCAGATTTATGATCCATGCAAAACCCTGTGGGAGCTGGCTTGCCAGCGATGAGGCCAGCAAGAACACCATCAACCCACCAGCCGCGCCGCCAGCGCCTTGGCCTGCAACGCCACATCCGTCACCGCCGTGCTTTCCCACCACATCCCGCGCAACGGTGGTCCCATCGCGAACAGTCGGCTGCCGGCCTGCCCTTCAGCGTCCAGCACCGCACCGTCCACCGCCGCCGCAATCCCCAAGGCCAATGGCCCCGGACGCACCAGCCCGCGCGCCAGCAACTGCTGCGGCAACGGGCGAGCAACGCGCCGCCAGTCGTACTCGATACCGCTGGAATTGATCAGCGCTGCACCCTGCACCACACAGGTTTCGGCCTCGCCCCGGCGTCGAATGCGAATACTCACACCCTCGCCCGAACCAGGCTCAAGCCCCTTGAACGACGCCGCCTGAATCCGCAACCGTCCCTCGTGGTGCAAGCGCTCAACCAACGCCGCACTCAACGGCGGCGAACGGTGATGGTGACTCTCCCACCATGGCCGCACATGGCGTACGAATTGTCGACGCTGCACGTCGGTCGCCTGACTCCACAGACGTCCGATATGCGCCCGCACGGTGTCCAGCGGCGCCTGCCAGTCGATGCCCTGAGCGATAGCGTCGCGGCAATGCCTGCGCAGTTCGCGCAACAATTGGCGCGGTGTGCGGATGCTTTGATCTTCAGCAAGAAAGTCCACCCACGCTGGCGGTTGCCGACGCACATGCGGCAACAGCCCGTGACGGGAAAACACTTCGATCGGCCCGCGATGCCCGGCCTGCTCCAGCGACACCACAGCATCGACCATGGTCAGCCCCGAGCCGATGATCAGCACGGTCGACTGCGCATCGAGCTGGCGCATGGCCGCGACATCCCACGGATCAAGCGCCGCGGCATTCAGGCCGCTGGATTTTTTCTGCGGCGTGCGGGCGGCGGGGAACATGCCCGTGGCGAGTACGGCATAGGCGCCATTCAGGTGCTGCCCATCGTTCAGGGTCAGTTGCACCGAATCAGCATCGGTTTGCACATCTACGACTTCGGCGCAGATGTGCTCGACCGTCGAACCGTGCTGCGCACCGACGATCCGCGCCCCGGCCAGACGCTGCTGCACATACACGCCAAACAGACCGCGCGGCGGAAACAGTTCACTGATCGGCACATCCTGCTCGGCAGATTCCGGCCAGCCACCGGCAGCGATGTGCGCGGTCAGCCATTGATTCAGGTCATCGGGGTTGTCAGGGTCGACACTCATGCGCGCCGCATTGCCGTTGAGCGTATGGCCCAGCTCGACGGCGCTGTAGGCTTCACCGCGCCCGAGTTCAGCGCGTGGTTCGACAATCAGGACCTTGCGTTGCCCGGGCAATCTCAATAACTGCACGGCCAGCATCGTGCCGCTAAGGCCACCGCCGATGATCAGGATATCTGCGCTTCGATTCATTCAAATCACCACATTACGCACAAATCGCACCGCGACCGGCCCGTCATTGCGATAGCCGTGGGGCTGGTTGCTGGCAAACATGAAAAACTCGCCAGTGGAAACGGTGTTGGTCACATCGCCCACCGTCAACGTCAGGCAACCTTCGAACACGTAGATCTGTTCGCTCCAGCCGTCGGCGTCGGGTTGCGACGGATAGACCTCACCCGGTTGCAGACACCATTCCCACTGCTCGACCTCGCGGCTGGCGGTGGCCTTGGACAGCAGCACCGCTTTACTCCCGGGAATCACTCCGGCCCACGCCACCTCATTGATGCGGCTGGTATCGCGCGCGTCGGGGGCCTGGATCAGGTCGCTGAAGGCCACGTCGAGCGCTTCGGCGACGCGGTCGAGAGTGGTCAGGCTGACATTCTTTTCCCCGGCCTCGATTGCCACCAGCATGCGCCGACTGACGCCGGACTTTTCGGCCAGCGCGGTCTGGCTCATGTCGGCGGCGTGGCGCAGGCGCCGAACATTTTGGCTGACGTGTTGTAGGACGGACGCCCGTTGGCTGGAATCTTTGTGCACTATATTGCTCACTTGGTGGGGTTGGGCAGTATACTGCGCAACTTTGGGCGCATTGTGCGTCCTGCCTTTTATAGTGCGCAAGGTCATGACGTCAGTGAACGAATCTTCCACCTCTCTCCGCTTCTCCCGCTTCAGCAAGGCCGAGTGCGTGCTGGTGCTGATCACCATGGTCTGGGGCGGCACGTTCCTGCTGGTGCAACACGCCATGACCGTCAGTGGCCCGATGTTTTTTGTCGGCCTGCGCTTCGCCGCCGCAGCCGCCATCGTCGCGCTGTTCTCCTGGCGGCACTTGCGCGAACTGACCTTGTTCGAACTCAAGGCAGGATCGTTCATCGGCGTGGCGATCATGCTCGGTTACGGCTTGCAGACGGTGGGCCTGCAAACGATCCCGAGCAGCCAGTCGGCATTCATCACCGCGTTGTACGTGCCCTTTGTGCCGTTGCTGCAATGGCTGGTGCTGGGCCGTCGCCCGGGGCTGATGCCGAGCATCGGCATCATGCTGGCGTTCACCGGTTTGATGCTGCTGTCCGGGCCGTCCGGGGCTGCGCTGAATTTCAGCCCCGGTGAAATCGCCACGCTGATCAGTGCCATCGCGATTGCCGCCGAAATCATACTGATCAGCACCTTCGCGGGTCAGGTCGATGTGCGTCGGGTGACCGTGGTGCAGCTGGCGGCGACCTCGGTCCTGTCGTTCCTGCTGGTGGTGCCGACCGGCGAAGCGCTGCCGGATTTTTCCTGGACGCTGCTGGTGACCGCACTGGGCCTCGGTGCGGCGAGTGCGGCGATTCAGGTGGCGATGAACTGGGCGCAGAAAAGCGTTTCGCCGACCCGGGCGACGTTGATCTATGCCGGTGAGCCGGTGTGGGCCGGGATCGTCGGGCGGATCGCCGGGGAGCGCTTGCCGGCGATTGCTCTGGTGGGTGCGGGACTGATTGTGGCGGCGGTGATTGTCAGCGAGTTGAAGACTAAGGGTAAGGTTGACGATGTGGACGCTGAGCTGGAGCGGGAAACCCAGGGCTGATCCTCGATATTTTTAGCGACTGCCCTATCGCTTTCGCGAGCAAGCCCGCTCCCACCTTGAAATGTATTTCAAATGTGGGAGCGGGCTTGCTCGCGAAAGGTCCATCCGTCACAACATCCCTCCCCTGAAACAATGCCAAACCAAATTTTTCAGACTACTTTGTAGGATTCTGAGACATCCTCGGGTTTGGTAATCAGGGAGCTGGCACGTATGATGCTTCACAAACTTCCGCAGATTAGAAGCCTATGTCCCTGATAGTTCTACTGCTTCTGCCATTCATTGGCAGCTGTCTGGCAGCGGTGCTGCCACACAACGCGCGTAATACCGAATCCCTGTTGGCAGGTCTGGTCGCTCTGATCGGCACTGTGCAGGTCGCGCTGTTGTACCCGCAAATCGCCCACGGCGGGGTGATCCGCGAAGAGTTCATGTGGCTGCCCAGCCTCGGTCTGAACTTCGTTCTGCGCATGGACGGCTTCGCCTGGCTGTTCTCGCTGCTGGTGCTGGGCATCGGCACCCTTGTCTCTTTATATGCGCGTTATTACATGTCGCCGGACGACCCGGTGCCGCGTTTCTTCGCCTTTTTCCTGGCGTTCATGGGCGCCATGCTCGGCTTGGTGATCTCCGGCAATCTGATCCAGATCGTGTTCTTCTGGGAGCTGACCAGCCTCTTCTCGTTCCTGTTGATCGGCTACTGGCACCACCGCTCTGATGCCCGACGTGGCGCCTACATGGCGCTGATGGTCACGGGGGCCGGAGGATTGTGCCTGCTGGCGGGGGTCATGATTCTCGGCCATGTCGTCGGCAGCTATGACCTGGACAAGGTCCTGGCCGCCGGCGATCTGATTCGCGCACATGCCCTCTATCCTGTTCTGCTTCCCCTCATTCTCATCGGCGCACTCAGCAAAAGCGCGCAGTTTCCTTTCCATTTCTGGCTGCCGCACGCCATGGCGGCGCCCACCCCGGTTTCGGCTTATCTGCACTCGGCGACCATGGTCAAGGCCGGGGTGTTCCTGCTCGCGCGCCTGTGGCCGTCGCTGTCCGGCAGTGAAGAATGGTTCTACATCGTCAGCGGCGCCGGTGCGTGTACGTTGTTGCTCGGCGCCTACTGCGCGATGTTCCAGAACGACCTCAAGGGTCTGCTGGCCTACTCGACCATCAGCCATCTGGGCCTGATCACCCTGCTGCTGGGCCTGAACAGCCCGCTGGCGGCAGTCGCCGCAGTGTTCCATATCCTCAACCACGCCACTTTCAAAGCCTCGCTGTTCATGGCCGCCGGGATCATCGACCACGAAAGCGGCACCCGCGACATCCGCAAGCTCAGCGGCCTGATCAAACTGATCCCGTTCACCGCCACATTGGCGATGGTTGCCAGTGCGTCGATGGCCGGCGTACCGCTGCTCAACGGCTTTCTGTCGAAAGAAATGTTCTTCGCCGAAACCGTGTTCATCAACGCCACCGCGTGGGTCGAGGCGGCACTGCCGATTGTCGCGACCATCGCCGGTACCTTCAGCGTCGCTTACTCGCTGCGCTTCACCGTCGACGTGTTCTTCGGCCCAACCGCCACCGACCTGCCGCACACCCCGCACGAACCGCCGCGCTGGATGCGTGCGCCGGTCGAGTTGCTGGTGTTCACCTGTCTGGTGGTCGGGATCTTCCCGGCACAAGTGGTCGGCCCGCTGCTCGCGGCCGCCGCACTGCCGGTGGTGGGCGGTACGCTGCCCGAGTACAGCCTGGCGATCTGGCACGGTCTGAACGCGCCGATGATCATGAGCCTGATCGCCATGTCCGGCGGCATCGTGGTCTATCTGCTGCTGCGCAACCAGCTCAAGCGTGGCCGCTTCCAGTACCCGCCGCTGGTGGGCCGCTTCAACGGCAAGCGCCTGTTCGAGCGCAGTCTGGTGCTGATGATGCGCATGGCTCGCCGGGTAGAGCGCCGACTCGGCACCCGGCGCCTGCAGATGCAACTGTTCCTGATGGTTTTGGCGGCACTGCTCGCTGGCCTGATCCCGATGTTGCACAGCAGCTTGAGCTGGGGCGACCGGCCGAAGATTCCGGGTTCCATCGTGTTCGTCACCCTGTGGCTGCTGGCGATTGCCTGCGCCCTCGGCGCCGCATGGCAGGCCAAGTATCACCGTCTCGCCGCCCTGACCATGGTCAGCGTCTGTGGGCTGATGACCTGCGTGACTTTCGTCTGGTTCTCGGCGCCGGATCTGGCCCTGACGCAACTGGCGGTGGAAGTGGTGACCACGGTGCTGATCCTGCTCGGCCTGCGCTGGCTGCCGCGACGCATAGAGGAAGTCTCGCCACTGCCATCGAGCCTGCGCAAGGCCCGGGTGCGCCGCTTGCGCGACTTGCTGCTGTCGATTGCCGTCGGCGCCGGCATGGCGCTGCTGTCCTACGCGATGCTGACGCGGCAGACGCCCAACGACATTTCCTCGTTCTACCTCAGCCGCGCCCTGCCCGAGGGCGGTGGCAGCAACGTGGTCAACGTGATGCTGGTGGACTTCCGCGGTTTCGATACCCTCGGTGAAATCACCGTGCTGGTGGCCGTGGCGCTGACCGTGTTCGCCCTGCTGCGGCGCTTCCGCCCACCGAAAGAAAGCCTGCAACTGCCGGCCCAGCAACGCCTGCTCGCGCCGGACGTGGTCACCGATCTGGTCAACCCGCGCAGCGCCAGCGACACCGCGCTCGGCTTCATGATGGTGCCGGCGGTGCTGGTGCGCCTGCTGCTGCCGATTGCGCTGGTGGTGTCGTTTTACCTGTTCATGCGCGGCCACAACCAGCCGGGTGGCGGTTTCGTCGCCGGACTGGTGATGTCGGTGGCGTTCATCCTGCAATACATGGTCGCCGGTACGCAGTGGGTCGAGGCACAAATGAGCCTGCGGCCGTTGCGCTGGATGGGCACCGGGCTGCTGTTCGCCACCGCCACCGGTCTCGGCGCGATGGCGGTCGGTTATCCGTTCCTGACCACCCACACCTGGCATTTCGCCTTGCCGCTGCTGGGCGAGATCCATATCGCCAGCGCGCTGTTCTTCGACATCGGCGTGTACGCCGTAGTGGTCGGCTCGACGTTGCTGATCCTCACCGCCCTCGCCCACCAATCAGTGCGTGGTCACAAGACCGCGTCGCTGCCCAAGTCCGTCGCCAGCAAAGGAGCCGTCTGATGGAAGAAGTCATCGCAATCGCCATCGGCGTGCTCGCCGCTTCCGGCGTGTGGCTGGTGTTGCGGCCACGGACGTTCCAGGTGGTCATGGGGCTGTGCCTGCTGTCCTACGCAGTCAACCTGTTCATCTTCAGCATGGGCAGCCTGTTCATCGGTAAAGAGCCGGTGATCAAGGACGGCGTGACCCAGGACTTGCTGCACTACACCGATCCGCTGCCGCAGGCGCTGGTGCTGACCGCCATCGTCATCAGCTTCGCCATGACTGCGTTGTTCCTGGTGGTGTTGCTGGCGTCGCGGGGCCTGACCGGCACCGACCACGTCGACGGCCGGGAGCCCAAGGAATGATGGCGATGACTCACCTGATCGCCGCACCGATCCTGCTGCCGCTGCTGACCGCCGCGATCATGTTGATGCTCGGCGAAAAGCACCGGCCGCTGAAGGCGAAAATCAACCTGTTCTCCAGCCTCGTCGGCCTGTTCATTTCGGTGATGCTGCTGCAGTGGACGCAAACCACTGATGTGCCCGGTTCCATCGGCGTGTACCTGCCGGGCAACTGGCAGGCGCCGTTCGGCATCGTGCTGGTGGTTGATCGCCTGTCGGCGCTGATGCTGGTACTGACCGGGATCATCGGCGTCAGCGCCCTGCTCTTCGCCATGGCGCGCTGGGACGGCGCCGGGTCGAGCTTCCACGCGCTGTTCCAGATTCAGCTGATGGGCCTGTATGGCGCCTTCCTCACCGCTGACCTGTTCAACCTGTTCGTGTTCTTCGAAGTGTTGCTCGCCGCCTCATATGGCCTGTTGCTGCACGGCTCGGGTCGGGCGCGGGTATCGTCGGGGCTGCATTACATCTCGATCAACCTGCTGGCCTCGTCACTGTTCCTGATTGGCGCAGCGCTGATCTATGGCGTCACCGGCACCCTGAACATGGCCGATCTGGCGCTGAAGATCCCGCTGGTGCCGGAAGCCGACCGTGGCTTGCTGCACGCCGGCGCGGGGATTCTCGCGGTGGCGTTCCTGGCCAAGGCCGGCATGTGGCCGCTGAACTTCTGGCTGGTGCCGGCCTACTCCTCGGCCAGTGCACCGGTCGCGGCGATGTTCGCGATCATGACCAAGGTCGGCGTCTACACCCTGCTGCGCCTGTGGACCCTGCTGTTCTCCGGGCAAGCCGGGGCCTCGGCCTTCTTCGGTGGCGACTGGCTGATCTACGGCGGTATGGCGACCATCGCCTGCGCGGCGCTGGCGATTCTGGCCGCGCAACGCCTGGAGCGCATGGCCAGTCTGAGCATTCTGGTGTCGGCGGGGATTCTGCTGTCGGCGGTAGGTTTCGCCCAGCCGCACCTGATCGGCGCGGCGCTGTTCTATCTGGTCAGCTCGACCTTGGCGCTTAGCGCGCTGTTCCTGCTGGCGGAATTGATCGAGCGTTCGCGTTCGGCCAACGAAGTCCCGCTGGAGGATGAAAGCGAGTTGCTGCCGCGTCCGCAGGAATCCCTGCAACCGCCCAAGGGCATCAACCTCGACGACGAACAGAAAGCCGTGGTCGGTCAGGTCATTCCGTGGACCATGGCATTTCTCGGCCTGAGCTTCATCGCCTGCGCACTGCTGATCATCGGCATGCCGCCGCTGTCCGGGTTCATCGGCAAGCTCAGCCTGATCGGTGCGCTGCTCAATCCACTGGGGCTGGGCGGCGAAGCGCCGATCTCCAATGCCGCCTGGGCGCTGTTGGCGCTGCTGATCCTGTCGGGGCTGGCCTCGCTGATGGCCTTCGCGCGGATGGGCATCCAGCGTTTCTGGACGCCCGAAGAGCGCCCTTCGCCGTTGCTGCGCAAGCTTGAGTGCGCGCCGATCTTCCTGTTGCTGGGGTTGAGCATCGCCCTGACCTTCAAGGCCGAGCCGCTGCTGCGTTACACCCAGGCCACCGCCGAGGCCCTGAACAATCCGCAGCAATACGTGATGGCGGTGCTCGGCACCCGCGCCGTGCCAAGCCCTGAAGCCAAGGCGGCGATGCTCGAGGTGCAGCCATGAAGCGCGTATTTCCGGCACCGTTGCTGTCACTGGCGTTATGGATTTTGTGGCTGACGCTGAACCTGTCTGTCAGCCCGGGCAACCTGCTGCTCGGCGCAATACTCGGCTTCGCCGCACCGTTGATGATGCGCAAGCTGCGTCCGAAACAGGTGCGCATTCGCCGGCCACTGACCATCCTGCGCCTGTTCGTGATGGTGGGTCGTGATGTGGTGATGTCCAATCTGATCGTGGCGTGGGGCGTGCTCAACGCCGGTCGCCGGCCGCCGCGCTCAGGCTTCGTCAAAGTGCCGCTGGACCTGCGCGACGCCCACGGTCTGGCCGCGCTAGCGATGATCTGCACCGTGGTGCCTGGCACCGTGTGGTCGGAGCTGGCGCTGGATCGCAGCATTCTGCTGCTGCACGTTTGGGATTTGGATGACGAGGCGCACTTCATCCACCATTTCAAGACTGCCTACGAGCAGCCGTTGATGGAGATTTTCGAATGAGCCCGCTGCTGTCGAACGCGATTCTGCTGACGCTGTTCCTGTTCTCGCTGGCGATGGTCCTGACCTTGATTCGCCTGTTCAAGGGGCCGTCGGCACAGGATCGGGTACTCGCTCTGGATTACCTGTACATCGTCGCCATGCTGATGATGCTGACGCTGGGCATTCGTTATTCCAGTGACACTTACTTCGAGGCGGCGCTGTTGATCGCGCTGTTCGGCTTCGTCGGCTCGTTTGCCCTGGCGAAATTCCTGCTGCGTGGCGAGGTGATCGAATGAATGCGCAATTGTCATTGTGGGTGGAGATTCCGGTGGCGATCCTGCTGGTGCTCAGCGGTGTGTTTGCGCTGATTGGCGCGACCGGATTGCTGCGCATGAAGGATTATTTCCAGCGCATGCACCCGCCGGCGCTGGCCTCGACACTCGGCGCGTGGTGTGTGGCGCTGGCGTCGATCATCTGTTTTTCGGCACTCAAGTCCGGGCCGGTGATGCATGCCTGGCTGATTCCGATTCTGCTGGCGATCACCGTACCGGTGACCACCCTGCTGCTGGCGCGGGCGGCATTGTTCCGCAAGCGCATGGCCGGGGATGATGTGCCGGCTGAGGTCAGTAGCCGCAGGACCGAAAGCGGTAGTTAGTTTCTACACCTATGGTGTCTGAGCTGGCCTCTTCGCGAGCAAGCCCGCTCCCACATTTGGAATGCATTTCCCCTGTGGGAGCGGGCTGCTCGCGAAAAGGCCGGTACTGCCAACACATGAACCGGTCAGACCCAAGCCACCGCCAACAACCCCGCCCCCAGCACCAGACACAACGGCGAATACACCCAGGTATCCAGCCGCGCAAACCGCGACCCCTTCACTTCCTTGAAAAACCCCACCAGATTCGAATCGCCGATCGCCCGGGCGAACATCAACAACGCAATCGCGCTGATCACCCATTGCAACGCCTGGTGATGCACCGCCGGCATGCCCCAGCCGACCCGCATGCACACCAGCGCGGCGATCACCAATAACGCCGCCGCCACCAACAAGGTAATCCAGCCTGACGGTTTGAACGCCGGTCGCACCGTCGCCACCAATCCTTGCACCGGCACTTGCGGTACCGCTGCCACCGCGGCCCATTGCCCACCCAGCGCCCAATACACGTGTACCAGGCTGATTGCCGCAAATATCGTCACCAGCCATTGAGCCAACACAAAGGTCATGGTCGAGAATCCTTTCGAGGGATTTGAACAAAACATCCTAGTTGGCATTTTTTGAAGTGCACGACCGATCAGCGGTACGGTAAAGTGCCGCCCCATGAAATTCACCCGTTCCGATCGCTCACTGCTGGCCTGGATGCTTTATTGCTGCGTCCTGTTCAACGTGTTCGCCTGCAGCATCGGTCACGGGCAAATGGTCGGGATGCAGCTCAACGGCATCGGCGGCCAGTTCTGTACGGTCGACCCGGCCACTCAAGCGCCGCTGGCGAGCAATCCCGGCGAAGAACAACTGCCGACCCTGTCCAAGGCGTTCGGCTGTCCGCTGTGCTCGGTCGGCGGCGGCATGGGCCCGGCGTTCAACTCCAGCCTGACCCTCGCGGTTCTGCCTGAGCAACACAGCCCGCCGCTGGCGCCCATTGTCAGCGCCGACCTCCCCGCCCGCTTCACCTGGCCTTCGGCCAACCCTCGCGCCCCGCCGCTCGCCTGAGTGTCTTTGCCTTTTTGATTTTTCAGCCCACTGCGCCAACGCGCGGCGTTTACCTGTGCGCTGATTCCTAGACAAGCATTCAGGATTCAATGATGAAACACATTCCTCTGCTGGCGAGCCTGTGCGGCTGCCTGTCCCTTAACGCTTGGGCGCAATCCACCGTGGATCTGGCGCCGATCACCATCGACGGCGAATTCACCCGCGAACCGGGCCTGAGCCTCGACCAATCCAGCGGCATGGCCTCGCGCCTCGGCTTGAGCGTGCGCGACACGCCGGCCTCGGTAGCCGTGGCCAACCGCAACGACATCGAACGCCACGGCGCACAGAATTTCCAGGACGCCGCCAACACCTTGCCCGGGGTCAATGCCAGTGCACCGCCGGGCTTTGGCGGATTCGTCTCCTATCGCGGCTTCACCAGCAGCCAGATCACCCAGATGTTCAACGGCGTCACCGTCTCCGGCGGTCTCGCCCGACCGGTGGATTCATGGATCTATGATCGGGTCGAACTGGTGGGCGGCCCTTCATCGCTGATCAACGGCGCAGGCTCGGTCGGCGGCTCACTGAACTACGTGACCAAACTGGCGACCCGCGACGAGCAAGCCGCCGAAGGTCGCGTCAGCTACGGCACCTACGACACCACCGAAACCGCGTTCGGCCTCAACCATGCGCTGACCGACCCGAGCGCCGACGTGCAGCACTACGCGCGCCTCGACGTCAGCCACAACACCAGCAACGGCTACATCGACCGGCAGGAGCGCGATGCCTGGAGCGTGGCGTTCTCGTTGCTCAGCGACCTCACGCCGGATCTGTCGCACACCCTGGCCCTGGAATATCAGGACGAACACGAAGACAGTCCCTACTGGGGCACGCCGGTGCTCAACCCCAAGGCCGGCGAGTTGAAGATCGACAAACACAACCGTTTCAACAACTACAACGTCGAGGACGGGCGCTACGAACAGCGCACGATCTGGGTGCGCTCGATCATCGACTACCGGATCAACGACAGCACCACCCTGCGCAACACGCTGTATCACCTCGACAGTCAGCGTGACTACCGCAACCTCGAAACCTATCAGTACAACGCTGACAACACGGCGGTGAACCGCTCCACCGCGTATCAGGTACGGCATCAGGGTGAGCAGAACGGCAACCAGTTCGAACTGCGCCACGACAACACCCTGTTCGGCCTCGACACCACCTGGTCCGGCGGTTTCGAGTACAAGGTCAACCAGACCACCAACTCGCCGCTGAATATCAAAGGCGCAAGCACGGTCGATCCGAACAACTACCGTCCGGGGCATTTCTACGACATTCCCGGCACCAATCCGGCACTGATCAGCGACAAGACCAACGAGGTCACCACCAAGGCGCTGTTCGTGGAAAACCGCCTGGCACTGACCGACAAACTGGCGTTGCTCACTGGCCTGCGTTACGACGACATCGACCTCGACGTAACCAACCATCGCACCGTGACGGCCACCAATCCCAAACACCTCACACGCAGTTGGGAGCCGGTCACCGGGCGCGTCGGCCTGACCTACCAGTTCATCCCGTCGGCCAATGTCTACGTGCAATACAGCACCGCCGCCGAGCAACCGAACGGCACGCAGGACTTCGACGTGTCGACCGGCAAGCAGTGGGAAATCGGCAGCAAGTTCGACTACCTGAATGGCCGTGGCTCGGCGACGGTCGCCGCCTACACCATCGAGCGCAAGGACTTCGCCGTGACAGATCCGCTGGACCCGACCAGTAGCATCCCAGTAGGCCAGCAAACCTCAAAGGGCGTCGAAATCGCCAGCTCCCTGCGGATCACCGACAAGCTGTTGGCTGAGGGCAACTTCGCCTGGGTCGATGCGCAGTACGACGACTTCACCGAAAAGAATGCTGCCGGCGTAGTGGTGTCGCGCAAGGGCAACACACCGACCAACGTCCCGGACCGGGTCGGCAACCTGTGGCTGACCTATGACTTTTCACCGCAGTGGCAAGGTGGAGTCGATGCGCGTTATGTCGCGTCGGTGTACGCGGACACGGCAAACACCATGACCGTGCCGTCGTACACGCTGTTCGGCAGTTTCCTCAGCTACAAGGTCGACTCGCACACCACCGTCACCGGCCGGGTGCGCAACCTGACCAACGAGGTGTATGCCGAGTTTGCGCATGTTTCGCCGGCGTACTACCTGGGTACGCCGCGCACCTTTGAATTGGCGGTGCAGACGAAGTTTTAAAAGCGTAAAAGCTTCGCGAGCAAGCCCGCTCCCACAGGAGGACGCGTTCCAATTGTGGGAGCGGGCTTGCTCGCGAAGAGGCCAGCGGACTCACCAACTACTTCAGATCAGCCGCCACCTTCTCCGCCACATCTTTCGGCACCCAGGCCTGCCACACATCCGGATGCGCCTTCATGAAAGCTTCCGCCGCCTGACGTGGCGCGGTGTGCTTCTCGCTCATCTCGGCCAGCGCCTTGTTCAGCGGCTCGATCGGGAAATCCACCTTGCTGAAGAACTCGGCAATCTGCGGGTATTGCTTCTGAAACGGCGCAGACACACCGATCGACAGCTTGGATGCCAGCGAGCGGGTCGGTTTCGGATTGGGGTTGTCGGCATCGGTCAGCGTCTTCCAAGCTTCGGCATCGAACGGTGGCTCTTCCAGTTGCACCAGTTTGAATTTGCCGAGCAACGGTGTCGGCGACCAGTAGTAGAACAGCACCGGTTTGCCCCGACGGATTGATGAGCTGATCTCGGCGTCCAGCGCCGCACCCGATCCACTGCGGAAATTGGTGTAATCATCTTGCAGGCCGTAAGCGGTCAGCTTCTGCTTGTTCACCACTTCCGAGGTCCAGCCGATCGGGCTGTTGAGGAAACGGCCCATGCTCGGATTCTCCGGGTCCTTGAACACGTCCTTGTACTTCTTCAGGTCAGTCACACTGCGCAGCTCCGGCGCCAGCGGCTTGATGCCTTTGGCGGAGTCACCCTTGATCACGTATTCCGGCACCCACCAGCCTTCAGTGGCGCCCTTTACCGTATCGCCGAGGCTCACCACCTTGCCTTCAGCTTCAGCCTTGACCCACACCGGACTGCGCCCGGCCCACTCTTCGCCAATGACCTGAATGTCATTGTTGGCCAAGGCGGTTTCCAGGGTGATGGTGGTACCCGGCAGCGTATCGGTCGGCAGGCCATAGCCCTTCTCGACGATGATCCGCAGAACATCGGTGATCAGGCTGCCACTTTCCCAGTTCAGGTCGGCAAAATGGATGGGCGTCTGCGCCGCCGTCACCGGCTGCGTCAGCGTCAGCGTCAGCGCACCAAACGTGACCACGCTGGCGGCCAGTAACCGTCGAAATCCTTTCATGCTTTGCACCTCGTGCTGTTCACAGCAATAGCAGGATGGCCTGGCAGAAGACCGCAAGCCTCTGAATACTCAGTCAACTGACTGTAGCCGAGGTTCCTGCTTTTTCCGGGACCCGATCCCGACGAGGTTACGTTTCAGACTTTTCCTGCAAGCTTTGTAGCTCACGTCTGACCATGCTGGCGTATTCCGCAGGCCGCAAGGTGTAGATCTGCGCAGCCACCCAGTTCAGCCACGCGCCCTGCATCCCGGCTTTGGCGTTGAACAGCCGCAAGGCTTCTTCACGCGCGCGGTCGAGGTTCTGTGAATGGAAGTCGGCGCGGCTCAAACCACCGATCACTCGCTGGCCTTGAACGTGATCAGTTCGCCCTTGCGCCACTTCGCCGCTTTACCGGTGACGGCTTTCAGGGTCTTGGTCAGGCCTTCCTGCAATTGCTGGTGCGCGGCAAACACCGTCACCACGCTGTGACCTTCCTTGAACAGAATGGCGTGACCATCAGCCGTGTCGACAAAGGCGTAATCGCCCAGGCCATACACCGTCAGTTTGATTTCGCGAAAACGGATGTCCATCTTGCCGCCTTCACGGCTGGGCAAAACGGCAGCGCTGAAATGATCGCCGACCTTGAGCTTGAGTCCCGGTTTGTCATCGACCACCAATGCACTTTCGGTGTCGATCTCGGCGACGTAAATGCCTTCGGCGTTCTGTTCGGTGATGTAAACAAAACGCGATTGGAACAACTTGACCAGCTTTGCACGCAAATCACCGAGCACGAACAAAGCATGCATATCGAGGTTACTGACTGCCAAAGAAACATCCCCACATCTGAAAAGTACCCTGCGCTCAAACGCGCACGGCAAAAAAACGGCCAGGCCGATGCTGTTACCGAATGACTCCAGTCAACCTGAATCAAGCAGAACGCTCATTCATCGCGAGTTCGCAAGACTACTGGAAAGTCACGCGAGAAACTTGTCTCGACGTTCGCCAAGCCTTGAAGGAAAAATCTTCATTGAAGCGCAACGAAGACGGACTACAAACTTTAGGGAAAAAGCTGACGAAAAAAAGCCCTTTTCCGACATATCGCCGGTAAAAAATTGCTTTAGATAGGCATCTGTCGCCAACAGGCACTGGCGATTCTAGAGCAGCGATGCTCCTTACGACTACCCGAACCGACCCGTAACCGTCGGCTATTTCATGAAAAGGACTTCATATGTGCACTCTGACTCACTTTGCCCAACCTTCCAACCCAGGCAGCGACACCTCCTTTGTGCTGCACAACAGCGCTTTCGCGGAACTTGCCGTGCACCAACAAAGCCATCAGACGCCACGCTTTCGGGTAGTCCCGGCGGGTAATGCGTTCTTTCATATCAAGGAATCATCCACCGGTCGTGTAAGAGGTTTCCGTGAAGATCATAACGAAGCTTGCGCTCTGGCCCGCTCGCTTGAATCACAGATCGAACTCTTGCCCAGCGGCTGCCTCAGATAAAGAGCGAGCGACAGCGCCATTCCGGCACACGCAAAAGGAGTACACGATGGAACTGCCTGCATATGATTTGAAAACCCTGTTCGACCAACTGGGCCTGCCATCGGAAGACGGGGCCATCGACGATTTCATCGAAGCACATCCACTGGACGCCAACACCAAGTTGATCGATGCCGAGTTCTGGACCCCGCAACAGGCGCAACTTCTGAAAGAGTGGTTGCGCGCCGACGGCGAAGAAGCGGTGATGGTCGATGAATTGAACGTACGCCTGCACGACGGACGTTAATAAATGTCAGTGCAGGCTGTCGCCAGGCTCGGCCATCAGTTGCGCGAGCCAGGCAGCCTTGCACTCCTCGGCCTCGTCGCGACTGGCGAACGCCGTGCCGCGCCGCTCACCATTAAGCAACACTACCCAGCAGACGCTCTGGCCCATCGCGCGCAATCCGGCGGGCACACCACTGCCAATCATCACTGCGACATCGACTCTGCACATACTGACCTCTCGATTTCATTAGCTACCTAACTAATAGCCATGGTAATGACTTCGTCGCAGAGGAAACAGCAACGCCCGTGCACAGATTCATTGCACGAGCGGTAACAATTGATCAGCGCGGATTCTCCGGTTTATATCCCAGGCGCAGACCGCCCCAATGCCGGCCCTTGACCATAATCGGCACCGACAAGTCGTGCATCAGCTCCCCGGTGTCGCGGGTGTAGGTCTGCAGCAACACTGCTTGTTGATGGCTGCCGCAACGAATCCCGGTGCGATCAGCGAACTTGCGCTTGGTGCGGTTGCCCACCGCGTCGACCTGCTCATCACCGGTCAGCGGCTGACTGAACGCCAGGTTGTGCGTCGGCACATAACCCTGCGGCGTGCAGGCAATGGCGAACACCAGCCCCTCATGGCGCGGCAGCAACGGCTCTTGAATCGCCGGCAATACTTGATCGGTGTAACGGTCGAAACGGGTCTGAAACTTCGCCGGTTGCGTCCCGGGAATCGGTTGGTACTGACGGTCGAACAAATCCTCAAGACTGATCCGCCCCTGCTCGACATCCGCCTCGAACCGCGCCGCAATCTGTCTCGCACCTTCACGCGCCAGGTCATAGACGCGCTGGTGATAGTCATCCAGACCGACTTCGGCCAGACGCTCACTGATGGTTTCCGCCTGACCTTCCATCTGCACCGCGGCCTCGGCCAGACGTCGGGTCTGCTGATCGCTGATCGCCAGATCACTGCGCATCTGCTCGATGGCCTTGAACAGGCTGTCGAGTTGCTCGCGATTGGTTTCTGCGCCACGGGCGATTTCACCGACCTGGGTTTCCACCCCGGCCGCCAGCCGTGCGATGTTTTGCAGATGCTGACCGGTGTTCTCGACCTGCTCGACACCGGTCTGCAGATCGCTGGACAGCTCGCGAATCTGCTCCACCACTTGCGCCGTGCGCTGCTGAATATCGGCGACCATCTCCCCGACTTCACCAGTCGCCGAGGCCGTGCGCGCCGCCAGACCGCGCACCTCGTCCGCGACCACCGCAAAACCACGACCATGCTCGCCCGCCCGCGCCGCTTCGATCGCCGCGTTGAGGGCCAGCAGATTGGTCTGGCTGGCGATCGACTGAATCACCAGGGTCACCCGTTGAATGTCATCGCTGCGCAGACTCAGGGCTTCAATCAATTCACGGCTGGCGTTAGCGCGTTGACTGAGTTGATGCATGCGCGCAATCGAGTCCACCAGCTCGGTGCGCCCCGCCGCACTGCTGTGATGCGCTGCACTGGCGGCGTCCAGCGCTTCACGGCTGAGCTGTGAGGTGGCGTGTTCGGTGGCGATCATCACTTCGGCGTTGCTGACAATCTGCGCCGCCGCGTCGAGTTGCGATTCCAGTTTGCTCGCCAGTTGCTTGACGGAAAACGCCACCCCGGCAGCTGACAGTGCGTTATGACTGGTTGTGTAGGAAAGATCGCGGGTGAGTTCGGAAATCGCGCTACCAGTCTCGGCGGGCACAACATCGGCGACGGCACGCGAGCGCAGGCGCGGCAGCCAGACAATCAGCACCGCCAGCGGCATGCCGATGTACAGCGACCAACCACCCAACGTCATACCGGCGAGCAACAGCATCAGGGCGATGCTTTGCAGGGTCGGAGCGATCCAGCGGTTTTTCGGCAACAGCACTGGTGCGGGCAAAGCCCCAACCAGAGATCCATCTCTCGTCATATCAACACCCCACGCTTGTTCTCATTGTTGTGACTGCATTAAACGCCACTAGAACGCCATTATCCATGGTCCGTTAGTCGTGGAGTCTGCAGCAGGTCAATGGAACCGCTCGGGAATAGTGCAGACGAGCAAAAGCAAAGATCGCAGCCTTCGGCAGCTCCTACATGGGTTTACGTGAACCACTGTAGGAGCGGCCGAAGGCTGCGATCTTTTGCAGGCGCCCCCCATTCAGGGGGCAGCCATGGAATCAGGCCTGACGCTGGTGCTTGTCGATCTGCTCGTGACGCTCTTGAGCTTCGATGCAGTATTTGGTGGTCGGGCTGATCAGCAGGCGTTTCAGGCCAATGGCCTCGCCGCTGTCGTCGCACCAGCCGAAACTGTCTTCCTTGATGCGCTCAAGGGCTTGTTCCAGTTGCGGCAGCATGCGCTGGTCGCGATCAATCGCGTTGACCAGCCAGGTGCGCTCTTCTTCAACCGAAGCCGCGTCCGCCGGGTCAGCCGGGGTGTCCAGGCTTTCGATGGCGATACGGTTTTGCTCAATGCGCTCGTGGGTTTCGACTTTCATGTTCTGCAACAGCTCAGTGAAGAAAGCATGTTGCTCAGCATTCATGTAGTCATCTGCCGGCATCGCCAGCAACTTGTCCTTTGTCATTGATATCTCTATAAAAAAACGTGCATTAAGGCGAAATAGGGAGCGTTCCGGCGAACCGTGTCCGGTCGACGAAAAGGCATCGTTTATTGCAAACGCCACCCGGCACTCAATTTACGAAGGGGCGGCAGTCTAAGGCCCGTTTGAGGCCTCAGCAACTGTAAATACCGGGAATTTGTCCGACAACAGCCGTAAACAGCTCTGACACAGGCGTCATGGCGGTCATCGGAGTGCGTTTATAGCAAGAAATTCAGTCGAGCGGCTGTATATAGAAGACAAACGGCTAACCGAGCGGCAGTTGGTCGCATTTTTTTCAGCCATGCCGCCCGTGCAGTGCATCGTTTCAGCTGCGCAGACGCCGAAAATCTCCCCTGCCAACTGCCCGCACCCCGCCTATCATCAGGCACACCGCAAATAACTGTGGCGAGGGAGCTTGCTCCCGCTGGGGCGCGAAGCGGCCCTTGCTCTTCAACTTTAAAAAGCAGTGGGCCTGCTTCGCAGTCCAGCGGGAGCAAGCTCCCTCGCCACAGTGTGATTTGATCAGCCCCGAAGGATAACTTATGCCCCGCCCCGATCTGCCGGCCAACGACGAGCGCCCCCTCGCCAGCCCCCCGATCAATGCCGAGCGTCTGCTGCAACTGATCACCGACGAATACGACACCCTGCCGCGCCAACTCAAGCGCATCGCCAGCTACATGAGCCAGCAAAGCGACCGGATCATGGTCGAGCGCATCAGCGACATCGCCCGGGAGTGCGAGGTGCATCCGTCCGCCATCGTGCGCTTCTCGCAGCGCTTCGGTTTCAGCGGCTTCAGCGAGATGCAGGCGCTGTTCCGCGCCGCCTACACCCACAAAGCCTCGCCGGTGCACAACTACCAGCAACGCATCCGCAGCATGATCGCCAACCAGTCGCAGCAAGCCAGCGACGGCGACCTCGCCCGCGAATGCATCGACGCCACCCGCTCCGGCATCGAACGCCTGGGCCGCGAACTCGACGACGTCGCCTTCGAAAAAGCCGTCGACCTGATCGTCAACGCCGACAACATCTATGTCGTCGGCGTGCGCCGCTCCTTCGCCGTCGCCGACTACCTCGTTTACAACCTGCAACACACTCACAAGCGCATTCACCTGGTTTCCGGGCTGGGCGGCAGTTATCGCGAGCAGATGCGCAGCGTGCGTAGCGGTGATCTGGTCATCGCCATCAGCTTCACCCCCTACGCCAAGGAAACCCAACACTGCCTGCGCTACGCCCGCCAGCAACAGGCCAACACCCTGATCCTCACTGACAGCCATCTCTCACCACTGGCGAGGAACGCCAACAGCCTGCTGCTGGTGAATGAAGGGAGCGCACTGGCGTTTCGTTCGCTGAGTGCGACGCTGTGTTTGTGTCAGGCGTTGTTCGTGGCGGTGGCGTATCGGCTGGAATTGAATGTGGATGAGATTCACGAACAGGCCGGGTTTGACGACTGACAACCCGATACAGCGCCGACCTGCCCGAGCAGACCGACGCTGTGATTCGCGTCCACTTACTCGAAATTGACCTTGATGATCTGTTTCAACGGGAAGGTATCAAGATTCGCCGCTTCGACGACTTTGCGATCCTTGATTAACGTGTCGATATCAATGTTGATGCCCGAATAACCAATGGCCACCGGAGTATCGAAAACCTGACGCAACGTCAGACTCGACGCGGAAGACTTCACCACTGATCCGGTCACACCCGGCATTGCCGGCGTTACCGACTCCACGCGTTTACGGATATCGGCGTTGACCTGTGCCAGCTCCGCCTCTTTCTGTTTAACAAGGGCCTGGTTGGTCGCCGGCACGGCAGCCGCTGGCTTGTCGGCAGCCGCCTTGGCAACCTCGCCTGCCTTGGCGTCGGTGGCCTTGCCGTCGCCCGCGCCATCGCCCTTGGCAGCCGGCTTCAGCGCCCGAAGCTGGTTTTCAATCGCGGTCTTGCGCTCATCCAGATCTGTCAGTGCCCGTGTCACCGCAGCCAATTGCGCACCATTGCTGTCGGTTGAGGACACCACCACATCCAGCGAGCGCGCCAGATAAACCTGGGTTACCAGTACAAGTACGGAAGTCGTGTCATTCCTGGCGTTGGCTTTGGCATCGTTTTTCAGCGACACCACTGCATCTTTCAGCTTGTTGCGTTGAGCGTCGGAGTACTCGCTCAAATACTTGTCGGCCGCAAGATGGGCATCGCTATAAAACACCCCATACGTCTCCGCCAATGGCACCGAGTACGCCACCGAATATCCCGACTTGCGCGCACCACCAAAAAACGCGCCAATGGCACTGTTGCTGACGCCTAGCCCGATATCACTCTCAGCCAGTGAGGCAAAAGTGAAACCGGGAAACGCCACCAGAGCATTCATTTTCACCTTCGTGTTCGGTACAAAAAGATCCGGAACACTGGTTGCGGTCACAAGTCCGGACGAGTCCGCCGGGGTTTTCTGCGCAGTGATGTAAGGCGCGGCCTTCTTCAGTTCCTCATCCAGCCTCATTCGATCAAACCAGACCGAACTCATGTAGTAATCAGCGGTTTTCATTTTGTCGCCGGCCTTCGCGGCCCGTACTACATAAAAATCGCCTACCTCAAAGTTGCCACGCGGCGGAAATATCGGCTTGAAATTCAATTGCTCGGTATTGGCCGACCACTGCTGCACGACCGCCCCGCGTTCCGGGCGGCTACTGCAAGCGATTAATCCAATGCACAACGCACAAATTGTCAAACGATGAAAAGTGTTCATCACGTGTCCCTCCTACCCTTTTATGTAACCGACGGCGCGCACTCTTTTGCTGCGCGCACGGCAGTGCCTCATCGCTCTAGGGTTTGTGGACTGCAAGGGAGTAATACAAACGAGTACTGAATCAGAGGGCCTGAGCTCGTTTAACTGTTCCATCCCTGGTCGGTGCTGGCACTTTGAATATAGATCTGCCAAAACCACCTGCAAGGACGGTGAAAGCCTTTATTTACGGGTGTTTCGCCACTGTTACAGATTTTGTTTCACGCGCATTACGAACGCCCGTGCAAATCGGCACTGTAGTCAGCCGACAACCTTTCCCGCTACATTCGACCTACATCACATCGACATAATCTGCCGAAGGAGTTGCCCCATGAAACTGATCGGAATGCTCGACTCCCCCTACGTGCGCCGCGTGGCGATCTCCGCCAAACGCCTCGGCATCGACCTCGAACATGAATCGGTCTCGGTGTTCCGCCATTTCGAGCAATTCCAGCAGATCAACCCGGTGGTCAAGGCGCCCACGCTGATCCTCGATGACGGCGTGGTCCTGATGGACTCCACCCTCATCCTCGACTACCTCGAAGCCGCCAGCGGCAAAAGCCTGCTGCCGACCGACCTCAAACAACGCGCCGACGCCCTGCGCCTGATCGGCCTCAGCCTCGCCGCCTGCGAAAAAGCCGTGCAGCTCTACTACGAACGCAACCTGCGCCCGGCCGACATTCAATACCAACCGTGGGTCGAACGCGTCGAAGGCCAACTCGCCGCCGCGTTCACCGCCCTCGAACAGGAACTGGAAAAAACCGGCCTGCCCACCGACGGCACCCTCACCCAGGCCGGCATCAGCCTCGCCGTCGCCTGGAGCTTCACCGACCTCGTCGTCCCCGACCAGATCGACACCCGCCGCTACCCGCAAATCGCCCAATACACCGCGTACGCCGAAAACCTCGAAGCGTTCGTCAGTACCCCGATGACCTGACCATGAGCACCACCGACACCGCCGCCCCGGCGTTAAAGGAAATCTTCAACGCCGAGCGCCTGCAACACATCGCCAGCGAAATGAGCGCCGTGTACCCGGCGTTCAAGGCCAAGGCGTTTCTCAAGCACGCCAACCAAGGGCTGGCCGAACTGTCGGTGATGCAACGCATGGCCCGCGTCAGCGAAAGCCTGCACGCCTTGCTGCCCCTGGACTACGAAGATTCCCTCGAAGTCCTGCGCGAACTCGCCCCCCGCCTCAACAGCGGATTCGTCAGCATGTGCCTGCCGCACTACGTCGCCAGCTACGGCGGTCACGCCTTCGATACCTCGATGCAAGCACTCAAATACTTCACCACCTTCGGCTCCTCCGAATTCGCCATCCGCCACTTCCTGCGCAGCGACCTCGAACGCTCGCTGGAACTCATGCACGACTGGACCCAAGACGAAAACCACCACATCCGCCGCCTCGCCAGCGAAGGCAGCCGCCCTCGCCTGCCCTGGTCATTCCGCCTGGAAGCCGTGCAAGCCAACCCGCAACTGACCGCCGGAATCCTCGATCGGTTAAAGGCAGACGAGAATCTGTACGTACGCAAATCCGTGGCGAACCATCTGAATGACGTGACCAAGGAACATCCGGAGTGGGTGCTGGACACGATTGAAGGCTGGTCGCTGGAGAACAAACACACGGCATGGATTGCCAAGCATGCGTTGCGTAGTTTGATCAAACAGGGAGATCTGCGCGCGCTGACGGTGATGGGTGCGGGGGCGAAGGCTGAGGTTGAGTTGCTGGACGTGCGGGTTGAGCCGGCGGTGGTGAGGTTGGGTGAGGCGATTACGTTGTCGTTTACGGTGAAGTCAACGGTGGCGCATGAACAGCGGTTGGTGATTGATTATGCGATTGACTATGTGAAGGCGAATGGCGGGGTTTCGGGGAAGGTTTTCAAGTTGAAGACGGTGGGGTTGGCCGGGTTTGGGGAGGTGGTTGTGGGGAGGCGGCAGGTGATTCGGAATTTTTCGACGCGGAGGCATTTTTTGGGGCGGCATGGGGTTAGGGTTTTGGTGAATGGGGAGGTTTTGGGGAGTGCTGCGTTCAGCATCGTTGCTGATTCCGCTGATGGATTCCGTTGATCTGGCGGTATTAGGAGTGAAAGGGAGTTACGGATGGGGCTGCTTTCGGCCAGAAGCAGACTTTCACCAAAAGACCAATTCCGACCAACGCCAGTTCCTCTAGGAGTCTACGAGTCTTGGGTGATTCAGGCTGCTGAAAGCGGCAGACCTATGTGGCGCGTAAGCTCAATACGGTTAGGATAGATACTGCCCTTCTAGCTATAAATCCCACAGTGTAGTAGCTTTTGGCCACGCAAAATCCACGGCACTTCGATACGCTAAGGTAATTAAAGGATGAACACGGAAAACATTGAGGGGATTAGAGTTATTGTTCGGCAAGTAAAGGCTGCGTATGAACAGCTATCCCAGAACCTACAACATGCCGACGTCACTGTTGAAATACGCGCCCTCATTGAACAGCTATCGGCAAACTTCCATAGCTTCGAGAACTCCTTAGCGACCGGGGCGCGCGAGCAGTCACGGCTGTCTGTAAACTCAATAGCAAATGATGGATTGCTTTTTGCCTTAACAGCGCAACGCCTAGGCCCAAAATTTCATCAGGCTGGCGTTAATCTAGAGCAAGAGTGCGTGGTACTGCGGAAAGCTTTAGAACAGTCATCATGGGCGCGGGGCCTTTTCAGTGAGTACGGTATAGAGGGAAGATCCGAGCGGGAACACCTTTACCAAGTGGAGGTGGATAGGCTGAATGCTCGGAATGATGAATACAAAAAACACAACGAGCGAACGAATAAGCAACTTAACGAGAACGAAATACGTATCGCTGAGCTGGAGATCCGAATAAAGCAGTTGGAGGCTGATGCCAGCGAGGAGATCCAAAAAATAGCTGAGGTTTATGCCGTTGCCGTTCAGGATATTGACGGCAAAAAGTCGGAGATTGACGAGATTCTAGGGCATGTCTCCGGTCGCGCAATTGCTGGCGACTACGAGAAGAGTGCCAGCGACGAAAAGCTTATGGCGGATTGGATGCGATGGGGCGCGTTAGCGTGCATGGGCCTGATCGTGTTGCTTCTCGCTGCCGCAGTGGAGTCCACCATTGGTAATAACTTTGAATGGCAGAGATTTTTGAGCCGTTTCAGCTTGGTTTTCCTGCTGTCTGTGCCAGCAGCGTATCTAGCTAGAGAGTCAGCGAAGCACCGATTGCAACAATATCAGCACCTGCAAAACTCACTCGACATGAAAGCTGTCTCGCCGTTCCTCGCATCCCTTCCGGAGGTTGAGCGGCACAAGATTAAAGCGGACATCGCCTCAAGGATATTTGGCGGCAGAGACTTCTCGAATGTCAGCAGTGATTCTTACCCGATCAACACCCATGAAATTCTTATGGAGCTGATCAAAAAGCTGGAAGTCCCAGGCAAGCCTAGCAAGCCCGAAAAGAGCACACCGGCCTAATAAAGTACTCGTGGGCTTGGTAAAGTACCGAGATTGTCGAGTACTTGTTGATGCTGCGATGCTTAGTTGGGAACTACATACCAGCGATATTGAACGCCCTAGTTTCGTGGACACCTCCAGCCTTAACGGAGGCCAGCTCACACACTGTGGAATAGTCTGCTTTTGGCCGTTATCTGCTGATCTCGACTGTCAGCTTCCGGCCAAAAGCAGACGCTTATAGAAGACTGCTCTCGACCCAAGCCGTCGTTGAGTCTTCTCTGAATACAGGCCCAAAGCAGCCGGATTTGCTCCAATCCGAACAGAGGTTATGGCAGTTATTTAGCTCGCTCGCGCTGAGCGACGCTGGCGAGACACCGTTCTATGAACTGAAGCTCTTGGTCGAGCTCCACCGCACGCTTTTCTATAGCGTTCAAGGCCCTCAGGTGCTCTTTCTGCACCTCTTCTGGCGCCTTGTCGAGCCTTGAAAACTTGTGCCGCCTCCATGCAATATCATCGTTTAGCTCGGCAAGACATTTCACACCCGATTCTCTCTTCTTAGCTGCAAATAGCTGGCACTCCAAATAGCGGATGGCGTCGTAGATTTTGACAACCTCACTACTTGTCTTTGAGTGTACGAAATTCAGGCTGCCCTCGTCGAAGGCATGATGCTCCTGGTTCTGGCCACTCCAGTTGACTAGGTCATTCTTGATGAAATTGAAGTATGACAGGTCATAGTCAATGTACGGTTCCACCAGCGAAAAGGTGTGCTCCAGGCTGATCTGCAGGTACATGCTCTTCTTGAGCTGCGACTTATTAAAGTGCGCGGTTACTTTGACTTCATTTTCTATGCAGAACTCAAGCACCATAGATTCGAACCAGATACGACAGTAGAGCAGCGCTTGACGCACATCGAATACCGAAAGCGCGGAAAGAATTTTTTCCTGGAAGCTGCCTACGTGATCAATAACTAGAATGCCTTTGTTCGTATAGCTGAGAACATTACTAGTGTATTGAACCTGCTCAGCATGACGCTGGGCAATAATACAGAAACGCTCCCAGAAAAGACGATCATGGGTGGTGACGACCATTTGGATCCGACGCAGGTAGGCATCGCTGAAGAAAAGGTCAATGATGTTCGATCGGTGATCGGTGTCGATAGCATTGACGACGTCATCGAATACGATGAGCGGGAAGTTATTTTTCTCAGCCATCGCCAAAAGGATGGATAAACCCAGCGCTCGCAGATGCCCTTCGCTGAGCACCGCAAACGCATCAAGGAATGATCCGTCCAAACTGGTGATCTTCATCCGATAGCTATCCGCCAGTCGGTCGAAGGTCAACGACGCGATCTGCTCATGGTCTTCGTCGTGGTTGTTGATTGCGCGGTAGTACTCAGCAGCCTTGGCTTCGATCCCCGTGATTCGCGCTTTCTCCAGTTCAAGCTTGTAATCCAGCAAGTCGCGGTAGAGCGTTCGGTACTCAGCTTCCAGATCCTTGAGCAACCGGTTGAAGTGGCTATTGTCGACTGCATCGTTAAGCAATGCCGCTTTTTGCTTTATCAGGTCTGCCATCTGGCCATTGGCGACCTTGAACTCGCTTATTGCCAGTTTTTTTCTGTCAAACTGCAACTTCAGCAACTCGTAAATTTCTTTCAGCTGCGTCACCCTCTCTTCAAGGCGGGCTGCCTGGGCGTCTGCCTGGCCAACCTCCCCACGCCTGCGCTCACAGGTGCGCAAGTAGTCCTCGAGCTGATCTGCACTCCGCGCGCAGAGCTTCAGAAACGCGTCGAGAACGGATGGCGCCACTTCCGAGCGATCGGTAGCGGCATGGAACTTTGCAAGCTCCACTTCCAATTCGTCCATGTTCAGTGGACAGGGAGCATCGGCTTGTTCATTGCCTTTCACCTCACCGATTCCGGTCGCGATTCGTGAAGCCCAGAGCGCGATCCGGGCGTCATTTCTCTGTCTGGATTGCTTGAGGGACTCCAGTGCACCCAATGTCTTAATCTGCTCTCGCGCCCTCTCAAACGGGTTCATCACCACCTGGTCGAGGGGCGTCAGGCATGCTGGACAAGTTTCCCCGACCTGCAACTGTTCTATGGCCACTAATGCCTCATACACGGCGCGATAATTGACCTCGCTGGCTCTCTGCAGAAACACCTTCTCGATATCGGCTCTGCGGTGGAGCAAGCGCTGAGAGATGGCACAGATACGCCTGACCTGCTTTAGCGGTATAGCGAACGGAGCCTTGGCGGCGCGCAGGCGCTCAGAGCCACGAATATGCATTTCAATCATGTCGCGGAGCCGCAAGACCTTTCGGCGCACATCGAAGTCTTGGTCGGCCCTCAGCCCCAACAACCTACAACTCTCGGAAATCGATGCATGAAGGTCTGCTCTACGATTACGCCGCAGCTGGCTCAGGCTTACCCGGGCACGTTCCAGGGTGTCGAGTGCCTCGGCTTGATCAGCACGCATGAAGGCCTGGAGCGAGAAGCTTTCAGGCCGGACGAACCGAGAAATAACCTCTTGGAGTTCCTCCAAACCAAATAAGGTGGCCAAGACATCACTCTCGGCACTGCCTGTATCCTTCGAGCCCAGCAACGAAAACTCTTGAAGACGGTTCCGATCAATGAAACAGCCCGACCAGCTGATGCTTCGCTTGACTGGCAACTTGTCTGTTCCCATCAACATGAGCCTGGGCTTCACCTCTCCCCGGGCGATGTACTTATTGAGCTTAGTCTTGCGCCTGGCCGCTTCTTTGATATCGCCAGTGGTGCCAATTTCCAACGCTTCGCACAGCGATGATTTGCCGCCGCCATTGGGTGCGTAGAAGATGTTCTTCAGCTTGCTGAAGCGAATGAAGGTGCCTGTGTCGTCAGGGCCAAATTCTCCGAAGCCTCGGAAGTTTTTTACGCGAAGATAGTCCAACGTACCGAGCCCGGACGGCGGAATTCGATCCAATTCCGGCTTACTGTCCAGCACCTTTTTGAAGCGTGCAGCGATTCGCTGATAGTTGCGCCCCAGCAACTGATCAGCTGCCGCTGCGATGTGCGTTTTGATGTGGTCGGTATAGCGGCCCTTGCTTTGGTTCGCTTGGTACATGCACCAGAGCAGCACGAGGTAAGCGTCACTGCGCCCTTCAAGATTCTGCCTTGCAAAACTCAAAAGGTACTGGCTCATCGCGCTTCCTCCCTGATATGCACGAGCGTAGCTGGGTTGAAATCAGAAAACCATTATCGCGGAGCCACGGTCGAGGCTTTGTTATTGTTGAGCTCGAAAGCAGCCTCTCACAAACAGCCGTTTCGAGCCAAAAGCCGGTATGAGGCCTGAAACGGTATGGGGCTGGTGGTCTTTTTGCGGTATGAGTGGGACGGACTGTTAAAGCAGGAAATGCTTTTTTTTGAGCTTGGACTACTCTTTATCTCATACAGCATGCATGACAATCATCTTGCTTTTATTCAAACTGTTGAGGTTAATTATGAATCTTGATAAGCATTCGCGGACTATTGCATTGCAATGCCCAACTTGTGGAGGTGCATCTTTTGAATCTGAGACAGGTGAAGATACAGAGGTGAAGTGCGTCCAATGCGGAAGAGTTATTGAGCGTGATGACCTTTTGCGCGAGAACAGTGAAAACATTCAGGAAAATCTAGAGGAGATGAAGTCTGACGTAGAAAAAGATATTGCCAGGCAGATGAGAAAGGCTTTGCAGGATGCGTTCAAGGGCAATAAGAATATAAAAATCAAATGATTAATTTTGTTATTGAATCCGGCGATGTGATCGCGGGGCTCGCATTGTTCTTCTCAATCTATGCGACCTTTAAGACTGTTCAGTTTAACAATCGCCAGCAAAAATTAATTAATACTCAAGAAAAGCTTAATCAGCTATTGGCAAACAGAGAAGCCTCTGGCGTTGAACTGGAAAAACAGGCTGAGCTCGGCGCCTCTATTTTGAAGCTGGGAAATAATAAGTATCGCCTGAAAATCTGGAATAAAGGTAAAGCACCTGCGCAGGATGTATCAATTGAGTTTCCTGAAGGAAATGAAATTATTTCAGAGCGTGAAGTCAATGAGAAATTCCCATTGCAATTTTCCGATACTCATCAAGCTGTCGAGCTCATTGCTGTTATTGGAATGAGCACTAAGTCAAAACACCTTATCAAACTTGAATGGTCCGACGGAAGAGTGCAGAGAGTTGAGAAGCCGATATGGGTAACAGTTTGATCAGTGCATCTTTCATGAAGCCAGTGAACGGCTGCTTTTAGCCGAAAGCGAACCTTCGTTGAGCTCAGCATGGACGCGGCAGCTGTCAAAAAAATGACTTACTCAAGACAACGTCATTTAAAGACAGGCAAGAGAAGTGTCGCCTACCAACTCCCATACGGAATGCCGTACTTTTCGACATACCGCTTAGCCTTCTCACTTACCGGATAGGCGTAACGACCACCGTGCTTCCCTTGTCCCGGTCCCAGAGGCTCTATCTCTCCTTGACCGCGAGAAATCTCAACCGGATTTCGACATGAATCTCTAACCCATGTTTTGAGCACGCCGCCCGGAGCGAGCCCCACGTAAAGTGACGCCATAAAGCGAGCAGTTTTCTCCGGTGTTTCCGGGCAGCGCTGGTGTGTTGACTTCACCATCAGTTGCCTGCCCTCTTCCGGAATTTCGATGAAGCCTTTGTAGGTTTTTTGCTCTGTTATGGATTGCCAGCGGACAAAGATCAGTTTTGGAAGATCGGCGCCCGTTACAGGTCTCCCGCTCCCCGACACGGATCCCCAACCACGAGCAGATTCCGTGCTGATATCGGGCTCTCCGCTGGCTGCAGTGCTCTTGCCAGCTCTAAAGAAGACTCTGTTATTGATGTCTTGGACGGAGCTGTCCTCTACCCATACCTTCATGTAATTCGGCTGAACGAATACTAATTCCCACCATGGATATTTAGGGTCATTTTCGCCTGCTTCTGGGCCACTGCTTTGGCAGCCGGACAACAATAAAGCGCCCAGCAGTGCAATCGTTGCTTTCATTACAAATGATCCATTCAAGTATTTGTCACGACTACCAACTTCCATATGGAATGCCGTACTTGTCGATATACCGCTTAGCCTTTTCACTCACAGGATAGGCGTACCGCCCTTCGTTCTTACCTTGGCTCGGCCCCAGTGGCTCAATTTCCGCCTGTGCTCGCGCGACCTTAACTGGTTGATGACATGAGTCTCTTACCCAAACCTGCACGACACCGCCGGGAGCCAGGCCGAGATAAACCGATGCCATGAATCTTGCCTGCCGATCAGGAGTTCGCGGGCAGCGCTGATTGACGGACGTCACCATCAACTGCCTGGCCTCTTCCGGAATATCTACCCATGCTTGCCAGGTTTTCTGTTCGACGATTGATTGCCAACGGACCCAGATTCGAACGGGCAGGTCTGCTCCTATCACCCTCCTCCCGCTGCCGCCAACTCCGCCTGCCCACCCCCGGGCTGACTCTGTGCCATCTTCAGGCTCTCCCCCGGCAGCGGTGCCGCCGCCGGTTTTGTAGAAAATCCGGTTGTTAACGTCTTGAACAGAACTGTTTTCAACCCAGACCTTCATATAGTCCGGCTCAGTAAACGCCAGCTCCCACCATTCGGACTTCGGGTCATTTTTGGCTGAGAGTGGATCAGTTTCTTGGCACCCTGAGATCAGTAAAACGCAAAGTATCGTTATGAGTTGTTTCATTGGCTTAAGGATTACCAACTCCCGTACGGGATGCCGAATTTATCGATATACCGCCTAGACTTTTCGCTGACGGGATACGCATAGCGCCCTTGGTTCTTTCCTTGGCTAGGCCCCAGCGGTTCGACCTCTGCCTGCGCTCTGGCGACTTTGACAGGGCGATGGCACTCGTCCCGAACAAAAACTTGTACAACGCCCCCTGGAGCCAATCCCAGATAAATAGATGCGCTGTAGCTGGCCTGTTCCTCCGGTGATTCCGGGCAGCGCTGACTGACCGATTGCACCATCAGTTGCCTCGCCTCTTCAGGCACATCTACCCAAACCTTATAGGTCTGCGGCTCGACGATGGATTGCCAGCGCACGTAAATGCGTTTGGGCAAGTCAGCGCCAATCACTGGTTTCGCAGCCGCGCCCACCGCATGCCAACCGCGCGCGGACTCTTTGCCATTCTCTGGTTCACCACCAGCGGCTGTGCCTCCTCCCGTGCGCGTGAATAGCTTGCCGTTTATGTCTTCGACGGCACTGTCTTCAACCCAAACTTTCATGTAATAGGGTTCGGTGAACGCAAGCTCCCATGAATCGGATTTCGGGTCGTTTTTTCCGGATGGAGGATAGGCAGACTGGCAGCCGCTCAGTAACAACACGCATACCGCCACAATGCATAGCTTCATTGGCTCAGCGCTTACCAGCTACCGTAAGGGATACCGAATTTTTCGATGTACCGCTTGGACTTTTCACTGACAGGATAAGCGTACCGCCCTTGAGTTTTACCTTGGCTTGGTCCTAGCGGTTCGATTTCAGCTTGGGCTTTAGCCACTTTGATTGGATGGTGGCAGGAGTCTCTAACCCATACTTGTACGACGCCTCCAGGAGCCAATCCCAAATAGACCGAAGATATATAGGTGGCTTTTTGGTCTGGGGTTTTCGCACAGCGCTGATTGACCGAGGTCAGCATCAATTGTCTGGCTTCTTCGGGTATGTCCACCCATGCGCGATAGGTCTGAGGCTCCACGATGGACTGCCAGCGAACAAAAATTCGTTTTGGGAGATCAGCGCCTACTACTGCTTTAGCGGATGCACCCACTCCGTCCCAACCTCGGGCCGACTCTGTGCCGTCTTCAGGCTGGCCGCCCGATGCGGTTCCACCGCCAGTGCGTAGAAACGTCTTGCCCTTTATGTCTTCCACAGCGCTGTCTTCAACCCAGACCTTCATGTAATTAGGTTCGGTAAAACCGAGTTCCCACCATGGAGATTTAGGGTCGTCCTTTGCTGAAAGCGGATCGGCATTACAACCGGCCACAAAAAGCGTGCACAGCAGGGCTGCAAAAAGCTTCATTACCAAAGCGTCCAGTCAGGTACGTGAGGGTGTTTTACCCGGATTGCATCTTCCGTGGGGGCGTTAATGTAAACAGCTCTGAGGCCACTTCCATCTCTCCTGCCAAGCGGATGATTCCAGTTGGCAGATGTGTGAATGTACTTGAGTTTGAGCATTTGCTCCTCCTCGGGGGTGGTGCGGTAGTCGCCGGAGACGAAACGATCGCACATAGGCTGGAGTTCTTCAGGAACGAAGAAGCCAGGCGTCTCGGGAATATCTTCGAAGCGAACGCCTTTAGCTTTGGCGAGTTGATGCATCACGCGCAGGCTCACTCTCGACAGTAATCCACTCACCGGACGTTTGAGTTGAACGGCGGCATAGACTCGTTTGACTCGAGGACTCAGTCGATCCTGAGGACTGATCGGCATCAGTAATGGAGCTGGAGTAACTATTTCCAGCATTTCGGAAGGCCAGCCGTTGGCTAACCACTGATTTCTCACATTGACCGCATCCTGATAGATCGATGTGGTAGTGACATCCGCGTAGTTACCCACTTCGAGCGTTTGCATTGGGCTAACGAGCACGCATTCTTCAGCCTCCTCGAGGTACCCCCCGCCCACATCAGAATGCACTCCTGGCAAGACAATTTCCGGATGATCCATCGCTACTCGATTGAGAGCAAAGTTAGCCCTGCATTCGTCCCGCGCAGCCAACTGCACAACGTCGGTGAAATAACGTCGGTCGAGGTAGAGTTTGATCCCCGTTGCGACTGCACTTTTGATGTTGCCTAAATTGGACCATCCAGCAATCGACGGTACAGTGTCGAACAACCCAATGAAGCCCATGTTGATGTCGCTGTTGTATTGATCGACAAAGGTCGAACTGAAGGCATCGGACTTACTGCGGAGAATCTCGCCCAAAGGACCTTGTTTGCCACGCACGATTTCATTGGCGAAATGTCTGGCGGCTGCCGCACCGCGACTGAAGCCAAAAGTGTCGAAGGTCAACGAAGTAATTTCACTATCGGGATTTTTATCCAATACCTCAGTGATACGCTGTTCGATCAACGCGAAAGAAGATTGGACGCGCCCGGCAACACCGGTTTCGCCACGTCCTGTACCGGCGCCGAATTTACTGTCCTCTTCACCTGAACGGGTGCCTATGCCTTCGACGTAGACCATACCGGAAGCTTTCTTTCGTGGCCCCTCCCCCTCAGCGCGTCGCGGCGCCTCATACAATTCGCTCAGCTTTTTCACGTTGCTTACATCGTTGCCGTAACTGCTATCGGGATCACTCATGTAAGGCATGCAACTCGCAGGAATATCCTGCGGCGCAATCGGATGCTGCGCACCACACAGCAACCCTGCCGCCGTGTTGTTCGCATTGTTGCCAGTACCATCAAAGAAAACCCCAATCCTCAACGCGATGCCGATTTTCTCAGGCTCGCGCGCAGGTTCTTTCCCGTGTTTCTCATATTCCGCCCAACGCTGGGCGTGGATGTCGACGGGTTTGGCTTCTTCGTAGCGGTGGTTTTTCGGGGGGTTGGGAACGTAGCCACTCAATCCTTGATTCCTTGTTCTGATCCTTGAAGAACGGGCCGAAGGGTGACAGCCGAGGCTTGGGGGCGCAAGGCGTGGCCCAGTGCCAGCCCGATTGAGACAGGCGGGTGCGACGAGGGTTCGGCCTCGTCGCGTCGGGGCGGTCAGTGGGCGAGTTCGACGTTGTCGAGGGCCTGGTTTACGGCGAGTTCGCCGAGCATGACGACTTGGGCGATGCCCAGTGCGGTTTTGCGGTGGGAGGTGTCGAGCGTGGCGGCGAAGTTGTTGAGCATTTCGCTGGCGGAGCCGAGGGTTTCGCTGGCGTTGGCGAGAAGGGATTCGGTGTCGCACTTCGGGTTGGCGAGGTACATGGGTTCGGGTTTTTGGGAGCTGGCCATGATTTGGCTGGCCGGGGTGAGGTAGTGATCGAGGGCGCGTTCGGCGGCTTCGTGGAGTTTTTTGGAATCGAGGGATTCGTAGGGGGATGCGAGGTCGGTTTCTGGCGGGTTGGGTGTTGGTTTGATCATGGTGAAACTCCTAGTTATTGAAGAGGAGCCTTCACCTTCGCTACCAAACGAAGGGTGGCGGCCACACGCGGGTTGGTAGACCGGTAACTAGGACCCGGCACACCCGAAGGTGTCCTGCGCATGGCCACCATTGAGCAGCGACCTGATGAGGTCTGCGAACGGTGCGCAATGCGACTAGTTATGGCGGGCTACCAAACCCGATCACTGTTTTTCAGTGACCGACAGACGATAGAACCCGCGCTCTAGACGCACAAGCCGGCGGATTCTGGCGTACTCGTAGGCGATGACGCAAGGCGTTGTAGGGCTCGGGTGGTTACGGGAGGCTTCGTTTAAACGGGGGGTGATTTTTCTGTTTATTTCGGTCAGTGGTTGATGGGGTGATTGGGCGAATGTCTTCGCGAGCAAGCCCGCTCCCACAGGGGATTTGTGGTGGGGTTGGGATTGGTGTTGGTTGGGTGGACGCCATCAATGGCAGGCTAGCCCCCCGCAGGGATTTTTGGATGGGTTGAGATTGGTGGGGGGCTGGACTGGCGTCATCGCGAGCGGGCTCACTCCTACAAGGGGAGATGCGGTTCGAATCAGCGGGCATCTCGCTGGATTCGGAATACCAGGCTGGGGGCTTTGCCGGGGACATCGTCCAGTTCGCCGAAGCGGCGCATGCCGATCTTTTCCAGGACGCGGATTGAGGCGGTGTGGTCAGGCCTGACCAGGCCGAATACCTCGGGCAAGCCGAGATGGTCGAAGGCGTGGGTCAGCGCGGTTTGTGCGGCCTCTGTCGCATAGCCATGGCCCCACGCTTGGACGGCGAAGCGATAGCCGAGGTTGATGACCTGTTTGCCCAGGTAGTCATGGGCGGCGATGCCGGCGAATCCGAGGACGTGCTCAGGGGCTTGTGCGCTGCTGATTGCCCACCATCCGTAGCCGTGGGTTTCCCAGTGTTGCAGCCAGCGATCCAGCAGTGCTTCGGCTTGTGTGACGTCGGTCATGGGGCCGGCGGGGTTGAACAGGTTGGTTTGTGGGTCGCTGAAAATGCTGAAAACGGTGGGCAGGTCTGCTGGCTTTGGGCGTCGGTAGATCAAGCGTGCG
This sequence comes from Pseudomonas sp. NPDC087803, assembly GCF_044742995.1. NCBI lineage: Bacteria > Pseudomonadati > Pseudomonadota > Gammaproteobacteria > Pseudomonadales > Pseudomonadaceae > Pseudomonas > Pseudomonas sp. NPDC087803. The sequence continues at coordinate 669,813 of NZ_JBIUVO010000001.1, forward strand.
GTGGTGCCTGGCATGGTCAAAACCTTGGTGATTCAGCGGGTCATGGGGCGGCTGGACTGGCGTCTTCGCTAGCAGGCTAGCTCCCACAGGTTCTGCGCAAGACTTGGGAGCGCGTCTGGCCGGGCTGGCGCCATCGCGGGCAAGCCCGGCTCCCACAAGGATTGGGGGATGGCTATTGTCGGTGGCGTGTCATGTTGATCAGCGCCACGCGTCTGCCACCCGGTGCCGCGCGCTCTTCGATGGAGAACGGGGTAAAGCCGAGTTTCGGGTAGAGCAGCAGGCCGGCGGTGTTTTCGTTGAAGCACGAAAGCTGCACTTCGCTGGCCTGATACTTTTCAAAGCCGACCGCAGTCATGGTTTCGACAATGTAGCGAGCGACACCCTGGCCACGGGCGTACGGCGCGACGATGACGTTGCCGATGCAGCAGACGCCGTCGTGCTCGGCCCGGTAGAAGTTGGCGAAACCGACGAATTCGCCGTTGGCCAGAAAAGCCGTGGAGTCGAAGCGTTGGCTGATCGCGGTGTGCATTTGTTCTTCCGTCAGCGGGTACTGCGCTTTCGGGAACATGAAGTACAACTCTTGAACGCCCTGCGGAAAGCCGCACAGGGTTTTGACGTCTTCGGCCGTCACTGGCCGGTGGGTGAAGTTCATCGCTGCCCTGCCCTCACTGTTTGCCTGCGGCCAAATGGTGCGCCACCAGCGCGTTGGCATGGCCGTGGCCGATGCCGTGTTCATCCTTGAGCCACGCCACCAGCTCCATGTGTTTTTTGTCGGTGATGCCGGCGAGCAGGTTCAGCCAGTGATCGATGGGCTGGCCGTACTTCTTTTCGATGGAGGGGAAGTACGACGCCGGGCCTTTTACCTTGTTGTCTTCGCTCATGCTGCAAGCTCCCTTGGGTCACGACGGAGGGTCGGCGACGCTCCATGTCGGCATGCCCATAGAGTGGACGCGAGACGCTGTTCCGGCAAGTGGCCCACATAGGCAGTTCGGGATACGCCGCAGCACTTATTTTCTTGATAGCGCTCTGAGTCGTTCCCTCTCGGTCAGCCCGTCTGTTCTGACGCTGGCGATGGTCGCGTGATTCTTCTGCTCTGGCGGCAAAATCGGATCACCGGGAAATCGGTAATCGCTAAAGCCTTGCAAGACCTTTTGGTCGATCACGCTGCTGCCAGAGCTTTGCTGCAGCGAGATCACTGGCACTAACGAGCCGGGGGTGTACATCAGCTCCAGGAGCACTGGTTTGCGCTCGGGGGTCGCCAGTTTTTCTTGCGCCAGACGTTCCTCGATCTCTTGCATCTCCTCTCTGACGCCGGACTGCACCTGACGGACGTAAATCTTGTTGTACTGCTGTTGTTGCTCGGTCGTCATTGCCACGCCTTTGGCGCGCAGGCGTTGGAGGTTGTCCCAGGCGTTGGCTTTGAAGTAGAGCTTCAGTGCAGCTTGAAGATCCTGCGGGCCACCTCTGCCGTTTTCCAGGAAATCGGCAACTTTGAGTTCCATTTCGGTATTGCCGGGTTCGGCGATGGAACGCTGATAAAAATCCCGTGCCGCCACCAGATCCACCGGCCCGCCGACACCCGCAGCAGCCATGTCGCCAAGTCGGCTATAGACATTCGGCGCTCTTCGGGCCACCGACTCATAGATATCCTTGGCCTTGTCGATGTCCTGCGGCACGCCACGGCCCTGTTCGTACATCTCGCCGAGAATCACTTTGCAATTGGCGTTCTGGGTACTGAGATAGCGAATTTCAGCGACCTGCTGTTCACTCATCGACGCTTGTTTGAAGTAGTTGGCGCAACGGAAAGAGGGAAATTCCTGATCCGCAACTTGAAGATGGTCAAGGGATTTGCAGCCTGTGATGAGGGCGGTGAGCGCCAGTAGAGCAACAACCTTGTTCATGAACGGCATCCGTTGAAATCGTGGAGATTTCATCGGCAGGCCGGCGCAAAACCTGAAGCCCGAGCACTCGAACACACAATAAAAACCTGTGGGAGCGAGCCTGCTCGCGATGGCGTCTATTCAGTCAATACCCATGCGACTGGTCTACCGCCATCGCGAGCAGGCTCACTCCTACAGGGGGGATCAAGGTTATTCCGTGCGGCCCGGCAACATCCGCAGCAGCGTGTTATCCCGCACCCAATAGTGGTGAAACAGCCCCGCCGCCGCGTGCAAACCGATCAGCCAGTAGCCGGTGCTGCCCAGCGTTTCATGCCAGTACTTGAGCTGTTTGGCGAAGTCCGAGTCGATCGCCACCGGTGCCGGGACGTGGAAGCCGAAGTACGGAAACGGTTTGTCGGCGGCAGCGAGCATCAGCCAGGCGAGGATCGGCGTGGCGATCATCAGCACGTACAGCGCCAGGTGCATCAGGTGCGAGATGCCGGTCTGCCAGGCTGGCGGCTTCGGAGTGATCGGCGGACGCGGGGTCAGGCGGCCGAGCAGGCGCACCCAGACCAGGACGAAGATGCTCGTGCCGAACAGGCCGTGGAACCCCATCAACAGGCCGCGCGCTTCGCTGCCCTTGGGCATGAAGCCCTTGATTTCGACACAGGCATAGACGCCGACGAACAGTGCCAGCATCAGCCAGTGCAGGGTGATTGAGAGTTTTCCATAACGGGTGACGGCGGTGTCGCGAGTCATAACGTGCCTCGTGATTGTCGTGAGCGACGGTCTCAACGCAATTGCAGGGCGAACCGATTGCACCACCCTGCCCTCGCAGCCTCAAGACCCCCAGCAGATTGCCCGTTCATTATCCGCACTTCACCTGCAAATTTTGTGAAAAAAAAGCCTCTGATATATCACTCAACCATTGCCTCAGTGGTGCAGCAACGCAGCGGCGGATGAGACCACCAGCAACACAGCCAGAATCCGGTTCAGCCACTGCAACTGCGCCGGGTTACTCAGCCAGCGCGCCGCCCCACGCCCCAACAACGCCCAGACACCCAGGCACGGCAACGACACCAGAAAGAACGCCAGGCACAGCGCATTCAGCCCCTGCCCTTGCGCGGTAAACACGCTGATCACGGCAATCGCCATAAACCACGATTTGGGGTTCACCCACTGCAAGAAGGCTGCGCCGATCAAACCCAGTTCAGATCTTGCTTCCCCCGCTTCGGGGTCGATGGCGGTCACGGGAGCATTGAAGATCTGCCACGCCAGCCACAGCATCCAGCACATTCCCAGTGCACTGATCAGCGGGCGCACACCGGGCAGCATCAGCGTACTGGCGCCAGCGCCGGCCACCCAAACCAATGACGCAGCGCCCGCCCCCGCGCCGAGAATGATCGGCAGACACGGACGCCAGCCGCGTCGGGCGCTGGTGCTGAGGACAATCAGGTTGGTCGGCCCCGGGGTGATCGAGGCAACGAAGGCAAAGAGGATGAACGCAAGCATGGCACGGCCCTGTAGAAAGTCAGGGCCTACTGTGATGGTTGAGCAGCGTGGTGGTCTTGAAGGTTTGTTCAGCGTCGAAACGTGCCAATGGCGCGTTGCTGATAGGCGCCCGGCGTGATGCCGTAGGCACGCACGAACCAGCGGCCGAGATGGCTTTGATCGGCGAATCCGAGTCGGCCGGCGACTTCCACTGGCTGCATGCCGGCGGCGAGCATCTGCCGACCACGGCTCAGACGCAGCTGGATCAGCCACGCGTGCGGCGCCAGACCGTAGGCTGCCTTGAACGCGCGGGTCAGGCGAAAGCGGTCGGTGCCGCAGACCTCGGCCAGGGTTTGCAGGCTGATGTCTTGCTCGTGATAGGCCATCAGGTAGTCACGGGCCTGGCGGGCGATCAAGGGCGCGCGGTTGGCAGCGCTCGGTTGTGGTCGGCGATACAGATGAATCGCCAGTCGTTCGAGCAAGGCGTCCAGCGCCACGTCGCGCACCATGCGCACGTCCTGCTGATGCAGCGCATTGAACGCAAACAAGGTGGCCCGGGCCAGTTCGGGATCATCGTTGAGCACACTGCCGATCCCCGGCAAGCCGCTGCCATAACTGCCCAGATGCAAACCGTCCAGCGCCTGCTCCAGCCACGCCGGTTGCAGGTACAGCATGCGATAGGTGAAGCCGTCCGGGCTGGGCGCATCACCGTCATGGATGTCGCCGGGTTCCAGCATGAAAACCTTGCCCGGTGTGCTGTCATGCCGCGCCCGACGGCTGTTGAAGCGCTGCACGCCTTGCTCGGTGAAGCCGATCAAATACGTTTCATGCCAGTGCGGATCGTAGGCGTGCGCGTGCCCGGCGAAATGCGCGTGCAGGGTTTCGATGCCGGTTTCCCGGTCGCGGGCAAGGTCGATCCAGTTGCTCATGGTTTGAATACGGTGATGGGCTGGGGCCAGTAATCCACAAATGGCGGGTTGAGGCTAGAAGGTTTGTGCAAAGTTGTTGAGCGACCAGTTACCCCCGGTGGGAGCGGGCTTGCTCGCGAAGGCGTAGTGTCAGTCGATACCTATGTCACAGACATACCGCTTTCGCGAGCAAGCCCGCTCCCACAGGGGGATTTTTGTGGGGTGGGACTATCCGCGTAACAGGCCCTGCTCCGACTCGCAGAGGCCGACGACATAATCCCAGACCACCCGCAGCCGCACCGACTTGTGCAACTCGCGCCGGGTGCTGATCCAGTAGCTGCGCTCGATGCTTTCATCCGGCAACAACGGCAGCAGATCCGGGTCGGATGCGGCCATGTAGCAAGGCAGCACGGCAATGCCCAATCCCGAGCGCGCCGCTTCCTGCTGGGCGATGACGCTGGTGCTATAGAACACCACGCGCGGGCTGCGGCAGAAGCTGTTGAGGAACATCAGCTCCTGACTGAACAGCAGATCATCGACATAACCGATCCACGCATGCCGACCGAGATCTTCGCGGCTGCGCAACGGTGGTGCGTTGTCGAGGTAGCGTTGGCTGGCGTAGAGCGCCAACCGATAGTCGGTGAGCTTGCGCGTGACCAGCATGTCGGCCGCCGGGCGCTCCAGATGAATGCTGATTTCCGCCTCGCGGTTGAGGATGCTGACGAAGCGCGGCACGGCGACCAGTTCCACTTCCAGCCCCGGATAGCGCTCGAACAGGCCAATCATGCGGCTGGCAAGAAACTTGATGCCCAGCCCTTCGGTGACGCCGACGCGGATCTTGCCCAGCGGCGCGGTGGACTGGGTGATTTCTTCCTGCGCCAGCAGCGCGACGTTTTCCATGGCTTCGGCGTGCTTGAGCAGCGCCTCGCCTGCCGGCGTCATCTCGTAGCCTTGGGCGTGCTGGACGAACAGCGCGGTGCCGAGGCTCTTTTCGATGGCCTCGATGTGCCGGGCCACCGTGGCGTGAGTGGTGTTCAAGCGCCGAGCAGCAGTGAGCAGGCGACCGCTGCGTTGCAACTCCAGAAAGAACCGCAGGTCGTTCCAGTCGAACATGGGGTGTCCTTGTCAGCTATCGTCATTCCAGGCTGTTTGAAAACGCACAGCGGCTGCGCAAAAACTAACATTCTTTTAACGAAAGCTAACAACTAGAGTGTCCGACAATAAAAACAAAAAGCGAGGTCAGGGAATGCAGACTTCCCTTGAAGAATACGACTACATCGTGGTCGGCGCCGGCCCTGCCGGGTGCCTGCTGGCCAATCGGCTGTCGGCGGATAAACAGCAGCGGGTGTTGCTGCTCGAAGCCGGCGGACGCGACAACTACGCATGGATTCACATCCCCGTGGGTTACCTGTTCTGCATCGGCAACCCGCGCACCGACTGGTGCTTCAAGACCGAAGCGCAACCCGGCCTGCAAGGCCGCAGCCTGAGCTACCCACGCGGCAAAGTGCTCGGTGGCTGCTCTTCGATCAACGGCATGATCTACATGCGCGGCCAGGCTGGCGACTATGACGGCTGGGCGGCCGAGGGCAATCCGGGCTGGGCCTGGAACGACGTGCTGCCACTATTTAAAAAAAGCGAAAACCACTTCGCCGGCGCCGCTGAATTTCACGGCGCCAAGGGTGAATGGCGGGTCGAGCAACAGCGCCTGTCATGGCCGATTCTCGACGCATTTCGCAGCGCCGCCGAGCAGAGCGGCATCGCCAGCATCGACGACTTCAATCAGGGCGACAATGAGGGTTGCGGCTACTTTCAGGTCAACCAGAAGGCCGGGGTGCGCTGGAACGCGGCCAAGGCTTTTCTCAAACCGGTTCGCGACCGCGCCAATCTGACCATATTGACCGGGGTCGAGGTGGATCGGGTGCTGCTGGAAAACGGCCGCGCGTCGAAGGTCAGCGCGCGTCACGAAGGGGACACGAAAAGCTTCAAGGCGCGCAAGGAGATCATCCTCTGTGCTGGCGCCGTCGGTTCGCCGAGCATTCTGCAGCGCTCGGGTATCGGCCCGCGCCCGTTGCTGGAACGCCTTGGCATCGGGGTGATTCATGAGTTGCCGGGGGTCGGCGGCAACCTGCAGGATCACCTGCAACTGCGCCTGATCTACAAACTGCAAAACGCCCGCACCCTGAATCAGATCGCCGGCAGCGTGTGGGGCAAGATGGGCATGGGCCTGCGTTATCTGTATGACCGCAGCGGGCCGCTGTCGATGGCGCCGAGTCAACTCGGGGCGTTTGCCCGCTCCGGGCCGGAACAGACCTCCGCCAACCTCGAATACCACGTGCAGCCGCTGTCGCTGGAGCGTTTTGGTGAGCCGCTGCACAGCTTCCCTGCATTCACCGCGTCGGTGTGCGACCTGCGTCCGCAGAGCCGTGGCCGCATCGACATCCGTTCGGCGGATCCACAGCAGGCGCCGCTGATTCAACCGAATTACCTCAGCCATCCCGAAGATTTGCGCGTGGCTGCCGACGCGATCCGCCTGACCCGCCGCATCGTCAGCGCCCCGGCCCTGCAAGCGTTCAACCCGGTGGAGTACCTGCCCGGCGACAGCCTGCAAAGCGAGGAGCAACTGCACGAAGCGGCGGCGCGCATCGGCACGACGATTTTCCATCCGGTCGGTACCTGCCGCATGGGCAATGACGCTGACGCGGTGGTCGATGCGCAACTGCGCGTGCATGGCGTGCCCGGCCTGCGTATCGCCGACGCGTCGATCATGCCGCGCATCACCTCGGGCAACACTTGTTCGCCTACGCTGATGATTGCCGAGAAGGCGGCGCAGTTGATCCTCAATCCATCGACAAGGACCTGCACAGCAACCCCTGAACTGGCCCAAACCCTGTAGAAGCTGCCGCAGGCTGCGATCTTTTGCCTTTGGCTTTTTCAGACCAAAAGCAGGATCAAAAGATCGCAGCCTGCGGCAGCTCCTACATGATCGTTCTCTGTGGGAGTGAGCCTGCTCGCGATGACGGAATAACATGCGACATCTGCGTTGGCTGATACACCGCCATCGCGAGCAGGCTCACTCCTACAGGAACTGCGTCAATTCAAGACTCAACCGGACACGCAACACCAGTGGAACAACAAAAACAATCACTGTGAGGGATACCGATATGTCAGAACACGCTCAGCCGCTGGACGCCGCGAGCGGCGCCGGCACCAGCAATGCCACGCAGAAAGTCATCTTCGCCTCGTCTCTGGGGACGGTGTTCGAGTGGTATGACTTTTTCCTCTACGGCGCCCTCGCGGCGGTGATCAGCAAGCAGTTTTTCGCTGGAGTCAACGACACCACCGCGTTCATCTTCGCGCTGATGGCCTTCGCCGCCGGGTTTATCGTGCGGCCGTTCGGGGCGCTGGTGTTCGGTCGGTTGGGGGACATGATCGGGCGCAAATACACCTTTCTCGCGACCATCATCCTGATGGGTATCGCCACGTTCTGCGTCGGCCTGTTGCCAACCTACACCAGCATCGGCATCGCCGCGCCGATCATTCTGGTGGTGCTGCGCATGCTCCAGGGCCTGGCGCTGGGCGGTGAGTACGGCGGCGCCGCAACCTACGTGGCGGAACACGCGCCGATCGGCAAACGCGGTTTCCACACCAGCTGGATTCAATCCACCGCGACCCTCGGCCTGCTGCTGTCGCTGCTGGTGGTGTTGGGGTGCCGTTACTTCACGGGCGATCAGTTTGAAATCTGGGGCTGGCGCATTCCGTTCCTGCTGTCTATCGTGCTGCTGGGCATTTCCACCTGGATCCGCCTGAGCCTGCACGAGTCGCCGGCGTATCTGAAAATGAAGGAGGAAGGCAAGGCATCGAAAGCACCGATCCGCGAATCCTTCGGCAAATGGGAAAACCTCAAAGTGGTGCTGATCGCGCTGTTCAGCATCAACGCCGGGCAAGCGGTGACCTTCTACGCCGCGCAATTCTACGTGCTGTTCTTCCTCACGCAGTTCCTGAAAATGGACCCGGCAGTGGCCAACACTCTGCTGATCATCAGCGTGGTGATCGGTGCGCCGTTCTTCATCATTTTCGGCTGGCTCTCGGACAAGGTCGGACGCAAACCGGTGCTGATGCTCGGCCTGCTGCTGGCGACGGCGCTGTACTTCCCGATTTTCAAATCCCTGGCGCACTACGCCAACCCGGCAATCGATCAAGCCAGCCGTCAGGCGCCGATCACCGTGCTGGCCGATCCGGCCACCTGCACCTTCCAGTTCGACCCGGTGGGCAAGGCCAAATTCGACAGCCCGTGCGACAAGGTCAAGACCTTCCTGGTCAAGCAAGGCCTGCCCTACTCCAGCGCCGCCGCCCCGGCCGGCAGCGGCGTGCAGGTCAGCGTCGGTGACGTGAAGATCGACGGCTACGACGAATCCGCCCTGCGCGGCGCGGTCACCCTCGCCGGCTACCCGCAACAGGCTGACCTGCAACAGATCAACAAACCGATGATCGTGGCGCTGATCGTCGCGCTGATCATCATCTCGGCCATGTGCTACGGCCCGCTGGCAGCGCTGATGGTCGAACTGTTCCCGACCCGCATCCGCTACACCTCGATGTCCCTGCCGTATCACATCGGCAACGGCTGGTTTGGTGGATTCCTGCCCACCGTGTCGTTCGCGCTGGTGGTGTACACCGGGGATATTTTCTATGGGTTGTGGTACCCGGTGCTGATCACCGGGGTGAGTCTGGTGGTGGGGATGATTTGTTTGCGTGAGACGAAGAATATCGATCTGGACAAGAACTGAATCTGAACCTGCACACATGATCCTTTGGTGAAAAAAACCTGTGGCGAGGGGATTTATCCCCGATGGGGTGCGCAGCGCCCCCCCCGTGAAAAATGGGACTACTACGTAGTCCATCGGGGATAAATCCCCTCGCCACAATTAAATCTCTTCATCCAGGAACTAAGCCCCAGCCTTGATCACTTCAAACTTCACCTGATCGGGATAAAACGCCACATAGTTCTTGATCTGCTCCACCGAGATTTTCGGCTTCTCGTACGTCCACACCGCGTTCGCCCCCTCATGCCCCGGCACTTGCAGGCTGAAGTAATTGGCATCGCCCTTGTACGGGCAATAACTGGTGTGGTCGGTGCGGGCGAAGTATTTCTCGTCAATGTCCTCGCGCGGGACGTAATACACCGGCGGGTAGTTGGCCTCATGGAGGACCAGCACATGCGAGGACGCCGCGACCTGGATGCCATGGAATTTCACCAACAGGCAACCGGGGAGTTCTTCGAGGGTGATGACGGGGTTGAGGCCGGTGGTGCTCATGGGGTTTCTCCTGAATACGGCGCAGAGACCGGTTCAGGTATAGCCCATTGGTTCAGGCCGGGGTGATTTTGCAGCCGAACGGCCAAGGCCCCTCACCCCAGCCCTCTCCCGGAGGGAGAAGGAGCCTGCCGGGGTGTCTTTCGTTCTACACCGACCTGAAAGTGCTTTATCGATTGTGGATTCAGCGAAGTGCTATCAGGTCGGTGCACGTTTTCAGCATCCCCCGATCGGTCCCCTCTCCCTCCGGGAGAGGGTTAGGGTGAGGGCTGCTCTTCTGGCATCAAACCACAATATCAGTCGCCACCGCCTGCCCCACCACACCTACGGCAAAGTCCACCTCACCCTGCCCCGTCAGATCGACCAGCAGCCCGGTCTGACCGTTCTGCGCGTAGTACGTCAGAATCGCATCGCCTGCATGACCGGTGAAATTGCTGACAAAATTCAGCGAAGCCGCACCCGTGGCAAACGCAGCGATGCCCGAGAGGTCGATCTTGTCCACGCCACTTTTGAAATCCATGATCCAGTCCGGCTGGTTGTTGGTCGAGTCACTGGCCGCACCGAACACAAAGGTGTCTGCACCCTCACCGCCCCACAACGTATCACCGCCGCCACCACCGTAGAGAATGTCGTTGCCGGCACCACCATTCAGAATGTTGACCGCCGAATTGCCGATCAGCAGGTCATTGCCTGAACCACCCCGAGCGTTTTCGATGGTCACACCATAGGCAATGGATACGTTACCGACCAGACCGCCAACGTCGGAGAACGAACCTTCATTGAGGTTGATCTTCTGGTTCTGGGTGAAGCCGGAGAAGTTCAGGGTGTCAATGCCGCCACCGTCCCACACCGAGAACACCAGCTTCGACGCCGCTGACGTGGCGCTGTAGAAATCACGCCCGGCGTTGGAGTCGAAACCGTAGGTGGTGTCACCGGCGCGCGTTTCATAGTTGGCGCCGTAGAGTTTCTGCACCGCCACGATGTCGTCCAGCAACGGCGCGGAGGCATAGGCGCCGCTGCCGTCCTTGCTGAAGTTCTGATCGGTATTGGCTTCGCTCCAGTAGCTCATCAGGCTGTAGCCACGGGTGTCTTCGGCGTACTTGGCGTCGTTGTAGGTCGGACTGCCATTACCGGCGTTGTAGGCACCCGGATGCGACAGACCGAGGGTGTGACCGATTTCGTGGGTCAGGGTCTGGCGCCCGTAGTTGTTGGTGTCCGGGGTCTTGTTGACCTGATATTGATTGTTGATCAGGTACCACGACTGGCCATCGTAGCTACCGCCGCTCGGCAGGTAGGCGAACGCCGCGCCGCCGGTGCTGACGTCGTAGTTGCCGAAAGTCATGTGGCCGTCGCCGCCATTGCCTTCGGTGAAAGTCACCTTGGCCACGTCGGCCCAGGATTGCATGGCTAGCACGGCTTGAGCCTTTTGCTGCGCGCTGAACTGGCTGAAGTTGCCGAGGTTGGGGTTGTAGTTCGCCGGTTTCTCGGTGAGGAAGGTGTAGGTCAGGGAGATTTTGCCGTCACCGTTCTTGTCGTGCCACGACAGGTTTTTGCGCAGGATTTCGTCGGCTGCCTGGTCGGCGGTGAACGACGGTTTGCCGTTCACCAGGCCGACGCCACGGTCATACAAGTGGCTGAAGGCGTTCACTTGGTCATAGGCGCTGCTGGTTTTCGCGGTGGCTTGAGCCATGATGGGACTTCCTTGTTTCAGAGTAGTCAGTGCGTTCGGACCGTGGCGATCTTCTGGCGAGATCGTCCTGTCACTCGCGTTTCTTAAAGGCCCGACGAACCTGCCATGCGCGGCAAGCACGGCGCCATTCGATTTCTCGATAGCCGTCCTCGACGTCCCGGTAATACCGGTCACTCCCGGCAACGCTTTTATCTGTATATCCATACAGATAAAAGTTGCTCCGGGCGCCAACTGCAGCCATTCTGTGCACCTCCAGTAAACTGATCGACGACGGTGGTTATGCGGCTGTACCTCTGTGAAAAACCTTCCCAGGCCAAAGACATTGCGGCCGTGCTCGGCGCCAAGCGTCGGGGCGACGGCTGCTGGCTGGGGACGGACGTCACGGTGACCTGGTGCATCGGCCACCTGCTGGAAACCGCGCCACCGGATGCCTACGACGCGCGCTACAAGCGCTGGGTGCTGGCGGATCTGCCGATCATTCCCGACAAGTGGAAAATGACTGTGAAGCCGCGCACCGCCAGCCAGTACAAAGCGGTCAAGCGCCTGCTCGGCGAGGCCAGCGAGCTGATCATCGCCACCGACGCCGACCGTGAGGGTGAGATGATCGCCCGGGAACTGGTCGAACACTGTCGCTATCGCGGGCCGATCCGTCGCCTGTGGCTGTCGGCGCTGGATGAGGCGTCGATCCGCAAGGCCCTGGCCGCGCTGAAGCCGGGGGCGGAAACCTTCAGCCTGTACCACTCGGCACTGGGACGCTCGCGGGCCGACTGGCTGATCGGCATGAACATGAGTCGCCTGTTTACGTTATTGGGCCGTCAGTCCGGCTATCAGGGTGTGCTGCCCGTCGGCCGGGTGCAGACGCCGACACTGCGGCTGGTGGTGGATCGCGACCGCAGCATCGCCGATTTCGTGCCGGTGCCGTATTGGGCGATCGAGGTGCAACTGCTGCACGACGGCACGCCGTTCACCGCGCAATGGCGCGCGCCCAATGACGTTTGCGACGATCAGGACCGCTGCCTGAATCAGGCACTGGCGCAACAAGCCGCGGCTGCGATCAGCAGTGCCGCCAGCGCGCGGGTGGTGAAGCTGCGCACCGAGCGCATGCGTGAAGTGGCGCCACTGCCGTTCGACCTCGGTACCCTGCAGGAAGTCTGTTCGAAGAAACTCGGTCTCGGCGCCCAGGAAACCCTCGACATCGCCCAGGCCCTCTACGAAACCTACAAAGTCATCACCTACCCGCGCAGCGATTGCGGATTCCTGCCACTGAGCCAGCACAGCGAAGCGCCAGGGATACTCACAGCACTGCGTCAGGCCGACCCGAGCCTGGAAGCGCTCAACGGCTACCTTGACCCACAGCGCCGCTCACGGGCGTGGAACGACGCCAAGGTCAGCGCCCACCACGGCATCATCCCCACCGCAGCGGCAAAAAATCTCGAGCGTTTGAGCGGCAAGCACCGGGCGGTCTATACCCTGATTCGCGCCCGCTACCTGGCGCAGTTTCTGCCCAACCACGAATACGACCGCACCCAAGCCGATTTCGATTGCGCCGGTGAAGCCTTGCGCGCCGTCGGCAAACAGATCATCGAGCCGGGCTGGAAGCGTGCCTTGCCCGAAGCGCTGGCGCCGGCCAAGGGTCGTGAAGCACCGGCACCGCAAACCCTGCCGGCGCTCAGCCAGGGTATCGATTGCGCCGTGGCCGGCGTGAACCTCAAGGATCTCTGGACCCAGCCGCCCAAGCCGTACACTGAGGGCGATCTGATCAAGGCGATGAAGAACGTCGCCAAACTGGTGGAAGATCCGCTGCTCAAACAGAAACTCAAGGACACCACCGGCATCGGCACCGAAGCGACCCGCGCCTCGATCATTCAGGGTCTGCTGGATCGAGGTTATCTGGTGAAGAACGGCAAGGCGCTGGCCGCAACTGCGGCAGCCTTCAGCCTGATCGACGCCGTGCCCCGGGCGATTGCCGACCCCGGCACCACGGCCATCTGGGAACAGGCGCTGGACATGGTGCAGAGCGGCGAGATGAGTCTGGAAGAGTTCGTCACCAAGCAGGCGGCGTGGATGAGCAAGCAGGTTACCCGCTGTTCTGCGCTGAGCCTGACCATCAGCGGCCCGCCGCCTGCCGGCAAGGCTGCGGCGCCATGGAAGAAAAAACGTAAATCGACCCGCAGTAAAACTGCCGGGCCAACTGTGGCGAGGGGATTTATCCCCGATGGACTGCGCAGCAGTCCCCTGGTTTAAGGAAAAGCTGGGGCTGCTTCGCAGCCATCGGGGATAAATCCCCTCACCACAAGGTGTGAGTCGACAATACTGAAGCAACAATCTTCAGGAGCATTGCGCGATGCCCACCATCGAACTGCACCCCGCCCACCGCGACGAACTGCAAACCATCGAAAACCTCATGCAGTTCTACATGTACGACTTCAGCCAATGGCTACCACTCAAACTCGATGAGCACGGCTTCTTCAGCATTCAGCAAAAAGACGATTACTGGCGCAATCCGGCCACCCAACCGTTCCTGATCCGCGTCGACGGTGAACTGGCCGGTTTCGTGACCGTGGATGACGACACGCACATCGACGGCGCCGAACACAACATCGGCTACTTTTTCCTCGCCCGACGCTTTCGTGGCCAAGGCGTCGCGCAGTTTGTCGTCTCTGCCCTCTTGAGCCGGCTGCCCGGTCAATGGCAGATTTTCCATATCGACGCCAACCTGCCTGCACTACGCTTCTGGGCCAGGCTGATTCCGCATTTGAGCGGTGGCGAGTTCACTCGCCAGCAGCGCTCGGTAGACGGCTACCCCTGCACCTTTTACGTCCTGCACGCCCCCGCCTCCGTTGCCTGAACGGAACTTTTCTCATTCCAAAACAGCTTTGTCCGACAATATGTAGTGAGCAAAAATAATCACTACAAAACCGTTGACGGCACCGTTTTGCTTTTGCATGATGAAGACGTTCCCCGATCGGGAACATCGGTAACACGCTTGAGCAAGCTCGTCTGACCGCCGAGTTGTTTTTTCCGGATACACGCTGCCCACAAGGCAGATTGAAGAAGCTGACCTGGCCTGAACGTCCAGTACAAGGACGAGAAGCGCTGGCGAAAATTCTCAAGACGCTTGTGGTCGACGCTGAAAACGTCGTC